>NZ_PCZI01000002.1:0-183236 GCF_002554085.1 Lactobacillus sp. UMNPBX1
GGCAGAAAATCTGTCAGCCGTATGGTTTGAGTTGTAAAATCCTGGGAAATTAGCAATTACTCTCCTAGATTCATTGGCATCGATAGCAAAGAAAGAAGTGATAATTCTTGCCTGCTGAATATTATCAAGATAAGTCTCATCAATATATACATTCCAAACGCTCATTTCACTTCTTTCCCAACCTGTTAATCAATAACTTTCAATAATTGCTAAAACTGTTCCATGATTAAAAAACATGAATATGTCATTATATTATTAGCGCACATCTGTTTGATGCTTTTAATTATATAAACATACGTTCTAAGTGTCAATAAAAAACTGAACAAAAGTTTTTATTCGAAAAAATGAAAATCTATGCAACAAATAAAAAAGATCGATTTATCTTAATTTCAAAATCTGATAAATCAATCTTCTTTTAATTCAAACTGCTTTCACGCAAAATTAAAGTCGTCTTAAAAACGACCTTATATGGCGTCATTTGATCACTATTCAATATTTGTTGCAAAACCTGCATCCCCATCGCGCCCATCGCATGAGTATCAACATGTACACTACTTAAAGCTGGATTAGCAAACTTTGCTGCAGTCGTGTCATTGAAGGAAATAACACTCACATCGTTTGGTACTGAAAGATTTGCTTCACGCAGTGCCTTTAAAGCACCTATAGCCATGGCATCATTAGCCACAATCAAACCAGCAGGCATCTTTTTACCTAAATCAATAGCTTTCTTGACAACATCATACCCTGATTCAGGAGTAAATTTGCCTACGAAAATTTTGCTCAAGTCAAATAAACCCAGTTTTCTAGCATAAAACTCAAAATCTTGGAACCGAAAATCAATCAAATTCTCCTTGTCGTAATCATCATTAAGGTCACCAACCAGCATCCCAATGTCTTTCTGACCCATTTTAATAAAGTGATCCACAATGTCTTTGATTGATAAATGAAAGTCTGAATAAACACAGCAATATCCTTCTGCTAAAGTATTGCGTCCTACAAAAACTAGTGGTCGTCTAAACGACTTAATTTCTTTCAGCTGTATAGCTGTAAGTTGATTGGAACCAATAACTATTATGCCCTCTGCCTTGACTAGATCTGTCCAAGCATCCCCTTGATAAAAAACTCTTGTCGTATAGCCATAAATTCTAGCTTGCTCATTAATTCCCAGACGAATCGAATAGTAATATGTATCCTTTATTTCTTGTTCAGGTCGATACCATAGCACAACCGCAATAAATTTATTTTTACTACGCTTTTTTCGTGTACCTTTTTGATAATTCAACTTTTCTGCTACTGCAAAAATTTTTCGCTTAGTTGTATTATTAACTGCTAAAGTCTGATCATAGTTTAATACGCGTGAAACAGTTGCAGCTGACACACCGGCTTGTTCAGCAATATCTTTAATTGTAGCCAAGAGTACAACCTCCTTTTTATTAATAATTAATATTTTAGCATTTTTGCTTTAAAAATATCCAGACTTGTTTTTACTAAAATTTATTTTATTTACTAAATAATATTTTAAATAAGGCAACCTAAAGTCTACCAAGGTTTTAACTCATTTTAACTACTCCTTTTTAATATTTTTAAGTTGACTATTTAAATTAGCCGCGTATTATTAGGCATACAAAACAATAATTTGCAGCTTTGATAAGGACATTTAGCAAAGTGAAAATAATTTCAGAGAGTCTTTGGTTGGTGAAAAAAGACAATTATTTTTTACTAAATATCACCTTTGAGCTAAAATTGTGAACATTTAGCAATTTTAGGGACCGCCCTCTATCGCGGTAGCATATCGTCGTTTTAAAATGACTGTATGTGAATTAAGATTCAATACTTTTATTGAAAATTTAGGTGGTACCGTGTTAAATCAACGCCCTATTAGATCAACTTGGTCTATAGGGCGTTTTAATTTTATCTAGCTGCTTTGGTTTTTCAGAGGAGGTAAAAATATGCATTCAAAAACCAAAGTTTTGTCATTTATGTTATTGTCGTCATCCTTCGTATTATCTGCTTGTGGCAATTCAGCCCACAGAAAACCAGTTTAGCGGACGAGCATTTTAAAGAGTCTGTGCCCAAGAGGCATATCAAAAAAGGTGGAACTTTAACCTACGCACTAGAAGTAGATTCTCCATTTACTGGAATCTTTTTAGCTGAATTATCTGATACTGGTCCCGATCAGACCGTCAGCGATCCAGGTGAAGAAAGTTTATTTGCCCATGATAAAAATCGACAATATAACAATCTAGGTGCCGCTACACTAAAGTTAAATCAACAATCTAAAACTGCAACAATTGTAGTCAAGAAAAATGTTCGTTGGTCTGACGGTAAACCCGTTACTGCTAAAGATGTTGAATATGCTTATGAAATTCTGGCAAATTCTAAAGTTAATACTACTATGTACAATTCTAACTTAGAAGATTTAAAAGGAGTGTCTGAATATCATCATGGAAAAACTAATAAAATTTCAGGGATTGAATTACCAGACGGACCTAACGGAAAGAAAGTGGTCCTACACTTTAAGGAAATGGTTCCGGCTATGTTAGAAGTCGGCAATAGCTATATCTGGAATTACGCTGCACCTTATCACTATTTAAAAAATGTTCCGTTTGATAAACTAATTTCTAGTGACAAAGTACGTAAAAAACCGTTATTTTTTGCCCATTTAAACTAGATAAATTGGTACTCGGCCAATCGACTACATGGTCGCGCAATCCTTATTATTGGCGCGGTAAGCCTAATTTTGAACACGTCAACATTTCCGTTATCAGTAAAAATAATGTTTCTCAAGCAATCAAGAGTCATAAATTTGACGTAGCTGATGTCATCAATTCTGAATACGATCAAGTCAAAAATACTAAAGGGGTCAATTTTATTGGTAAAAAAGATCTAGGTTATGGTTATCTTGCTTTTCGCGTAGGCCGTTGGGATAGTAAACTTGGTAAAAATGTTGAGGACAAGCATAGCAAGATGAATAATATAGCCTTAAGAAAAGCAATGTTATATGCCATGAACATTGATACGATTAATCGCCGCTTTTATCATGATCTTAGTTTTCGTGTTAATACTACGATTCCCGAGCAATATGGGCAATTTCATGACAGTAGCATTCCTGGTTATCCTTATAATCTCAGTAAAGCTAAACACTTACTTGATAAGGCGGGTTATAAATATCAAAAAGGTGTTAAATTCAGACGGCAACCTAATGGTAAACCACTAACAATTAATTTGGCAGTTCGTGCCTCCTCTAGTAATGCAGGATCTGTATGGACTAATTATATTCAACAATGGAAAAAGATCGGCTTGAATGTACGATTACTTGACGGTAGACCAATGGAGTTTAATTCATGGGTTCAAGCCATCAAGGCTGCAGATCCAAGGATCGATGTCTTTGAAGGTGGCTAGGGCTTAGAGGATGCTTCACCAAGCAGTCTCTATGGTCAAAACTCACAATTAAATTTTGCGCGTTTTGTTTCTAAAACTAACAACAAATTACTAGACGAAATTGACAGCAAAAAATCCTTTTTATACTGCCTATAGGATTACTGCATTTAGAAAATGGCAAAGATGGATGTATGATAAAGCTTACCTTGTTCCAACTTCTAATAGCTATACTTTAACCGCTGTTAATGCAAATGTAACTGGTTGGTCAGTTAAATATAACAGCAACGTCTGGTTTGATGCTGGTTTTGTCAAAAAATAATGCATAATTAAAAATCAACTTGCTCTAATAATAAAAAAATAGGGAACTAAATCTATCTGATCTAGTTCCCTATTTTGATAAGTTTATTCTATTTTAAGCACCATGATATTGAACAAGTGAATAAATATCAACATCAGGTAATTTATCTCTACCGTGTAAATCTGGCAATTCGATGTAGAATGCGGCACCGACTAACTTACCACCAAGGTTTTCAATTAGCTCTTTAGAAGCTCTTAAAGTACCTGCGGTAGCCATCAAGTCATCACAGACAACCACTCTTTGTCCAGGTTTAATCGCATCCTTGTGCATTTCCAAACTGTTTGAACCATATTCCAAATCATAGGAAGCACGTTCAACTTCTCTTGGTAACTTATGTGGCTTTCTTGCAGGTACAAAACCTAAACCTAACTCAGTAGCTACTGGACAACCTACAATAAAACCACGTGCTTCAGGCCCAACAATTACATCTGCTTTTTTACTCTTTGCATATTCTGCTAATTCGTGAGTAGCGGCACGATACAATTCACCATCTTGCAAAATTGGTGTAATATCGCGAAAAATGATGCCTTTGTTAGGAAAATCCTTAACACTTGCAATATATTTACTAAAATCAACTGCCATAAGAAGCATAACCTCCAAAATTCTCTGTGTTTGTGTTCAAACGCTTTTGACCAGTATATTTTAACAAATTTTAACGATAAAAGCACTGAAAACAGAATAGTTATCTATTTATTTGTCAAATTATTAACATATGTAATCAAACGTTGACTAGGCATAGTTCTTAGTTGATTAACAAATTTAATCTGAGAAGAAGTTCCCATTAAATATTTAGAAGCTGTCAGCGGCTGTTTTTTAGGAGAAGGCTCTCCTACCAATTTACCTTCATCCAATTTTACAAAGCCTAATTCAAAGAAAACTCGTAAAATGAAAAGCACACTATCATAATCTAGTCCCAAATAAGGTGCAACTGTACGGTAATCTGCTGGCTTTAACGTAGGGTGGCTATAAATATATTTTAAAACAGCTCCAAAATAATTTTTAGCGGGAATTTGTTCAACAGGCAATTGATCAAGCAAAAAGCGTAAATAGATTTGTTGATAATCTTTCTCCAATGCAGCATTTAATTCAATCTGATTGCGTGGCACATCTAATAATGCAACTGTTTCACCAGTTTGATCATAATCTTTAACTAAAGAGATCTTGTCTTCATCGATCTGTAGTCGGTTGCGAACAATCGGAATATTTTTTTGATCAAATAACAGGTAGCGGTCCGCGAAGCCCATAACATATTTCTCTTGGCGTAAGTCAACAACTGGCGTTGGCACTGCCAATTTTGGTGAAGCAAAAGCTAGTCCGGTCATGATTCCTTGTAAAGAAACTTGATTTCGATAAGTATTTAATGATAATTGAACAAAAATTTGAGAAATAAACGGCAAAAGATTATTATTCAAAAAGCCTTTATTAAATCCAACAACTGATAAGTTACCGCCTTTTTTAGCAACCGTAAATTTGACATGATTCTTATCTTTACCCATTTTAAAGAAATGAGTGATTGTTGGATTAGAGATACTAAAGATTGGCTGCGTGTCACCTGTCCCAAATGGACCTACTTGATTGATTTGTGCTAGTGTCTGCGGAGTTAAGCCCTGCATAGGCAATTCCATGTCATATTTTTTAGTCTCAAGACCACCTTCAACATGAAAGTCATCTTCAAATTTTTCCCGTAATGGCGCAATCTGATTTTCTTCTAATGATAAACCACAGGCAAAATCATGGCCACCAAATTTGGTTAAATATTGATCCTTGATCGGATTTAAAGCATCAAACAAGTTGAAACCAGCAAATGACCTACCTGAGCCTTTAACCTCACCTGCATCATTTTTAGTCAAAACAATCGTGGGTTTATGTGTCTTTTCAACGATCTTATTAGCTACTAAACCTAACACACCTTCGTGAAATTCAGGGTCATATAAAACCAAAGTATTTTGTTTTTGCCAGCTATTTTTATGAATTAACGTCATACATTTGTCATAGACTTCGGTGGTTAATTCTTTCCGTTTATTGTTTAATTCTTCGATCTTATCTGCAATTTTTTGGGCCTCAAGGTCATCATCACTTAGCAAAAGCTCAACTGCCAAGTTGGCATTATCTAATCGTCCTACAGCATTTAATCGAGGAGCAATATTAAAGCCGACATCAGTTTCATTAATACTGCCTAAAGTCAAACCAGCATTTTTGACTAAAGCGCGCAAGCCAGGACGATCTGTCTGATTAAGCATCTCTAAACCACGCTTAACGATAATATGCCCCTCTCCGGTCACCTTAACCATATCGCCAATAGTTCCGATCATAGCCAAATCTAGCAGCTCAGGCATAGTATCCTGCATTAGACCACGACAAATCGTGTAAGCTACTCCGGCACCACAATAATCATCAAAAGGATATTTTTGGCCAGGATAATTACAATGAACAGTAGCATAAGCTGCCGGTTTCTTTTCTTGAAAAGTATGATGATCTGTAATGATTACATCAACATTATGTTCTTGAGCATATTTGACTTCCTCGACCCCAGTAACACCATTATCAACAGTGATAATCAATCTGGTTCCATCAGCTACAATATCTTGATAGCGGTCCATATTAGGACCATACCCATCATTGAAGCGATTAGGAATAAAATAATGAACATCAGCGCCCAAAATGCTTAGGGTTTCAGTCATAATAGTCGTTGCAGTAATTCCATCAGCATCATAATCGCCATAAATTGTAATCTTTTCGCCGCTATCAATTGCTTGATTAATTCGGTTAATTGCCTTATCCATGTCATGCATTAACGCTGGATCAGCCAGATTTTCTTCTGTTGCATTAAACCAAAAATCAAGTTTTTCGTCTGTATTAATACCCCGCAATGCAAAAAGTTTGGCTGCAATGGGACCTAGTTGATATTTCTCAATCAAGTCTGGTGCTAATTCATCAGCTATTCTTTCTTGCCATTTCATTAATTATCAAACACCTTATGTTCTCTCATCAAAACGAAAAGGCACTCATTGTTGAGTGTCTTTATTACAAAATCTATTTATAATTTTATCGCAAATCTAAATCTGATTAAAGATTGTAAATTTTTATTTTAATTTAAAAACCTTAAGATTATTGTTGTTAGCCTTTTCAGTTTTAATCAGATTACCCCGAATTGCCCAACGATTCTTACCGCCATCAGCACAAGTAATCAAAGTTACAATATTCTTCTTAGTATTATCGACTAGCCAAACCGCAGTTGGATCAACAATCTTTTTCATATAAATTCGATAGACATATACTTTGTTAAGATTAGTTAAATAAACTAACTCACCTTTTTTAACATCTTCAAGTGGTGAGAAAAGAATACCTTTTGCTGTCATGTAGTGACCTGCAAGAGGATAATTTCCCTTACCCATTACTTGGTCGGCTCGCATCGTGCCGCCACCAGTCGACATTGCATCATCACTCATCCCCAACATAATCGGTAAATACATATTAACATCGGGAATAGCTAACGCACCAATCGCACCAGAAGTCTTTTTCACTTGTGATCTTGCTGCTTGTGCAATGCCTAAAGACTTAACTTTACTAAAATCATACATTCCTTTTTTCTTTTTGTTTTCCTCAATCGTCTTTCTATTTATTCCACTTAAAGTAGATTGTTGATTATGATGAATTAATTGATCACTGATCTGTTTGTTAAATATCAAAGCAATACCAACAAGCAATAAAATAATAGCAGCAACTCTAAGTAAAATTGTACTTACACTATTTTTTTTATTTTTAGCCATTTTTATTTACCTTTGATATCATCATCGTTCATCTTCAACACTGCCATAAAGGCATCTTGAGGCACTTCTACCCGCCCAACAGCCTTCATGCGTTTCTTACCACGTTTCTGCTTTTCTAGCAATTTAGCACGACGATCTGGGTCACCAGTATGAATCTTCCAAGTAACATCCTTACGATATGGCTTAATGGTTGCACGAGAAATAATCTTAGCACCAATTGCACCTTGAATATCTACTTCAAAGTTTTGCCGTGGAATTAGTTTCTTCAGCATTGAAGTCATTTGTCGAGCCCGGTCTTGAGCTTCCGATCTGTGAGCAATAAAGCTCAAGGCATCAATTGGCTCCTTGTTAAGCAAAATATCAATCTTAACTAAATCAGTTGCGCGGTAACCTGTAATTTCATAGTCTAATGAAGCATAACCCTTAGTCGATGACTTTAAATCATCAAAGAAGTCAAAAATAATTTCAGCTAATGGCATGTTGTAAATAACATTCACACGATACTTATCAAGATAATCCATAGTGACAAATTCGCCACGCTTACGTTGACAAAGTTCCATTACCGGACCAACAAAGTCATTTGGCACCATAATCTCTGCCTTAACATAAGGCTCTTGCACTTCTTTGTATTCCCCTGCATCAGGTAAATCAGACGGGTTATCGATAACCTTAGTTGAACCATCGTTCATAATTGCATGATAATCAACCGATGGCGCTGTCATGATCAAGTCAAGATCAAATTCTTGCTCTAATCTTTCTTGAACTACATCCATGTGAAGCAAGCCTAAGAAGCCACAACGGAAACCAAAGCCCAAGGCCGTTGAAGTTTCTGGTTCGAATTCCAAGGCAGCATCATTCAGTTGTAGTTTTTGCAAGGCTTCCTTTAAATCTTCATAGTCTCGATTATCAACAGGATACATACCTGAATATACCATTGGTGGAATTTGACGATAGCCTGGCAGAGCTTCTGCAGTAGGATTATCTGCTTGAGTAATCGTATCACCAACCCGAGTTTCACGAACTGACTTGATATTAGCAGTAATGTAGCCTACATCCCCGGCGATCAGGACATCCTTCTTAATTGGATGAGGACTTGAAACACCAACCTCGGTAACTTCATATTCCTTACCGGTATTCATAATTTGAATCCGATCGCCTGCCTTAACCATGCCATCTTCAATTTTAACGGACATTACCACACCACGATAATCATCATACTTTGAATCAAAAATTAAGGCTTTCAGTGGTGCTTCAATATCACCAGCTGGCGCCGGGATGTCCTTAACCACTTTTTCCAACATATCCTTGATGCCTTGACCAGTTTTACCTGAAACTTCAGCAGCTTCAGAAGCATCTAAGCCGAGCATCTCTTCAATTTCTTCCTTTGTTTTAGGAACATCAGCTGATGGCAAGTCAATCTTATTGATAACTGGCAAAATTGCCAAATCATCATCAATTGCTAGATAGGTGTTAGCTAAAGTTTGAGCTTGTACACCTTGAGAAGCATCAACTACCATCAAAGCCCCTTCACAAGCAGCCAAAGAGCGTGATACTTCATAAGAGAAGTCTACGTGCCCTGGTGTGTCGATTAAGTGGAAAATATAGTCTTCACCATCTTCAGCATGGTATTTAACTTCAACAGAGTTCATCTTGATAGTAATTCCCCGTTGGCGTTCGAGCGGCATATCATCTAACATTTGATTCTTAAGTTGACGCTGACTAACAGTATCAGTTAATTCCAAAATTCTGTCAGCAATAGTTGATTTACCGTGATCAATGTGTGCCACGATCGCAAAATTTCGAATATGTTTTTGATAGTCTTTTAATTTTTCTAAATCCATAAAATCGTTCACCCTTTACTATGTAATAATTATTATAGCAAAGCTAGATAAAATCACGAAATTGTAGCATAATAATTTCCAAATTTAATAATACAAGGAGTTTAATGATGATAACTGAAAAATCAGCCGGTGCTATCATCTGGCGCAAACAGAAATCACAACTAGAATATCTAATGATTCAAAGTCAACCTTATAAACAATTTCCAAGTGCTTGGGGATTTACTAAAGGACATTTAGAAGGAACAGAATCTAATGAGGACGCTGCACAAAGAGAAGTTTATGAGGAAGTGGGTCTTAACCCTAAATTTGACTTTACGTTTCATCAAGTTGATACATACCATTTAACAAAAAATCGCCAAAAAGAGGTTACTTTCTTTTTAGCAGAATTTATTGAAGGACAACAAATTAAACTACAAGAAAGCGAAATTCGTCAAAGTGCCTGGTTAAGTTATGATGAAGCTCAAAAATGTCTGGCTGCACAAAATTACAAAGAATTCAGCTACAAAGAACTTCAATTAATCTTAAAAAAAGCAAACAGTTATCTTCTAAACAAAACAAAATAAAATAATATTTTTTCATAGAAAAAGATTTCTACCGACAAAGTAGAAACCTTTTTTAGCATTTACATATTAAACTTATCTTTTAAGCGTTCAAAAAATCCTTTTTCTTGTGGTGTAATATTGCCACCACCATCATGAACAAAGTTGGTCAAATCTTTCTTTTGCTTATCATTAATGTGCTTTGGAATAACAATATTAACTATAGTAATTTGATCACCATTGCCATTACCACGAAGATATGGCACACCCTGTCCACGCAAAGTAAACTTCTTATTAGGTTGCGTACCAGCTGGAATAGTTAGCTTTACATCACCATGCACAGTCTTAACGTTAATTTCATCTCCTAAAGTAGCCTGAGCAAATGAGATTGGTACTTCTGTATAAATAGTCTGGCCACGACGCTCAAAATCTTTAGATGGTTTAATTCGATAGTTAATATATAAATCACCATATGGTCCGCCATTTATACCTGCTTCGCCTTGGCCTTGATATCTAAGTTGTTGACCATTGTCGATTCCCGCTGGAATATCCACTTCAATAGTATTCTTACGGTCAACTGTTCCTTTACCGCCACAGGTTTTACATGGATGCTCAATAATCACGCCACGACCATGACATTTGTCACAAGTGGTTTGACGACGGATCATGCCCAACATTGATTGTTGAGTAATTGTCATATAACCAGTTCCATGACATTTATCACAGGTAATTGGATGTGTACCTTTTTCACAACCATTACCGCCACAAGTCTCACAAGTTTCGCTTCGAGTATAGCTGACCTGGGTCTTTTTGCCCTTAATGGCATCCATAAAATCAATTGTCAATTGATAATCCAAATCTTGGCCACGTTGTGGTGCAGTTGGATCAACCCTCTGTTGACGGCCTTGACCAAAAATATCGCCAAAGATATCGCCAAAATCACCAAAGCCAGAAGTATCAAATCCGGCACCGCCAAAGCCTTGACCAGCTCCACCACCAAAGCCACCTTGACCATTTACACCAGCAGAACCAAATTGATCATATTGCGCACGTTTTTGCTTATCGTGCAAAACCTCATAGGCTTCGTTAACCTGCTTATACTTTTCTTCAGCTCCAGGTTCATGGTTTAAATCTGGGTGATATTTTTTGGCTAATTTACGATATGCCCTACTTATTTCCTGATCACTGGCGTCACGATCTACGCCAAGTACTTTATAGTAATCTTCTTGTGCCATCTATTTGAACTCCTTGTATTCTCAAAAGAAAAGAACTACTCAATGGGTAGTTCTTTTCTCCTTTTGTTTAATTATAAACCCATTACTTATTTGGATCTACTTTGTGGAATTCACCATCTTGGGCATCACCGTTGTTGCCATTATTTGAATTACCACCTTGTGGGCCTTGAGGACCTGCTTGTGGACCAGCTTGACCAGCAGCACCACCATTTTGTTGATACAACTTAACAGCTAAGTCTTGAGCAGCCTTGGATAAAGCATCTTTCTTTTCTTTCATTTCATCCAAGTTGTTATCCTTTTGAGCTTTCTTCAAAGCTTCAAGAGCATCTTCAACTGGCTTACGATCGCTATCAGAGAGCTTATCCTTAGTATCTTTCAAAGTCTTATCTGTAGTAAAGATTAATTGATCTACTTCGTTTCTAAGGTCTGCTTCTTCCTTACGCTTCTTATCTTCATCAGCGTGTTCTTCAGCATCCTTTTGCATACGTTTAATTTCTTCATCTGATAAACCGGATGAACTCTTAATAGTAATCTTTTGTTCCTTGCCAGTACCCATATCCTTAGCAGATACATTTACAATACCGTTCTTATCGATATCGAAGGTAACTTGAATTTGAGGAACACCACGTGGTGCTGGTGGAATATCAGTTAATTCAAAGCGGCCAAGAGTCTTGTCGTCTGCAGCCATTGGACGTTCACCTTGCAATACGTGAACATCTACAGCTGGTTGATTATCTGCTGCAGTTGAGAAGATTTGACTCTTTGAAGTTGGAATAGTAGTGTTTCTGTCGATTAACTTAGTGAAGACACCACCCATGGTCTCAATACCAAGTGACAATGGGGTAACATCAAGTAAAACAATATCCTTAACATCGCCTGAGATAACACCACCTTGAATTGCTGCACCCATAGCTACAGCTTCATCAGGGTTAATTGAATGGTCAGGTTCCTTACCAGCCCATTCCTTAACTGCCTTTTGAACAGCTGGAATACGAGTAGAACCACCATTTAAAATAACCTTGTCAATGTCATTAACAGTAAGACCTGCATCCTTCAATGCATTGTCAAATGGTACCTTAGTCTTTTCTACCAAGTCAGCAGTTAATTCATCAAACTTAGCACGAGTTAAATCTGCTTCAAGGTGTAATGGACCAGCTTCGCCAGCAGAAATGAATGGAAGTGAGATATGAGTACTTGATACACCTGACAAGTCCTTCTTTGCTTTTTCTGCAGCATCCTTTAAGCGTTGCATTGCCATCTTGTCCTTCGACAAATCAACACCATTTTCATCCTTAAAGTTCTTAATTAACCAATCCATGATACGGTGATCAAAGTCATCACCACCAAGATGAGTATCACCATTAGTTGACAATACTTGAAAGACACCATCACCTAATTGCAATACAGAAACATCAAAAGTACCACCACCAAGGTCGTATACTAAGACTTTTTCATCTTGGTCTTTATTTAAACCGAAGGCTAATGCTGAAGCAGTTGGTTCGTTAATAATTCTTTGCACATTCAAACCAGCAATCTTACCAGCGTCCTTAGTAGCTTGGCGTTGAGCATCATTGAAGTAAGCAGGAACAGTAATAACAGCATCCTTAACTTCTTCACCCAAGTAATCTTCTGAGAATTTCTTAATATATTGTAAAATAAATGCTGAAATTTCTTGTGGTGTATATTCCTTATCACCAACTTTAACCTTATAATCAGCTTCACCCATGTGACGCTTAATTGAAACAATGGTATTAGGGTTGGTAATAGCTTGACGCTTTGCTACCTCACCGACTTGAATTTCACCATCTTTAAATGCAACTACTGAAGGAGTAGTCCGGTTACCTTCTGGATTAGTGATAATCTTTGGTTCTTTACCTTCAAGAACTGCAACTGCTGAGTTAGTAGTCCCAAGGTCAATCCCAATAACTTTTGACATATATTAGCTTCCTCTCTTATTGAGCAACTACAACCATTGCTGGTCTTAGTGTTCTATCCTTATATTGATATCCTTTTTGTAAAACCTGAACAACGTGATCTTTTTGATCATCATTCTCAGCTGCTACTGTTTGAACAGCTTGATGTAATGTCGGATCAAATTTAACGCCATCAGCCTCAATCTCAACTACACCGTGATCTTTCATTGCCTTCACAAGTGCATCCAGGGTCATTTTCACGCCCTTCTTTAACTGCTTAGACACATCATCATCGGCCTCAACGCTTAGGGCTCTTTCCAAATTGTCCATTGCTGGCAAAATGTCCTTCGCTAAGCTTTGAGATTCGTACTTAATTAATTGAGCACGTTCTTTAGTGTAGCGATTTTGCATATTTTGAATTTCTGCTTCACTACGCAAATACTTATCTTCAAGATCCTTGTTCTTATCTTTTAAATCAGCTAATTCTTTAGCTAATTTTTGATCTTGTTTATTTTTTTCTTGCTTCTTTTCTTCACCTTTATCGGCTTCTTTTTTAGCCTTAGGCTCAGAAGTCTTTTCTTTTTGCTCTAGATTTTTTTCACTTGGAAATTCTTCTTTACTCACGGCTAACCTCCTTTATTGAAACTTGCCGTAATAATCAAGCAACTTTTTAGCTAGTTCATTTCTAAAATATTCAAGCAACCCAATCATTTGTGAATATGGCATATTCGTTGGTCCAAGTAAAGCAATAGTTCCTTTACCATGGGAGCCAACGCTGTACTCAGCTGTCAGCAAACTATAATTTTTTAATAAATCATTGGGTAATTCAGATCCCAACTTTACCTTTACTGGATAATTTCCAGACTTTGGATCCACCTTTGCATCCATTAAATTAGTGAACAGATTATTATGATCAATCAACTCGTACAAAGAACGAATGTCATTTACATCATGTTCAGAAGTATTATTGAGCAAATTAATCTGTCCATCCACATACATCTGCTCACTAGCTGCATCTTTTACGACATCTTCAACTAAACTAAGCAATTCAGTCACATGTTCGCCGCCTAATTCGTTTTTAGCTAATTCACTTAGCAACGAAACGTTGATTTCATTTAGGCTCTTTCCGACTAACTGATCATTAATCATGCGGACAGCCTTTTCAATTTCTTCGCCGTGAATATTATGTGGCAAAGCATATACCTGATTTTGAATGTTACCATCACTTGTAACCAAAATTGCCATAATCTGTCGTTGAGACAGCGGTACAATTCTAAATCCTGTGACTCTAACATCATGACTCTCAGGTCCTTCCGCAAATGCGGTATAGTTAGTTAAATCTGACAGAATTCGTGCAGCTTCTTGTACAATTTCATTTACTTGATGAAAAGGTCGATCTAATTGACTTCCTATTGTATTATAAACAGACTCTGGTAATTGCAACGGCTCAACTAAATTATCAAGATAATAACGATAGCCCTCGCTTGAAGGAATTCGACCACTTGAAGAGTGAGTTTTTTCAATTAACCCCTGCTCTTCCAACACGGCCATTTCATTTCTAATCGTTGCACTTGAAACTTTAATTGGCAACTGCTTCATTACGGTCTTTGAACCTACTGGCTCATGACTTTGTGTAAAGTCTGTAATTATTGTTTTTAAAATAAGCTCTTGACGCTCGGTCAACATATTATATCGCCCTCACTTTTAGCACTCACATCTCTCAGGTGCTAACAGTTAATATGATACCAGAAATTAGCACTAAATCAAGTAGATTGCTAATTTTATTCAAAAAAATACGCACTTTTTTCAAAGTACGTAGCTTCTTAACCCTTTTGCTTAAAATAAGCCCTAATTTCTTGCTCATCTCGTTCAAGTTGCTCTTTCAGTTCAGGTAATCCGGCAAATTTTTTCTCACCTCTGGTATATTTATACCATTTGATCTTCATTGGCTTACCATAGATATCTTCATTAAAATCAAAAATATTAGATTCAATATATATCTTCTTGTCCTGATTAATGGTTACATTATAGCCAACGCTAGTCATGGAGTTATACCACTTACCATTTACTTTAGTCTTGGTAGCATAAACTCCAATTTTAGGAATCACCTTATGGTCTGCCCAAATCAAATTAGCTGTTGGATAGCCTAGCTTATGACCATTTCGTTTACCATGCCCAATGATACCACTCATTACATAATGGTGCCCCATTAATTCAGTGGCTAATTCCATCTGACCATCCTTAATTGCTTGACGAATTTCAGTTGAGCCAATTTTTCTACCGTTAAAAGTTTGCTTTGGCATCACTACAATATTAAAACGCCCTTTGGAAAATTGGGGTAAATTAGCCATATTTGCAATATTCTTAGGACCATAAGTGTAATCAAAGCCAGCAACAACGGTATCAGCATTTAATCTGACAATTACATTATCGACAAATTCTTGTGCAGAAATTTGACTGAAATTTTTAGTAAATGGTAAAACAGCCAAATAATCTACTCCTAATTCCGCCATTTTGTTAGCTTTTTCTTCCAAAGTTTCTAAGTATTTAAAATCTCGTTTCGACTCATAAACTTCCTTAGGATGTCGATCAAAGGTCAACACAACTAATGACAATTTCTTCTGTAATGCAATTTCTTTAGCCTGATTAATTAAGCGCTGATGTCCCAAATGAACCCCATCAAAAAAGCCAAGGGCAAGCACAATTCTAGTAGATAAAATATTTTCCTTAACAGGATATGTTAAATGAACGATTTTCACAGCTAATTCCTTCATTTCATTTATTCATTTTGCAACAGCATTAAGCTTGGGCGATAAAGCTTTCCTTTTTTTTCATAAATTGCTTTCACCTTTTTATTGTATCGTAGTGCAACTTTTTTCGCATTAGTTTCAAGCGAAATACCTGCTCCATTTTTAACTTTAAGCCACTTTTCTTCAGTTAAATCAACCTGAGTGTATTCCTTAAAAAATGCATCAATCGGCTGTATAAGTTCAGTGGCCTTTTCCGGATTCTCTTCAATCTCCTTTAATTTTACTGCTTGTGTAATATCAAAGCCAGAACTAGCTGTTCTTCTCAAATAAGTCATCGTTGCGGGGCAATCTAATTTTTCACCTAGATCATTAACTAACGATCTAACATAAGTGCCTTTGCTGCATTTAATCTTAAAATCAAAGCTTTCTTGTCCAGTATTTATATCAAAAACTGGTTCTTTAGTTAGATCATATTGTTTGACTTCAACCCTTCTCTGAGGCCGTTCAACTTCAATTCCTTCACGCGCATATTCATAAAGATGTTTACCATTCACTTTAACAGCAGAATAAATTGGAGGCACTTGAACAATTTCTCCTACAAATTTATTCATATTTTCTTGAATTTCTGCACCAGAAAAAGGCTGAATCAACTTTTTTTCTTTTAAAACAGTTCCAGTTGCATCATAACTATCTGTGCTATAACCAAATAGTCCCGTGCCAATATATTCTTTTGGCCTAGTATGCATCATTTCAATTAATTTAGTAGCCTGACCAATAGCAATTGGTAAAACGCCTGTCACCTCAGGATCAAGCGTACCAGCATGTCCTATTTTTCTAATATTTAATACGCGGCGCAAATGATAAACTACATCTGCACTAGTCATCCCTTTATCTTTATCAATAACTAAAATTCCGTTTAACATAATTATTCCCTATTCCTTTCAACAAAAAAAGGGCACCATCACGGCGCCCTCTTTTTTATTTGTTTTCCCGCTTAGCATCTTGTTTCTTAACTTCTGCAATCAAACGGTCAATCTTACTACCATACAAAACTGAATTATCACGTTTAAAAATTAATTCAGGAACCTTATAAACAGTTAATGTTTGACCAAGCAAATGACGCATCATGCCTTTTGCCTTTTCAAAACCTGCCTGAACCTCTTCTTCCTTATGCTCATCTTCAGTTAGCAGGCTGTAATAAACAGTTGCATATGAAAGATCATTCGTACATTCAACTGCGGTAATAGTTACACCACTTAAGCGCGGATCACGAATATTCTTTTGTAAAATCTTGGTTAATTCGCGTAGAATTTCACCTTCAACACGACCAATTCTATGCTTCATGTTTTCCTCCTAATAGTAATTACTTAGGCTCAACTTGTTGCATTTCGTAAACTTCGAATTCGTCGCCAACTTTAATGTCGTTGTAGTCCTTAATCGTTAAACCACAATCGTTACCTTGCTTAACTTCCTTAACATCATCTTTAAATCTCTTAAGTGAAGCAATTTCACCATCATACTTAACGATACCATCACGAATAACTCTAATCTTAGAATCATTCTTAACCAAGCCCTTATCAACGAAGGAACCAGCAATTGTACCAACCTTAGAAACCTTCCAAGTTTCACGAACAGTAAGATTACCGATAACCTTTTCTTCATAAGTTGGTTCAAGCATACCCTTCATGGCAGCAGTAACATCATCAATAGCCTTGTAAATAATGCTGTAAAGACGAATATCTACGCCATCGGTTTCAGCTTGGCTCTTAGCAGTAGCAGTTGGACGAACGTTGAACCCAATAATAAATGCATTTGATGCACCAGCCAAAGTTACATCTGATTCATTAATGGCACCTACACCTGAGTGAATGATATTTACACGTACGCCTTCAACTTCAATCTTTTCAAGCGATTGTTGTAAAGCTTCTACAGAACCTTGAACATCAGCCTTCAAGACAATGTCAACTTCCTTCATGTTTTCCTTCTTCATAGTATCGAAGAGGTTATCAAGAGTTACGTGTTGAACATTTTCACGAGACTTTTGTAAAGCTTGTTGTGCTCTAGCTTCACCAACACTTCTAGCGGTCTTTTCATCCTTAAATTCAACTAACTTATCAGCAGATTCAGGCACATCGTTCAAACCAGTAATTTCAACAGGTTCTGATGGTGTAGCCTTCTTAACTTGACGTCCACGATCATTAGTCATAGTACGAACACGACCAAAAGTGTTACCAACAACAATCGGGTCACCAACATTAAGTGTACCTTGTTGGATTAAAACGTCTGCTACAGGTCCACGACCACGTGACAAACGAGCTTCAATCACAGTACCAATTGCCATTTCAGTTGGATTAGCCTTAAGTTCCATCACATCAGATTGCAACAAGATCATTTGTAATAAGTCATCAACATTTTGACCTGTCTTAGCTGAAATATTAACGAAGATAGTATCACCACCGTAATCTTCAGGAATCAAATTGTATTTCATTAATTCCTCAGTTACGTGTTGTGGATTTGCACCTGGCTTATCCATCTTGTTAATTGCTACAATTATTGGAACATTAGCACTCTTTGCATGGTCAATTGCTTCTACAGTTTGTGGCATTACACCATCATCTGCAGCAACAACCAGTACAACAATATCAGTAATTTCAGCACCACGTGCACGCATGTTAGAAAATGCTGCGTGTCCTGGTGTATCCAAGAATGTAATTAAGCGATCATCTAATCTAACTTGGTAAGCACCAATCTTTTGAGTAATACCACCAGCTTCATGAGCTGAAACATGAGTATGACGAAGACGATCAAGTAAAGTGGTCTTACCATGGTCAACGTGTCCCATGATTGTAACAACTGGTGGGCGTTTAACCTGGTTTTTAGATTCCTTTGACTCTTCCATTCTCTTGTCATAGATATTATCAATATCAGAGATGTCTTCATGAACTTTTTGCTCAGCATTGATACCATATTCAGCAGCTAAAAGTTCAATTGTATCTTTATCCAAAGATTGGTTTTGGTTAGTCATCACGCCAAGCATGAAGAGTTTCTTAACAATTTCAGCTGGTTCACGGTGAATTAACTTACCAATATCTTGAGCGTTCATACCTTCTTCGTAAACTAATATTTCTGGTAATGGACGTTCCTTACGCTTAGTAAGTGTTTTCTTTGGTTTTTGCTCTTGTTGACGTTTTTTATTCTTACGCCGCTTTCTCTCTGAACGATCTGAATGGTCACTACGACCATTGCCAAATTGATTTTTACCCTTGCGTCCTGGCTTTCCCATGTTGCGACCACGATTATTGCCGCGTTTTTCTTCCTTAGGAGCCTCAGGAATAGTAACTTGAACTCGTTCTTTAGTCGCTTCAGGCTGTTGCTTCTTCAAACGAGCTGGAGAAGGCTTTAAAATCTTAGGACCAATAACTTTCTTTTCTACTGGTTCTGCTTTCTTCTTGTTATCTTTGTGGTTGGTTGTTTTCTTATTATCTTTCACTGGCTGTTCTTGTTTTGGATGTCTTAATTGCTCATGATATTCTTTTCTGGCTTTTTGGGCTTCACGATTAAGTTGCCCTTCTTCTGCCCGTTGCTTTTGTTTAAATTGTTGTAACAAAGCAGCTGCCTTTGGCTTACCTGTATTATTTCTACGATCATTTTTATTCTCATGACCGTGATTATTTGAACGACGTTTATTATTGCGTTTCTTAGAATTCTTAGAACTATTATTATCTTCTTGCTTCTTTTCATTTTTGCGAATAGAAGAAACAGATATTTTTATTTTATTCTTTTTATTAGAAGATTTTGCAGCAGGAGCGGAGTTTTGGAAACTATTCTTTAACTTTGCAACCTGTGAATCATCTACTGATGACATGTGATTCTTTACATCTAAGCCTAAATCCTTTGCTTTTTGGACTACAACTTTGTTATCAACGCCGACTTCTTTTGCGATTTCATAAATTCTTTTCTTTGCCATCCAATCACACTCCTTCATTTATTTTTTTAACTAACGCCTTAGCAAAACCAGCATCAGTTAATCCTAAAACTTTGCGTTTTTTGCCAATTGCCTTTGACAATTCAATGGCAGTAAACATAGTTATCATAGGAATATTGTCTTTTCTGGCAGCGCGGTTTACTTTTTCTGCCGTGTTGTCTTGAACATCACTAGCCATAATAACCGCTTTGATTTTATGCTTATTAAGTTCATTAATGACTGTCTCTGTACCGGTAGTTAACTTACCAGCACGCTCAGCTAAACCTAACAAATTAATTGCTTTTTGTCTATTTTGCAATCTTATTTATCACCAAATAATTCTTTTCTTGCCTTTTGATGATCAACATAAGAGTAAAGCTCATCGTAAAAAGTATCTGGAACTTTCGCACCTAAACTACGTTCTAATACATTCTTCTCTTTAGCAGCTTCAATCTTACTTGGATCAAGGGAAACATATGCGCCGCGACCAGCCTTTTTACCTGTTGGATCAACTGACACATTTTTTTCTTTATCGATAACAATACGTACTAATTCCTTCTTGGGCTGCATTGTATCGGTTAATAAATCCTTCCGCATTGGGATTTTTCTTTTTTTCAAAAAAATCACCTATTCTTCAGTTTTATCTTCTTTACTTGAATCTTCTACAGTAGTTGTATCATCTGAGCTTTCAACGTCAGCAGCGTCATCTGTACTTTCAACATTTTCAGAAGTTTCGCTACTATCTGCAGCATCAGCTGTATCATTTGTTTTTTCATCTACAAATTCTACTTCAGATTCAGGACGAATATCAATCTTATAGCCTGTCAAACGAGCAGCTAAGCGAACGTTCTGACCTTTCTTACCAATTGCAAGTGATAACTGGTAATCTGGTACGATAACTAAAGCACTTTTTTCTTCTTCATCATCACCAAATTGAACCGCAATCACTTCTGCTGGATTTAATGCATTAGCAATAAAGTCAGATGGATCTTCTTCATACTTAACGATATCAATATTTTCACCGCCAAGTTCGTTAACTACATTTTGTACACGAGCACCCTTTTGGCCTACACAGGTACCTACCGGATCGATGTTAGGATCATTTGACTTAACAGCCATTTTAGTTCTGTCACCTGCTTCACGTGCGATTGAAACAATTTCAACGGTTCCATCATAAATTTCTGGAACTTCTTGTTCAAACAATCGTTTAACCATGTCAGGAGCAGTTCTTGAGACTGTAATTTGTGCACCCTTGCTATCGGAGCCAACATGAGTTACTAGTACACGAATCTGGTCTTGGGGATTGTAAACCTCATTTGGCATTTGATCACGGTGAGGCATAACAGCTTCAACATTACCAATCTTTACATAAACGAAACGATTGTCGCGTCTTTCCACGGTACCAGTAACCAATTCATCTTCATATTGTGAATATTCATCAATAATATGGTTTCTTTCGGCTTCACGTAGACGTTGCATGATAACTTGCTTAGCAGTTTGGGCGGCAATTCTACCAAAATTTTTAGGTGTTACTTCAAAACGAATTTCGTCGCCTACCTCATAAGCACGATTAATTGTTAAAGCATCCTTTAAACTAACTTCAAGACGGTCATCTTGCACTTCGTCAACAACAGTTTTAACTGCCATTACCTTGAAGTTACCTTTTCTTTCATCAAAATCAACTTCAACGTTTTGTGCTTGATTATAATTCTTTTTGTATGCAGCTACCAAAGCGGCTTTAATTGCATCAACAATAACATCTTGCTTAATGCCCTTGGTATTTTCCAAAGTAGCAAACGCTTCTAGCATTTCTTTAGACATAAGTTTTTGATCAACCTTTCTAAAATTCAATTGCAAAACGAATATTTGCAATTAACTTACGGGGAACAGTTAATGTTTTTCGTCTTGTCTTATCTTTTATTTCTAATACAACTTCGTCATCATTATAAGACTTGAGTGTACCTTCATACATTTTTTTATTCTCAATCTTTTGATAAAGACCGACATGAATGTAATCATTCAGAGCTTTTTCCCAATCAGCTTTTGTTTTGATTGGTCGTTCTGCCCCTGGAGATGATAATTCCAAAACATAGGGATCTGGAAGCGGATCGGGATCAAGAGCATCCAGCTTTTCGGAAACAAGTTCACTTAAAGCTGCAATCTCATCAATGTCAATACCGTTTGGTTGGCGATCAACATAAATGCGTAAATAATTTTGCCCTTTTTCTTTAACGTATTCCATATCAACCAACATGTCACCATGTTCATCAATAATTGTTTCGACAACTGGACGAACAGAATCTATAACTTTAGACAAAAATTTTCCTCCGTAATAAAAAGAGTGAGCATCACTGCTCACTCGAATTTACCTATTCGAACTTCATACGTAGTATACCATGTTTTACCTGATCTTGTAAAATTTAACTATCAGAAAAGTGATAATTGATTTTCATCTGGCATCCCTTCCAAGACACCATTTTCTTCAAAATAATTCATAATTGTTTGTGATACTTTACCGCGCTTAGCTAAATCTTCTTTAGACAAAAACTTCTTTTCTGCACGAGCAGCTACAATCTGCTTAGCTGCATTATCCCCTAAACCAGGAACAGCATTGAACGGTGCTAAAATTGTATGCTTATCTAAGATCTTAAAGTCAGTTGCTTCAGATTGATCAATATCAACCATTTTGATCTTAATCCCTCGTTCTAGACATTCATTAGCTATTTCTAGCACGGTCATCAAACTCTTATCCTTAGCTGATGCATCGTTTCCTTTATCCTGAATTTCCTTCATTGCAGCCTTAACAGTATTCTTACCATGACTCATTGCAACCAAATCAAATAGATCGGCACGAACTGAAAAGTAAGCTGTGTAATAGATTTCAGGATAATATACTTTAAACCAAGCAATTCGTAGAGCCATTAAAATGTAAGCCGTAGCGTGAGCCTTAGGGAACATGTACTTGATCTTCAGACAAGAAGGAATATACCAATCTGGAATATTCTTATTTTTCTTTAAAATAGCCATATTTTCATCGCTGATACCACGACCATGACGAACGGATTCCATTGTTGAAAAGGCAACTTCTGGCTTAACGCCCCAGTGAATTAAGTCCATCATGATGTTGTCACGACAACCAATTACATTTTTCAGTTTGCAAATTCCTTGATTGATTAAGTCCTCAGCATTTCCTAGCCATACATCAGTCCCATGGGACAAACCTGAAATCTGTAATAATTCAGAAAATGTCGTTGGCTTAGTCTCCTCAAGCATTCCTCTAACAAAACGGGTACCAAATTCTGGAACACCCAAAGTTCCAGTTTCTGATTGAATCTGCTCTGGAGTAACACCTAAAATATCAGGACTAGAAAATAATGACATGACTCCAGGGTCATCGGGTGGAATAGTCAATGGATCAATCCCAGACAAATCCTGCAAGTGACGAATCATAGTTGGATCATCATGTCCCAGAATATCAAACTTCAAAATATTATCATGAATAGAGTGGAAGTCATAGTGAGTAATCAACCAAGCGGCATTTACATCATCGGCTGGATACGATACCGGCGTAAAATCGTAAATGTCCATATCATCGGGCACTACAACAATTCCTGCAGGGTGTTGACCAGTAGTTCTTTTGACACCACGGACACCAGCGGCCAAACGGTCTAATTCCGCATTTCTTAGCTTTAAATCATGCTCTTCATCGTAGTGTTTAGCATAACCGTAAGCAGTCTTATCCGCGACAGTCGCAATCGTTCCAGCACGATACGAATTATCTGGTCCAAACATTACTCGAATAAAATTATGGGCTACTGGTTGATAGTCACCTGAGAAGTTCAAATCGATATCAGGAACCTTATCGCCGTGAAATCCTAAGAAAGTCGCAAATGGAATATCTTGTCCATCTTTAACTAATGGAGTTCCACATTTTGGACAATCTTTATCAGGCAAGTCAAAACCAGAACCATATTCCCCATTTTCAAAGAATTGTGAATACTTACAGTTAGGACAACGATAGTGTGGAGCTAACGGATTAACTTCAGTAATTCCTGACATCGTTGCTACTAGACTAGAGCCAACAGAACCACGAGAACCTACCAAATAGCCATCTTTATTTGACTTAGCTACTAAACGCTGAGAAATCAAGTAAATAACCGCATAACCATTCGAAATAATGGAATTTAATTCCAAATCTATTCGATCCTTAACAATCTTCGGTAATGGCTTACCATATAATTCATAAGCCTTATCATAGGTCAACTTCTTCATTTCTTCATCGGCATGTTCAATATGTGGTGGGTATAACCCATCTTTAATTGGCTGAATTTCTGACAATTCATCAGCAATTTTATTGGTATTGTCAATAACAATTTCCTTAGCCACATCTTCGCCTAAGAATGAAAATGCATCTAGCATTTCCTGTGTTGAATAGAAATGCAAATCTGGCTGCGGCTTATTTCGACTAGGGTTTGATCTCTGAGCCGCAATCAAGATTTTACGATAAATAGCGTCCTTTTGGTCAACGTAGTGGGCATCGCTAGTTGCAACTACAGGCTTATTTAATTCTTTCCCTAATTTAATAATATTTTCAATAATTTCATGTAATTGATCTTCATCCTTAATCAAACCATCAGCAATTAATTGCGAATAGGTTGCTGGAGGTTGAACTTCAAGATAATCATAAAATTTAGCTTTTTCTCTTGCTTCGTCGTAACCTTTTTGCATCATTGCGATAAAGACATCGCCTTGCCAACAACCGGAACCATAAAGTAAACCATCATGCAAACGAGCCAAATCTGACTTCGGCGTACGAGGAATACGGAAAAAGTCCTTCGTGCTGGCAATTGATACTAATTTGTAAAGATTCTTTAATCCAGCTTGATCCTTTGCCAAAACTGTCATATGGGAAGGACGGGCTCGTTTATAAACTTCACCATATGCTGCATAGCCATTCAAATTATTCAAATTATTTTCATGATACTTTTTATTAAAAGCATCTAACAATTTAAACATTAAATAGCCAGTTGCTTCAGCATCCTGATTTGCCCGGTGATGGTGTTCCAAAGAAACATTATACTTCTTAGCTAATGAATCTAAAGTATGACGACTCTGCTCTGGATGTAGTAAACGCGATACTTCAAGTGTATCAACTACTGGCTGAGTAATTTCTTTTAGCCCTGCACGTCTTAATGCTGCATTAACAAACCCAACATCAAATTGAACGTTATGTCCACACAGTGGTCGATCGCCATAAAAGTCTTGGAATTGCTTAATGACAACTGCTTCATCATCGGCTGCGCCAACCATTTCATCTGTAATTGAAGTCAAATTAATAGTTTGCTCACTTAAAGGATGGTGCGGATTAATGAACTTATCAAAGCGTTCAAGCACTTCTCCATTCTTCATCTTAACCGCACCAATCTCGATAATTGTGTCGTAAACAGATGACAACCCCGTAGTTTCAACGTCAAAAATTACAAACTCGCGGTCTTCATAGGTCATCGGTGCAGGATTCAAAACTAGTAAAGCATGATCATCAATCATATTAGCTTCTACACCATACAATATTTTCATGTCCAGTGCTTTACCACTGCTATATGCTTCAGGGAATGATTGAACATCACCATGATCGGTAATCGCAATTGCCTTTTGTCCAAACTTCTTAGCAGTTTTAATAAAGTCCGTCGGAGTATTAGTTGCGTCAACCTGACTCATATTAGTATGAACATGTAGTTCAACTCGTTTAGGCTCACCTTCGTATTTTTCAGTTCGCCCAACATGCTCGACAGTCTCTAAGCTACTAATATTAAAAACTACATCATGTATATATTGATCATCAGCAACTGACCCCTGCATTTTAGCCCAAGTTCCTGGTTTAATTGCAGATAGCTCTTCAATTTCATCTTTATTAGAAACAAATTTCTTAAATGCAATTGAATCACTATAATCCGTAATTTCGCCAGAAAAAATGATTGCACCAGATTTAAGCTCACGAGTTTCAACATTAAAAATATTTCCCTCAATTACTACATTACGTACGCCATCTTCCAGCTCTTTAATTTGTGTAATTGGAGCATTTTCATCTAATTTACGTTTACCATAATTAGTACGTCTAGTTGGATACTGTTTAGGTTGTTGCGGTTTAGGTTTGTCTGGCGTCTTCTCAAAGACTTCCTGCATGCTTTTTTCATGCTCTTGTTGCAACTCCTGCAAACTTTCTAAATTGTTTTTAGAACTTGTCTGATCCAGCTGAGTTATAAATTTCAAATTAAAGAAGCCATAATCACGCATCTCTTCAGCTAAATCATCTAAAGCCTTCTGCTCAATTAAACCATCAATCACATTATTATCAACTGGAATAACCCAGCGGCCATCGACTTTTTTAGGTTTTTGGCCAGCCAAAAATTCACGAGCCACAGGTTGCAAAATATTTGAATTTTGAACTACATAATGCCAATAATCTGGTAAATATTGATCAGAACCATCAGCTGTTCCAACATAAAATCTTACATTTACAAAAGAAGAAAAAGTTTCTTCTACAGCTTTTCTTAATGCTACATAGGTGTCATACATCAAGGGAGTATCAAAAAAAACGTGGATATCCCACCTGTGTTCTTTAGCGTAAACATCCACGTTTTCAATTTTCCCTTTTTGTAGAAGCGCATTGTCTTCAAAACTATCAGGAAATTGAACCTGTTTGAGCAATTTTAAGAAAAGATCGTTTTTATTTGCCACAAAAATTATCCTAACTCTTGATTTACAAACTTATCTAATTCATCAATTGACATTTCGGTTGCTTTGTCATCAGTTGGTCGCTTAACTTCAACAATGCCATCAGCAGCCTTCTTACCAATCGTAATTCTAATTGGTGCACCGACTAAATCTGCATCAGCAAACTTAACACCAGCACGCTCTTTACGATCATCGTATAAAACATCATACTTTTCACTGAATTTCTTTTCAAGTTTTTCAGCTAATTCAGTTTGATCTTCTTTATTCATCTTCATTTGAACAATATGTATTGCAAATGGAGCGATTTCCTTTGGCCATGCAACACCACGTTCAGTTAAGTGTTGTTCAACAGCTGCTGATAACATTCTAGTAACGCCAATACCGTATGAACCCATGATGACAGGCTTTGCTTTACCATTTTGATCTAAGAAATCTGCACCCATGGTCTTAGTGTAATAAGTACCCAACTTGAAAATGTGACCAACTTCAATTGAAGTAGTGAACTTAAGCGGTAAATGATCAACAGGATCTGGTTCACCTTCGTTAGCAGTCCGAATATCAGCAAATTCATCCACCCTGAAATCACGGTCTAAGTTAGCATTTTCAAATTGATAATCGGTTTCACCTGCACCAACTACAACGTTGTAAAGATTCTTAACAGTTTCATCTGCAATAATCTTATCAGCCCAATCTGCATTAACAGGACCAACGCCACCCTTTTCACTACCAGTGATTTCCTTTAAATCAGCAGTATTTGCTTCATGAACCTCATCAGCGTCAAGGATATGACCCAACTTAACCTCATTGATTTGCTTGTCACCACGGATTAATACTAAAACTTTTTGGTCATCAGCAATGTATAAAATACTTTTAACAATTCTAGTAGCTGGTACATCGAGGAATTTAGCTAATTTTTCAATTGTATCGCAGCCTGGCGTAGCTACCTTAGTTAATTGCTTAGCATCTTCTGGTTCTTGCTTGAAAGTATCAATACTCTTAGCCATTTCAAGGTTGGCAGCATATGTTCCTTTTTCATTAGTAGCAATTGTATCCTCACCGATAGCAGCAGGGGCTTGAAATTCAGTAGAGTTTTTACCTCCCATTGTACCTGAGTCAGCAATTACAGGGTGAACAGTAACACCGGCACGTTTAAAGATACGCTTATATGCATTTTTTTGATCATCAAATTGTTCATCCAATTGATCACGAGTTGCAGCAAAACTGTAACCATCAAGCATTACAAATTCACGCCCACGAAGAAGACCAAAACGAGGTCTATTCTCATCACGAAACTTAGTCTGAATTTGATACAAAGCAAGTGGCATTTGTTTGTAACTCTTTAAGTTCTTAGCAATAATTTCGGTAAAAGTTTCTTCATGTGTAGGTCCAAGCAAGCTTTCACGTCCATGACGATCTTTTAACTTGAACATTTCTGCACCATATTTCTTGTAACGGCCACTTTCTTGCCACAAAGTTGCAGGAAGTAAATGAGGCATAATCATTTCTGGAACATTAATTTTATCCATTTCTTGTTCAATGATTCCCTCAGCCTTGCGTAAAACACGGTAGCCTAATGGAAGATAAGCATAAACTCCAGCTGTGACTTGGCGAATATACCCACCTCTAATCATCAGCTTATGACTTTCAGCCACTGCATCTGATGGTGCTTCCTTCAAAGTTGGCATAAAAAATTTTGATTGACGCATTCTTATCTCCTAAAGTAAAAAATATAATTATTTAATAAAATAGCGATAGATATCGTTACCTGTAACTGCAATAATTAAAACTAATAATAAGCCGAAACCAATTAATTCAACAATTGCCTCATGTTCTTCGGAAATCGGTTTACCGCGAACTAATTCAATTAAGTTCAATAAAAGTTTACCACCATCAAGCCCAGGAATTGGAATTAAATTGACAATTCCCAAATTAATCGAAATCATTCCTAAAAAGGCTAATACATAAGTAAAGCCCATTTGTGAAACTTGTGAAGTTTGAGAATAAATTCCAACTGGACCTGATAATTTATTCAAACTAAAGTGGCTAAATAAGTTACCCACGGCTCTGAAAATCAGACCGGTAGTTGAAACAGCTGTATCCCAGCCACGTTTTAATTTAACAACTGCATTCTCATTGCTCTTAGCTACAATACCAATTTGATAAACTGTTTGTTTTTGAATTTTATGAGCTTTTGGCTTAACTGTAACTTTCCTAATTTGACCATTTTTCTTTAATTCAAAGTGTAAGGCCTTGCCTTTACTTTGATTAATCTGCTGTGACACTTGATCAAAATTATTAATCTTTTGTCCATTAATTGCCACAATCTGATCACCAGTCACAATTTTTGCATCACGCGCTGGTGAATTAGCCTGAGTTGATCCAACTGTAGTTGTTGCTGGACCTGGAACTGTAAATGTCCAGATTAAAAATACTACAAACCCAAGAAGAATGTTCATAAAAGGTCCAGCAAAATTAGTTGCCAACTTTTGCCAAACATTAGCTTGATTAAATTGTGTATCTCGAGGCGCAATAATTAATTCAGTTCCGTTTTTTTCAATAATAGTTGCATCATGAGCTACGTGATAAGTTACTGGATCATTTTCATCGCCATTTTCGTAACCCTTAATTATTAAATCGTCTACTAGATCAGCCTTTGTTACTTGAACGGGAATTCCTTCAATTGGTATTTCGCTTTCTGAAGCATCAATTCTCACTACTTCATTTTGTTCATTCAATTGTAAAACAACCGTCATACCAGGATCCAGCTTGCTTTCATCGTCAGCGCCTGCTAAACGAACATACCCACCAAGTGGTAACCAACGAATGGTATAAGTGGTGGGGGTACGTCTAATTTGAAAAAGCTTTGGACCCATTCCAATTGAGAATTCTCTAACCAAAATACCTGACTTTTTGGCTACGATAAAATGCCCAAATTCATGGACAAATACCAATATACCAAAGACGACGATAAAGATTAGTATACCCTTCAATAAAAAATTCTCCTAATGAACAATACCTAAAATTGTAGCCACTACTGGCAATACAAACAGCATACTATCAAAGCGATCCAGGATACCACCATGACCCGGCAAAATCTTTCCGGAATCTTTCACACCATAGAAACGCTTGTAAGCTGATTCAACTAAATCACCCATTTGACCAACAATTGATAAGAAAAAGGCCAGAATAATCATCGTTAATTCAGATACACCAAAGTTAATACCAAAGCTGCCAAGAATCGCCATGTAGATGGCACTACAAATTAAGGCACAAATAACTGCACCGATCGAGCCCTCCCATGTTTTATTAGGACTAATAACTGGCCACAATTTATGTTTTCCAATCTTACGTCCAATCATGTAGGCACCGATATCAGTGGACCAAACAACAACAAAAACATAACCCAGCAATGCTAAACCGTTTTGTGGGTATGCTCTAATGGCTGCCATATAGTGAAAACCTATTCCAATGTAAAGTGCAGCCAAAATATATACACCTACATCATCAAAAGTGGTTTTATTCTTTGAAAGAACAGTCCAAGTCAAGAACAACATAATAATTCCATAAAACACACCTAATTTAGTGATATTTGAAGGAAATACTTTAAAGAATGAGTCTGGAACTGTCCAGGTTAAAGTTGCAAGTAAGGCTAACAAGAAATTAAAAGAAACTAAGATTTGTTTCTTCATTAAAAAGATTTCGCTAATGCCAACTGCTGCGAATAATACAGTCAGCCAATCCATCCAAAGGCCACCTGCGAGCACAATTGGAATAAAAAGACATAAGGCAATAATTGCCGTAATTGTACGTTGTTTCATATTTAACTATCCGATTCGTCTACTTTACCAAAGCGCCGGTTACGGTGCTTATAATCTTCTACAAATTTTTTTAAATCATTTTCATCAAAATCTGGCCAATTTTTTTCGCTAAAGGCAAGTTCTGAATATGCTAATTGCCATAACAAGAAATTAGAAATTCGCTGTTCACCGGACGTTCTAATTAATAAATCCGGATCTTGATATGGACCAAAGTTTTTAGTCATCAAATGGTCTGAAATCATTTTTTCAGTAATTTCTTCGCTTTTCAGTGAACCAGCTTCAATCATTCCACCAAGCTCCTGCATAGCAGACGTAATTTCTCTTCTTGACCCGTAGTTAAAAGCAAAATTCAGAATTAAGCCTGTATTATTGGCCGTCTCTGACATTGCACGTTGAACAATGCGATAAGTCTTTTCAGGCAATTCATCCAAATAGCCCATGATATTTACCTTAACATTATTTTCCATCAATGTTGGCATGTATTTATCAAAAAAGCGAACAGGGAGGTTCATTAAGTAAGCTACTTCTTCTTTAGGACGAGCCCAATTCTCAGTAGAAAAAGCATAAAGTGTCAAAACTTTAATTCCTAATTTATCAGCAGCTAAAGTAATCCGCTCAACATTATCCATTCCCTCTCGATGGCCAACAAAACGAGGTCTATGCCTCTTTTTTGCCCAACGTCCATTACCATCCATAATAATGGCTAAATGATTTAATTCATTATCCTTATTACTCATCTTTAACCTTGAGTAATTTCCTTACGCTTTTCATCAGCAAGTTGGTCAATCTGCTTAGCAGCATCATCAGTTACTTTTTGTACTTGCTTTTCTAAGTTACGTTGTTCGTCTTCAGTAATATCACCATTCTTTTCATCTTTTTTCAAAGTATTCATGGCATCACGGCGAACATTTCTCACAGCAATTTTAGCTTCTTCCGCAAATTTTCCAACTTCTTTGGCAATTTCTTCTCTTCTTTCACCAGTGAGTTGAGGGATTACTAATCTAATTACCTTACCATCATTTGCCGGAGTTAATCCTAAGTTTGAAGCCAACAATGCATGTTCAATATCATCTAATGAATTTTGATCATATGGAGTAATAAGCAATACACGTGGTTCAGGAATGGTAATACTAGACATTTGAGTCAATGGAGTTGGTGCCCCATAGTATTCTACTTGGACATTATCAAGAAGAGCAGCGTTAGCAACACCTGCACGGATAGAAGCTAATCTCTTTTGATAAACCTTAATAGAATCCGTCATTTTAGTTTTTGCTTTTTCAATAGTTTCGTTATTCATTATTTATCACCTCTAATAACAGTACCAATATTTTCACCCAATACAACCTTCTTGATATTGCCTGGAGTATTAACGTTAAAGACAATTAATGGAATTTCAGTATCCATTGAAAGTGAACTTGCAGTTCTATCCATGACCTTCAAGTCCTTTGAAATTAAATCAAGTTGAGTTAATTCTGAGAACTTAGTTGCTGAAGGATCAGTCTTTGGATCAGCTGAGTAAACACCGTCAACACCGTTTTTAGCCATCAAAATTACATCAGCACCAATTTCAGCTGCACGAAGGGCTGCAGTAGTATCAGTTGAGAAGTATGGATTACCAGTACCACCACCAAAAATGACTACACGACCCTTTTCAAGGTGACGCAAAGCTCTTCTTCTAATGTAAGGCTCCGCAATCTGTCTCATTTCAATTGAAGTTTGCATTCTAGTAGGAACACCTATTTTTTCAAGACCATCTTGCAAAGCTAAACCATTCATGATAGTTGCTAACATACCCATGTAATCTGCTTGAGCACGTTCCATACCCAACTTAGCGCCAGTTTCACCACGCCACATGTTACCGCCACCACAGACGATACCAATTTCAACACCTAAATCATGAACTGATTTGATTTCTTTAGCTAAGTGACCAATTACAGTAGGATTAATACCCGTACCCTTGTCACCTGCTAAAGCTTCACCTGATATTTTTAAAATGACACGTTTATATTTAACTTGACTCATAATGACCTCCTCTAATAGCTTTAATTATTCTACCATATCTAATGCTGCAATGTCTTTTAACACTTAAAACACTACAAAATTTTTAGAAAAAAAGAAGGAGCACACGGTGTACTCCTCCTTTCTATGATAATTATGTAATAATGACTACTTCATTTGTTCACGAACTTCAGCAGCGAAGTCTTCTTGCTTCTTTTCGATACCTTCGCCAACTTCGTAACGTTGGAAAGCAACTAACTTAGCGCCTTTTTCCTTCAAAAATTCGCCAACAGTCTTGCTATCGTCCATAATGTAGTCTTGTGATAACACTGCAAATTGCTTATCAACTTGAGTATTATCATCAATAAAGCGTTGCATCTTACCAGGAATAATTCTGTCCCAAATCTTTTCTGGCTTACCTTCTTCTTTAAGTTCAGCCTTGATGTCTTCCTTAGCCTTAGCCAAAACATCATCAGTTAATTGCTTAGCTGAACCGTAAACAAGGTGAGGTAATGGTTTCTTATGTACCAATGCACGACTTTCATTGTCTTGGTCAATCTTGTGGTTCATCACAGCTAATTGATCAGTGATAAATTGATCATCTAATTCGTCTGGTGAAATAACCTTAGGGCTCATAGCAGCGATGTGCATAGCCAAGTGCTTAGCAGTTGCAGCATCTGCACCTTCTAAAACAGTGATAACACCAATTTGACCACCATTGTGTTGGTAAGCACCAAATTCTTGGTCGTCATTCTTTTCTTCTAAAGCAAAACGACGTAAAACAATCTTTTCACCAATTGTAGCAGTTGCGTTAACGAATGATTGGTCTAAAGTAGTACCATCAGTCATCTTCAATTCCTTAGCTGCTTCCATATCAGCTGGCTTACCTTCAGCAATAGTCTTAGTAGCTTCATTTACCAAGTTAACAAACTTGTCGTTTTGAGAAACAAAGTCAGTTTCTGAGTTAACTTCAGTAATAGCTGCCACATTACCATTAACGTAAACGCCAGTTAAACCTTCAGCTGCAACACGGTCAGCCTTCTTAGCTGCCTTAGCCATACCTTTATCACGAAGGTATTGAACAGCCTTATCCATGTCACCGTCAACTTCTACTAATGCCTTCTTAGCGTCCATAACGCCAGCACCAGTACGTTCACGTAATTCTTTAACTAATTTTGCAGTAATTTGTGCCATTAATAGATCCTCCTACGGAACTAATAGTAAAATCTAGTCTTCTGGGTTTTCTTCAGCGCTAACGATTTCTTCTGAACCGTCTGCATTTTCCTTGAAGTCAACTTCAACTGATTCATCATCTTGACCTTGTTGACCTTCAACAACAGCATCAGCCATAGCACCAGCAATCAAACGAATAGCACGAATAGCGTCATCGTTTGATGGAATAACTACGTCGATTGGGTCTGGATCAGTGTTGGTATCAACCATAGCTACAACTGGGATACCCAAAATGTTAGCTTCGTGAACAGCAATCTTTTCTTTCTTAGGGTCTACTACGAACAATACATCTGGAATTCTTGGCATATCTTCAATACCACCAAAGAATTTTTCAAGCTTGTCCATTTCCTTAGTTAAGAGAGCAACTTCCTTCTTTGGAAGAACATCAAAAGTACCATCTTCTGACATTTGCTTTAATTGCTTTAATCTCTTAATACGGCTTTGCATAGTTGACCAGTTAGTCAAAGTACCACCCAACCAACGTTGGTTTACGTAGTATTGACCTGCACGAGTTGCTTCTTCAGCAATTGAATCTTGAGCTTGCTTCTTAGTACCTACAAATAAGAAAACGCCACCGTCTTGGGCAACAGCCTTCATGAAGTTGTAAGCATCATCTAACATCTTGATAGTCTTTTGCAAATCAATGATGTAGATACCATTTCTTTGAGTGAAAATGTAAGGAGCCATCTTTGGGTTCCATCTTCTAGTTTGGTGACCAAAGTGGACACCTGCTTCAAGCAATTGCTTCATTGTAACAACGTCTGCCATATTAAATTCCTCCTATGGTTTTATATCCTCTCAAGCGTTCATTTCATCATCTAACCACTACCCAGGGCACCACAATGATGATCGCTCTTGATGTGTTTTAAAATTTATATGCTGACACAGCATACTCGAATATTTTACAAGAAAAAATTCAGACTTGCAAGGCTAAAACTTAATATTATGCTCGTGCAAAAATTTCTCTTTCCAAGCTCGTGAATGATGCTTAAACCAGTATTCTCGTTTCAAAGCTAAGCGTTTATCGTCAAACTGTTCATGATAAATCATTCGTACAGGCCGCCGCGTTTTGGTATACTTAGCACCCTTCCCAGAATTATGCATTTTTAAGCGATGCTCTAAGTCATTGGTAAAGCCACCATAAAAACTGCCATCATTGCACAATAATACATAAAAATAGTATTTGCCTTGTGCTTCATGTTTAGCTTTGTCATCTGCAGTTTCTCGTGAGATTCGCTGTACTAATGGAGTGAAGTCGCCATTTGATTCATGAACTTCAACAGCATCTTTCAAAACAGTTCCATCAGTTCCAGTATGCTTGACGGCTTCTACAATAATTAAATTAGCATCTTCACCGCGATGTGGCACAAAAGGCTGCACCATTTTAATACTCAAATCATGCTTTATACAGTAGTAAGCAATCTCACCTAGTCGCTCTGGTCGATGTACCATGAACATCTTGCCCTTCATCTTAAGCAAGCCACTAGCCACTTCAATTATTTGCTCTAAATTAATCAAAAGTTCATGGCGAGCGATTGCCTTTTTGCGATCTGGATTAACTTCATGACCTTCTGGAGCTTTAAAATACGGTGGATTTACCGTCACCACATCATAACTATCTTTACGCAAAAAATGCGGAGCATTTAGCACATTATCTTGATAAACTGAAATTCGATTCTCCATATCGTTTAATTCAATCGAACGCACCGCTTGAGAATAAATTTCATCTTGAATTTCAATTGCATCGTAATGTGCTCGGTTAAAATATGCCATATAAATAGTTGCGGCACAGTTACCCGCACATAAATCTGCTACTTTATCCTTATCGCGAATTAATCCTTTAGCCCAATATGCCAAAAATAAAGTATCCATTGAAAAACTAAAAGCCGTTTTATCCTGAATAATCCGTAGATTATCACTATACATATAATCGATTCGTTCATTATCTTTAAGCTCAACCATAAAAATATTTGCCTTTCTCGTCTATCTATTTTTATAATATTACAACAATTGGAGGAACAAAAAGATGTTTTATAAAATAATTCGTCCGATTGCCCGCTTTATCGTATGGGTACTAAATGGACACTTACATATTCATCACAAGAATCGTTTACCTAAAGGTAACTATATCTTAGTTGCACCTCACCGTACCTGGTGGGAACCTATCTTGTTTGCCTTAGGTGCTAGTCCAATGGAATTTATGTTCATGGCTAAAATCGAACTATTCAAAAATCCGGTTTTACGTTTTATTTTAGATCATGCCCATGCCTTTCCTGTCGATCGAAAAAATCCAGGACCATCTGCATTAAAAATCCCAGTAAAAGGATTAAGAAAAGGGGAATTATCATTAATCATTTTTCCATCGGGCACAAGACACTCTGCTGAATTAAAAGGTGGTGCACTTTTAATTTCTAAAATGTCGCAAAAGCCAATGGTTCCAGTAGTTTACCAGGGCCCATTAACTTTTAAAGGTTTATTGAAAAGAAAGCCAATGGAAGTTAACTTCGGCAATCCAATTACGATTGATAAAAAGACTAAGTTAACTCACGAAAATGAACAAATTATTTATAAGCAATTAGAAGATGCTTGGAATAAATTGGATGATGAACTAGACCCTAATTTCCACTATGTAGCTAAATAACATCAATGCTCAGTTAATGGTTAAATTTTTAAACTATGATCATTAGCTGAGTATTTTTTATTGCATAAATTTTTTAGTGTTAAAATAAATAATTAGGTTTAATAATTATTGGAGGAAAGATAATTGTTAGAAAAAACATTTTACAAAATGATGCTTAGCAAGTCCTTCCCTTTTCCCGTTAAAGTAACCTACTGGGACGGTAAAAGCGAAGTCTACGGTAATGGTACTCCTGAAATCGAAATTGCCTTTAACGGAAAGATCCCTATGGGCGATATTACTAGAAATGCTTCACTCGCACTTGGTGAAGGATACATGGATAAAAAGATTGAAATCTATGGGGATATTCAAAAATTAATTTTTGGTGCTTACGAAAGTGCCGACAGTTTCATGCGTTCTTCAAAGTTCCGCAAATTCTTGCCAAAACAAAAGCACACTGAAAAGCAAAGTGAAGAAGACGTGCAAAGTCACTATGACATTGGTAACGACTTCTACAAGTTATGGCTTGATCCTACTATGACTTATTCTTGTGCTTATTTTGAAAATGGCAACGAAAACGATCTTGAACAAGCACAAATTGCTAAAGTTCACCACATTTTAAATAAATTAGACCCACAAAAAGGCAAGACTTTACTCGATATCGGTTGTGGTTGGGGTACATTGATGCTCACCGCTGCTAAGGAATACGGTCTCAAAGTTACTGGCGTTACACTTAGTGAAGAACAATATAAACTAGTTCAAAAGCGTATTTACGATGAAGGCTTAGAAGATGTAGCAGAAGTTAGACTTGAAGACTACCGTGAACTTGGTGATCAAACCTGGGATTACGTAACTTCAGTTGGTATGTTTGAACACGTTGGTTCAGAAAACTTACCTAAGTACTTCACAGATGTTTACAAGTACTTAAACAAAGATGGTATTGCTTTGATCCACGGTATTACTCGTCAACAAGGCGGTGCTACTAACGCTTGGATCAACAAATACATCTTCCCAGGCGGCTACATTCCAGGTTTGCAAGAAATTGTCGGCGACATCGTTGACAGTGGCTTGCAAATCACTGATATGGAAGCTCTTCGTCGTCACTACCAAAGAACTCTTGAAATTTGGGACAAGAACTTCAATGCCGTTCGTGATCAAGTTGAAGATAAAATGGGCGAACGTTTCACTCGTATGTGGGACATGTACTTGAATGCTTGTGCTGCTTCATTTGAATCAGGCAACATTGATGTCATCCAATACTTGCTTACCAAAGGTCCTTCTGGCAAGAACTTACCAATGACTAGAGATTACATGCTTAAGTAATTAAAACAGAAAAGTAAGCGTCAAAAACTGAAGTATCTTAAACCCCCATCCAGTTCATGCTAAGATGGGGTTGTTTTATATATATTCAAATACGCGTGGTGCTAGTTAAATCGTTCTAGACAATATGCCATATTATAAGCTAAAATGGCAACTTCTAGTCTCTCTTGAAAACCTGCTAAACTTCTAGCTCGATTATTTTCAGCGTTGTAGTAAGACAAAAGCGAAAAATCACTCTCGATGGTCCTTCTGAGTGCCATTAAATAGTGCTTATTGTGCTTTTGAGCATTCTTCATGTTTTTACGATATGGTGTCCAAAGCGTATAACCCATTTGCTCTAAGCGTTGAGGCAGGCTTTTGCCCAAATATCCTTCATCGCCCAAAAGGTAACGATTGTCAGGATGAGCATTAGTAATCAGTTCTACTGTTTCCTTAGCATCATGAACTGAGGCCTTGGTTACGATATAATCTAGCAAGTAGCCGTCGTCGCTAACAATAGCGTGAACCTTAAAACCATAATAATAGATTTTTTTGGTTGCCTTATAGCCAATATCGGCATAGCCGCGAAAGATCTTTGCTCGACGATTGCGAATTGGCTGACAGACTGGCACAGGAAAGCTACCAATAATCAAGATGTCGCCTGACAGATCTACTTCCTCATTAAAGCCATGTCGAATTAAATAGATCAATGGCAAAAGCATGCGTGCTCTGCGATTAAAGCGAGAGTGAGATACATTAACAAGCTTTTCACAAAATCTTCTTTGAGATTCAACGCCCAATGAAGCCTGCCAAATAAGCAAGGCCAGAATAGAACTGTCAAATATTTTACATCGATTGATATTTCGTCTTTGCTTTAATGCATCTGGGGCATGAAGTTTGTACAAACAGCGACAAATTATATTTAAACGACTAAAACTAACTTGTGTTAGGATGAGAAAAACGCTTAAGCTTAGGGTAGTTCAATCTAGTCAGACTCTTTTCTATTAATATGTTTACAAGTCGAGTCTAACAAGATTGGACTTTTTTTGTTAACTAAAACAATTTAACTAGCACCACGCGTATAATAATAGCGTATAATAATAGCAAATAAAATATTGATATTTTCAAGGGAGCTGATTAACTGTTAACAAAAATATGGAAATTTGTAGAAAATTATAGAAATATTTACCATAATATTCATTAGAAAGTTAAACATGGAAGTGAATATTATGACAATTTTAAAACCTAAAGATGTCGCTGATCGTTTAGGAATGACCACTAGAACCCTCCAAACATGGGATCGAAAGGGTATTCTTAAAGCTAAGCGCTCTCCTACTAATCGCAGATTCTATACAGAAGATCAAATAAATCAATATTTGAGCAAAAATAGTCTAAGCTCAAATAAAAAACAAGTTGCTTATGCCAGAGTATCAACTTATGGTCAAAAAGATGACTTAAAAGATCAATTAAGCTATATTCGACAATACGCTAACGCACAAGGTATCGTATTAGACGAAGAAATAAGCGATATTGGCAGCGGCTTAAACTATAAACGGCAAAAATGGAATAATCTTCTAGACGAAGTAATGAACAACAAAATAGATAAAATTTATATTACTTATAAAGATAGATTTATCCGTTTTGGCTATGATTGGTTTGAAAACCTATGTAAAAAGCATGGGACTGAAATAATTGTTTTGAATAATATTGACACTAGTCCTGATAAAGAACTGGTTGATGATCTGATAAGTATAATTCATGTATTTTCATGCAGACTATATGGCTTAAGAAAGTACAAGAAAAAGATTAGAGGCGAGTACTTAAATGACGATCAAGACACAAGTAGTTAAGCTAAAAGTTAATAAGACCATGCAAAAGCATCTTGATGCTCTATGCGACTATCGTCGATACTGCTGGAATAAAGGTTTAGAAACTTGGCAATTAATGTATGAAGCTCATACACTAAACAAAAAAGATAATCCCAGTCCTAACGAACGCAGAGTCCGTGATGAACTAGTCGCAAATAAAGCCGACTGGCAATATGATTTGTCTGCCAGATGTTTACAATTAGCGATTAAAGACTTAGCTAATGCTTGGAAGAACTTCTTTGATAAGTCACAACCTGATTGGGGAATACCTAGTTTTAAATCTAAGAAAGCTCCCAGACAAGGCTTTAAAACTGATAGAGCTAAGATCGTTAATGGTAAGCTTCGCCTTGATCGCCCAAGAAGCATTTCAAAAGAGTCTTGGTTTGATTTAAAAAGCTATGAAGCTCTAAAGATGGATGAAGTCAAAGTAGTAAGTGTCTTCAAAGAAAAAGATAATTACTATGCGGCTCTTCCTTATGAAGAAGAAATTGAACTAAAAGCTAAAACCCAGCAAAAGACAGCAGTTGATGTCAATGTTGGCCACTTTAACTATACCGAGGGGCAAATCAATATTTTGCCTGCTAAATTGCAAAAGCTTTATAAGCGTATTAAGCATTATCAAAGAATGCTGGCACGCAAAAGAGAAGTTAACGGTAAGTTAGCTACAAAATCAAATAATTACTTTGCAGTGAGAACCAAACTGCAAAGAGATTATCGCAAAGCAGCTAATATTCAAAACGATCTATTACAAAAATTTACTACTAAGCTTGTTAATAATTACGATCAAATTGTAATTGAAGATTTGGCAGTCAAAGAAATGATGATGACGCATGTAGCTTCAAAAGGAATGCAAAGATCACTTTTTAGCAAGTTTAGACGAATACTAACTTATAAGTGTGATTGGTATGGCAAAGAATTAATCTTGGCTGATAAAACATACCCATCAACTCAAAGATGTGCTGCGTGCGGTTATGTCAAAAAAGGCGAGGAAAAGATCACTTTGCAGGGCAATAAAAAGCATGGTACCAAACATAATGAGTATGTCTGTTATGAGTGTGGCTACAAGAATGATCGAGATGAAAATGCGGTTTTAAATCTTTTAGCTTTGGCAAAATAAACAGGGCTGGCTAGGTCCTTAAGCTGTAAGAGCTAGTCAATGTGATTACTCCTATTTGGAATATCAGAATACTAGTGAAGACGATAGTAAATGAAACAAAGAAAGGAAAAATATATCTTTCTGATATGTAGGAAATTCGTATTCTTCTACATATTTCCATGTTTTATATAGCAGGAATATCCATGAAACTCATTAAATCAATCAGCTTAGCTGCTGCCGCATTATCTTTAACAGCACCAGCTATTGCACTTGTAAATCCATCAATCACTACTGCTCAAGCTGCTACTAAAAAGTCAACTGGCACAATTACTGTTGGCGATAACAATAGTAGTGTAATCGGTGTCTACAATGCTGCTGGCAAACAAAAGAATCAAAAGATTAAGAACGGCACTACTTTTAAATACTACGGCGCTCCTAAGTTAATCAACAATGAATATACTTATAAGATCGCTAAAGACAAGTACGTTCCGACTTCCGCAATTTCAACATTAAACGGCAAGAGCGTCTTATATATTGCTAATAATTCATATGTTTACGACAAAAATGGTAAGCGCGTAACTAAGAACTCTAAGCGTGTCTTATTGCGTAGATCTCGAATTGTAAACTACACCGGCTCGATTAAAACAGCTGCTAGTGATGCATACCGCTTCTTAGTAAATGATGGCAAAAAGATGGCTTTATCAACTAAGACTATTAAGGGCCACCAATATTACAACATCGGTAAAAACGCATATATCCGCGTATCTAATGTAAGTTACGTAAATAATGAACCATTATATGCTGCATACCAAACTGTAACTTTAGGTAAGCATAGCAATGAATCTAAAGTCCCTGTTTACGATGCCGAAGGTAAAACAGTTAGCCAAGAATTAACTGCTGGCAGCAAAGTTAGTGTTGACCGCACTAAGACTATTAAAAATGGCAACCAAACTTTGACTTTATACGGCATTAAGGGTCAAAAGTCATACATTGATATGAACGACATTGCAACTATGCCAAACTTGGCTGTTGCATCAGAAGAATAAAATTCAAATAATTAATTTAAATTTAAGGCCAGTCGAATTTGATGCGAACGCCAAATTTGGAACATATTTTAGATCACTCTATTTTAAAACCATATTTCGATATTTTATCGGAGTATGGTTTTTCTAATGTCTTGATACTATCATAATTGTAGTAATAAGATGTACGCTTGGTGCTAATTAAAGCTTGTCCATCAATACACCATTTATGTTAATATTGTCATTTCTAAGCGGTTTGAAATCCTACTAAAATGCGTGTTCTATTTTCCGCATTATAATAAGCTAAAAGTGAAAAAATACTTTCATTTATCCTTCCTAATTTTCATCAACTTACGATCGTTATGCTCCTTAGCACCTTGCATATTCTGCTATATAGAGTTCAGGGCTCTGACTCCTATTTGAAACGATCATGCAAGTTCTAAGATCCCTCATCATCGCATATATTTCGAGTAGTTCAATTGGATCTGACTTATCTCTATTATGTTTTGGGTATCCTAAGATCTAATCTTTTTAATTTTATTTATATTTTTTAACAAAAATAGACAAAATAATTTTTTAATAATAATATAATAAAATTCAAATAAAATTCAAATATAATTTAATAAAATTTCTTTGGAGGTACGCTTTATCATGACTAAAGCAAGAAAATATTTTGGTGCATTAGCACTTATTTCTGGAGCAACTTTAAGTTTAGTTGCATGTGGTAATAACAAACATACAAACAGTAGTAATGCAAATAAAACTAATCATAAGTTTAGCGAAACTGTTCCTGTAAAAAGTATTAAAAAAGGAGGAACTTTAAACTATGCTCTTGAATCAGACAGTCCATTCACTGGTATTTTCTTACCAGAATTATCAGATACTACAATTGATAGTGAGGTACAAAGCCCAGGTCTAGAATCTTTATTTCAACAGATGATCAATATAAGATTAATAATAAAGGAGCTGCTACTTTTAAACTAAATCGGAAAGCTAAGACTATCACAATCGAAGTGAAAAAAGGAGTTAAGTGGTCAGATGGTAAGCAAGTGAATGCTAAAGACGTTGAATTTGCTTATGAAATTATTGCAAATAAAGACTCTAAATCACAAAGATATACTGAATCTTTAGCTGATATTGTTGGCTTAGCTGAATATCATGAAGGCAAAAGCAAGAAAATTTCTGGAATTGAAATGCCTGATGGTGAAAATGGACGCAAAGTCGTACTCCATTTCAAGCAAATGAAGCCTGGTATGCTTCAATCAGGTAATGGATATTTCTGGGAATGTGCTGAACCCTATCATTACTTAAAGGATGTACCTTTTTCAAAGCTTTTATCTAGTGACAAGGTCAGAAAATCCCCACTATTTTTTGGACCATTCCGTGTATCTAATATTGTTCGTGGTCAATCTGTTTCTTGGGAGCGTAATCCTTATTACTGGCGTGGTACACCAAACTTTGAAAAAGTAACTGCATCTGTTATCAGCTCCAGTTCTGCTACCCAAGCCATTAAAAGTCATAAATTTGATATTGCTGATGTGGTTAATACACAATGGGATCAAACTAAGAATGCAACTGATACTAACTTTATTGGTGAAGTTCCACTTAGTTATAACTACTTAGCTTTTAAAGTTGGTAAATGGGATAAGAAGCTAGGAAAGAATGTTGAAAATAAGAATGCCAAGATGAATAATCCAGCATTACGTAAAGCAATGGCCTATGCAATGAATATTGATGCTGTTGCTAAACGCTATTACCAAGGATTAGCATTCCGTGTTAATACTTTGATTCCAGAACAATTTGGTGACTTTTCCGATAGTTCAATTAAAGGTTACCCATATAACTTGAAGAAAGCCAACCAATTACTAGATAAAGCCGGATATAAAAAGAAAGGCGAATTCAGAGTTCAACCTAACGGAAAGAAGCTTACTATTAATTTAGCTGTTAGAAATAATTCTACTACCGCAGAGCCCGTATGGCGTAATTATATCCAACAATGGAAGAAAATCGGTTTGAACGTTAAGTTTGTTGGCGGTCGTCCAATGGAATTTAACAATTGGGTACAAGCAGTTCAATCTGATGATCCAAAAATTGATGTCTTTGAAGGTGGCTGGTCACTTTCAAGTGAACCTTCTCCTAATGATCTTTATAGCGCTGCTGCACCATATAATATGGCACGTTTTGTTTCCCCTGTACAAAGTAAGCTTTTAGCTGATATTGACTCAGAAAAAGCTTTCAACCATAAGTATCGTGTTGACGCATTCAGAAAATGGCAAAAATGGATGTACAATGAGGCCTATGTTGTACCTACCACTAATTCATATTCAATAACCGCTGTTAATAAAAAAGTAACTGGATGGTCACTTAAACCAAGCGCAACTAACTGGTTTAGTGCAGGGTTTGTAAAATAAACATTACCTAACTGTCTTGCTTAATAAATATCTTTTCTAAAATTTACTTTAATTAATCTAAAAAAATGCTACTAAATCTGACTGATTTGGTAGCATTTTTCTTGTGTATCACTAATAGTGACGTTATTAACGAAGGAATTGACTATCAATTTTTTCATGTGCGCGTACAGATGTCTAGTCGGGCCAAATGACGGATAAACCTGCAACACAGACAAAGACCTGAAGGAAAGCGTAAAACTAAAGCAGAAGCTATGAAACAATGACACACCCGCGAACAGAGTTCGCAAGTTTCAGAAATAATTAATGTCTCGTTCAGATAATTTAGACATAACAAAAGCCTCGAAATTATAGTCCAAATTTCAGGTGCTTACGTAAATTGTAATAGAGCTTTTTGCCATAAAAAATAGCGAACCACTACAGATTCGCTATTTTCTCTAAATTTACGACTTATGCATCAATATCTGGAGCTTGACCAAGTTCAGCCGTTAACATCCAAAGCCGCTTTTCAAGATCAGTATGGAAACCAGTCAAAATATCATTAGTCGAGTAATCTCCTTCTTTATCAGAAGCTTCAAGCGCTTCTTCATAGAGCTTATCTAAATAACGATAGCCTGAAATGATCTTTTCAAGTCTTTGTGTATTAGTGAAGTCCCAACTCCCCTTTTCACCAGGAATTTTATTTAATTGAACAACTTCCCTTAAAGTGGCAACAGGTGAACCATCGATGGTAATTAGTCTTTCTGCAAGACCATCAATCTGATCATCTAGTTCATCCATTAAGTCATCAAGATATGGGTGCAACTTCAAGAATTGACTGCCGCGCATATACCAATGGTGACGGCGAACAATCATGTGCATATGCAATAAATTAATGACTAATTCATTTAACTTTTCTTTTGTTTCTGGATACTTCATATTGAGACCTACTTTCATTAAATTAGAATTTAGCCCAGCCTAAGGCATGTTGGGCCGCCAAGTTAAGTAGACTACATTGACGGTCAAAACTTGGCGAGAAGAAGAAATCTTGTTCTGCAAGATCTTCTAAAGTAAGTCTTTGGCTAATAGCTAAACTAAGGACATTTCCTTGACCTGTTAAATCATAAGTAGACATTACTGCCCCACCTAAAATTTGGTGGTTAAGCTTATCAAAGGTCAATGCTACATAACCTAATGGGTTATCTTCATCTTATTCACTTAAGCCAATATAGATTCTTGTTATTTTTACCAGATTGTAATTCTATCTTCTGGGTTAAGCCACATGCCATCTGTCTTCTTAACGCCAAATGCATCATAGAATTCATCTTGGCATTGAACCGGAATATTTACTCTAGTTGGTTGTGGTGCATGGACATCAGTTTGAACTTCAGTCTTAATTGCTTCAGGACGTTGTTTTTGCATCCAGCTACGAGCATAGTTTTCAAAAAGATCCTTTAAATCGGCACCATCATCTTTTCCAGTTTGGACAGCACAGGCAAGTCCAGCTAAATCAGCTATATTTTCACCAACAACTTGCTTACCATTCACTTTAGCTGGACCATATTGCAAACCATCAAAAATATCAACCATTTGGCCAACTCGTTTATTAAATTCAGCGAAGTCTGCATCAGTCCACCAATTGTTCATATTTCCATGTTCGTCGAATTTTGCTCCACTATTATCAAATGCATGTGATACTTCATGCCCAATAGTTGCACCAATACCGCCATAGTTAGCACCGCGCGATTGATTAATATCATAAAACGGTGCCTGCAAGATTCCTGCTGGGAAAGTTAAATCATTTCTTTGTGGATCATAGCAGGCATTATTTAAATTACCTGGCATTAACCATACCGAACGATCAACCAGCTTAGTTAATTTAGCCAGCATATATTTAGTACGCACTGTCGACATTGCTACCTCATTTTCATAGAGGCTCTTTTCAGGATCAACTTGCAGTAAATCAAAGATTTCTTCAATCTTATCTGGATAACCAATCTTTAAGACCAAGGCTTTTAACTTAACTACTGCCTTCTTTTTCGTTTCAGCAGAAAGCCAGGTATTTGATTTGATTCTTTCCTCATAAACCTTGAGCATCTTACGAATCATGTCTTCAACATCCTTTTTGGCCTTAGCTCCAAAATACTTTTGCCCATAAAAAATGCCGACTACTTCATCAAAAGCACTATTTGCTAAACGATAAGCTTGTTTAATTTGAGTTGGCAATTGTGGCGTACCAGTAATTGCCTGATTGAATGGAAATGCTGCTTCTCGAAAAGCTTGAGACAAAAATCTAGCTACATTGTTAATGTATTTAACCAACATCCAGCCTTTAATTTCGGCAAAATTAGCTGCGTTTAATAAACTCTCAGCATGATCAAGAAAACGTGGTTCCATTACAATGATACGCTCTGGTTTAACTGGCAAAACAGCAGCCATAAAGTCAGCCATCTTAAATGACTTAAATTTTGCAATAAATTCAGCATAGTTTACTGGATTATAGATTGCTGCGTAATCTGACCATTCTTCGGTTGATTTAACAATCTTAGCCAATTTTTGATCAAAAGCTAAAGCATCGGCAACATAAGTACGTGCTTCACTCTTACCAACCCCGGCCATCATTAACAAATTAATGCTTTGATCTTGTAAAATATCCAAGAGTTTTTTGGCATCAGCTGTTTTATAGGTCGTAGTATCTGGTAAAAATGTACTTGATCCACCAAAATGAAGCACATTTACATCAGTATTCTTCATGTCAGCATCAACATCAAAGACAAATGGCAAAGTATATGGACCCATAAATAAATCAGCAGCCTTTTGTTCAAAATCACTAAAGCTACTCAAAGCCAATAACTTTTGTAAATCTTTTTGAATTGGATTAGCTTTTTCAGCATCCCTTTTGTCAAAATCTTTGGCAATTTTATATAAAGCAATTGCTTTCCCAAAATCCTTGATATCAGGCATTCTTTCTTTACCCGCTGCAACATCAGCAAAATCTTTCATTACCCGATCTTCAATTCGTTGATCTAGTTCAGAGTTAATCCCAGCAGACGTCTTATCTGCAGGGATTTTAGCTTTAGACAACCATTCTGAATTGACAGCTAAATACAAATTATCTTGTGGTTTGGCATTAAGATCTGGTTGTGCAACATCGCCAGCTCCACCACGAACGGCAAAATATCTTCTCATTTTTTCTCCTTACAAATATTCATAATTATTTAATACTTTTTCATTATTATAGCAAAAAGGACGTCGTTACTAAACAAACGTCCTCAAAATTAATTATCCTTATTTTCATTATTTTGCAAAGTATACAAGTTATAGTAATAGCCTTTTTGCGCTAATAATTCTTCATGAGTACCGCGCTCAATAATTCGTCCTTTATCCAAAACAATGATTTGATCAGCATCGGCAATAGTTGAAAGCCGGTGGGCAATTGCTAGAGTGGTCCGTCCTTTACGTAAACGTTTTAGACCTTGCTGAATTAAAGTTTCAGTTTCGGTATCAACATTAGCAGTTGCTTCATCTAATACTAAAACTTTGGGGTCTGTGACTAAAGTTCTGGCAAAAGAAATTAGTTGCCGTTGCCCTTGACTAAATTCCTCTCCACCTTCAATTACCTTTGCATAGTATTTACCTGGCATTTTTTCAATAAATTGATCAGCTTGAACTGCTTTAGCCGCAGCCTTAATTTGAGCATCAGTAATCTGCTTATTATATAAACGAATATTAGAAGCGATATCGCCATAAAACATAAATGGCTCTTGCAAAACTAATCCAAGTTTTTTGCGTAACTCCTCTTTAGGATATTTACGAATATCAACATCATCGATTAAAACTTCACCTTGACCAAATTCATAAAAGCGCATCATCACATTAATAATTGAGCTTTTTCCTGAACCAGTATGTCCAACAATTCCTAATGTTTCGCCTGGGTTAACCACAAAAGAAATATCATGCAAAATTTCATGCTTGCCATCATATGAAAAACTCACATGCTTAAATTCAATCTTCCCTTTGCTAATTGTTAAGCCGGCTTGTGCATCTTGTTTAGGTTCATATTGCGTATCATCCAAAATATAAAAAATTCTTTTACCAGCAACAATCCCATCTTGGAAGAAAGTCATTTGGTCCATCATAGTTGAAATTGGGTTAAACAGCTGTGAAATATATTGTGAAAAAGCATATACCACACCGGCTGGTACAAAAGTCTCACGTAATGGAAAACCAAAATACATCAATGAAACAGCCAAGGCTAATGAATAAAGCAATGAGGTTAAAGGCGACAATAATAGTGAATTAACCCGAATCATATTAAAACGAGTATTCATTAACCCACCATTTTCGCCTTCAAAATTATGGGTCATCCGTTTTTCCTGATTAAACTCTTGAATAACAGAGACTCCTTCAATTGATTCGTTCAAATTAGCGTTAATTCGACTAAGGCGTTCACGATAATTACGATAAAGTCGCGAACTTCTTTGAGAGTAAAGCCAAATAACAAATAACAGAATTGGCATAAAAAGCAAAATTAACCAGCCAGCAACTACATTAGTAGTAAACATCGCTACTAATGCTGTTACTACAGAGAAAACACCAATTACAAAAGTTGATAGAACAGTCAAAAAATTGCTCAAAGTCATTGTATCATTAGTAACTCTTGAAACAATTGAACCAGCTGGAGTTTGGTCAAAATAACGCATCCCTAATTTATGTAACTTACGGTAAAGCGCTCTTCTGACACTTTCTAATGTTTTCTCTGAGCCTAAGGCAAAGAAATATTGATAAGTAAACTGGATAATTGCCTTTAAAATAGAGCCTAAAGCATACAATAATCCTGCAAAAAGAATCACTTGCACCGTTGTATTTTGGTGTAACAAGAAATGATCTAAGAAATATTGCAAACCCCTTGGTAAAAGAATATTAATTATGCTGACAACAAAAGCTCCAACTAAAGCAATGATCATTTCAAATTTAAATTGCTCCACAAAGCCCATTAGTCGTTTAAAAATGTCAACTTGTTCTTTAAACGGAATTGTCTTCGACCAGACGGATTCATGTTGTTCTTCGTTATTCATCTACATCTTCACCCACCTTTGCTTGTAACTCTTGTCTACGCCACATTTCTGCATACCAACCATCTTCGTCTAAAAGTTGTTGGTGATTGCCTCGTTCAACGATTCGCCCATCTTTTAAAACTAAAATCAGATCCGCATCCATGACAGAAGTTAAGCGGTGAGCTGCAATCATCGTAGTCTTATCTGCTCGCTCTTTTCTTAATGATGATAAAATTTCAGTTTCAGTCTTCGCATCAACTGCTGATAAAGCATCATCCAAAATCAAGATCTGACTATCTTTTAACAACGCACGGGCAATCGACATTCTCTGTCTTTGACCACCTGAAAGCGATAACCCATTTTCACCAACTAATGTTTCATAGCCTTTAGGCATTTGCAAAACATCATCATGCAAATCACTCTTCTTGGCTGCAGCTGCAATATCATCCTTATCTACATTTTCAGAAGAGAAAGCAATATTTTTGCCGATACTAGTTGAAAACAAGAAATTATTTTGAGGAACGTAGGAGATCTGACTGAGTAATACCTTTAGTGGAATATTTCTAATATCTTTGCCATTCAGAGTAATTTGACCATCATACTGATCAAATTCTCGCAAAAGCAGTTGAATAATTGTGGTTTTACCCGCACCAACTCGACCAACTAACCCTAAAGTTTGCCCAGGTTTTAAAGTGAAATTGACTTGCTTTAAAACTGGAATATCTGGCTCATCTGGATATGCGAATGATTTAATGTCATATTTTAATTCACCTTGCAAATCTTGAGAAGTAATATTTGGATCTGCATGTGCATCAGTAATCAAAGGCTTTTCATCAAGTAACTTTTCTACACGGTCATAACTTGCACTACCACGCTCTAGAATATTAAACAAATAACCAATAGCAAACATTGGCCAAACCATGTTAGAAATATACGCGATAAAAGAAACCAACTGGCCAATTGATAAAATCTTGTTAGTTACTAATAGTCCCCCATAAATAATCGTAATCACATACGTAGTACCGATAATTATTGTTCCCAGTGGATCAAATAAGGAATCCCAGACAAAAACTTTTTTATTAATATTGATCGTTTCATCGACCATCTTGTCAAAAGCAGCAGTATCTTCTTTCCCTTGACCAAAAGTTTTGAGCACCTTAATCCCAGATACAGATTCCTGAGTTTTATTATTCAGCTTAGAGAATGCGGCCTGTGACTTATCAAAAGCATCATGTAAGTGATCACCTAATTTCCAAGCTCCCAATGCCAAAAACGGTAATGGTAATAAAGCTACAATAGTTAAACGCCAATCAACAAAAATAATCATTGCGATCATCGTTGACAGCCCCATAACTAAAGAATCAACTAAAGTTAAAACACCGTCTCCAGCTACATTCTGAATAGCGGAAACATCATTAGTGGCATGTGCCATTAAATCACCCGTTCGATGGCGCTGATAAAAAGTTCGGTCCATAATCATAAAATGATCGAATAACTTTGACCGCATCTGCCGTTCCAATTCTGCCGCTCCGCCCCAGATTTGCTTACGCCAGAAATAGCGCAAAATATAAAGAGTGAGCGCTGCGGCTAAAACGGCAATGATCAGCATTCCGTATTGGCCCCAGGAAATATGTCCTTGATCAAGTTGATCAGCCATCAAACCTAATACGCGCGGTGGTACTAAATTGGCTAAGGAAGTCAGCGCTAAGAAAGTGATCCCAATAATGTAGCGCTTTTTTTCAGCCTTAAAAAACCAACCTAGTTTGCTAAATATTCCCATATTTCACCTCATTTTAAAAATTGCACAAAAAAGAGACAAAGAAAATCCTTCGCCTCTTTCCAAAAATAATCTAAATTAATTACCTTTGTTGGTGTTTCATCATGTTCATTACTTGATGTACCTTCTTATTTGAAGGCTTTTGTCCCATTTGAGACATCATAGCAACGATCATATCTTCACTAATAGGAGGATTTTCCTTAAAGTACTTCTTCATGTATGCTCTTGCACCATAGAAACCCGCTGTTGCACCAACCAAGAGCGCAACAATGATCAAAAAAATTGCTAAACCTAAATTCATCTTATTAAATCCTCCATCTAACTAACATTTATATCTTATCATAGTCCTCTAACCTTTTGAAAGAACTAATTAATCTTTTCTAAGTCCTTTTCTTCTTTGTGCTCGCTTGGCACGTTCTGAAGTAACTTCTTTACCATTCTTATCCAAGATAACCATGTTTTCAACATCTTGTTTAAAAGCTGCTCTAAAGTTAGCTAAAAACTTCTTATGCAGTTCTTTTCTTTCTGCTTCTTCTTCAGGAGTTAATCCTTCTTTTTCTTTCTTATGGTAAAGTTCATTAATTCGATCTGTTACCTTTTTTTCTTCTTCTTTACTCATTGCATCTTTATTATCCATAATAGTTCCACCTCACATTAACAATCATTAGTCTACCTTATTTTTTATCATAAAAAAAGTATAACTTCTTAAGAACGCCTGTTTGAGAATATTGACATTATCTGGTAGAATTAGGTTATAATATTAAGTACCATAAATACAAACGGAGAATTAAAATGCCAAGAAAAACAAGCGATAAAAAGCAACTAGAAATTTTGCAATATATTTACGATACAGTTGAGAAACGGAGCATTCCACCTACAGTTAGAGAAATCTGTTCTGCAGTTGGTCTTTCTTCTACTTCCACTGTCCATGGTCATTTAGCTCGCCTTGAAAGAAAGGGCTGGCTAGTAAAAGACGCTACAAAACCTCGTGCTTTGGAAATTACCCGTGAGGGTAAAAAAGAGTTAGGTATCAAGCCAAAGGAAATTCCAGTTATCGGTGTGGTTACTGCAGGACAACCAATTCTGGCAGTTGAAGATATTGATGACTACTTTCCACTCCCACCAGACTTAAAAAGTGATGCTGGTGAACTCTTTATGCTCAAAGTCCACGGTGAAAGTATGATTAACGCTGGCATTTTAAACGGTGATAGCGTAATCGTACGCAAACAATCATCTGCCAACAATGGTGAAATCGTGGTGGCAATGACTGAAGAAAATGAAGCTACAGTTAAGCGTTTCTACAAAGAAAAGGATCACTACCGATTACAGCCAGAAAATGATACAATGGCTCCAATCATTTTACCTAAAGTTACAATTTTGGGTAAGGTAGTTAGCTTGTATCGTAATAACATTGACTAATTTCAATTTTGACCTAGATAATTTATCTAGGTCTTTCTTTATGCCAAAATTTCAGTTATTTTTTCTTCAAATAATGGTAACCATTTCTTTAGATAACCCGCACGAGTTGGATGAATTTCATCAGCCATATACAAAGCGTCTTGATGCTGAAAATCAGGATGATCGTATAAATCTAGAATCTCAACGCGACACTTTTGAGCCAGTTCGTGTACTCGTTCAACCATCTGTTTGTATAACGGATTAGCAAAATAAGGATTAGTATAAATTAAAATTGGACATTTCCACCTTGCTTGAGCCGTTGAAATCATATATTCCAAAGCTCCCGTAATGGTTTTGGTGTCAAAGTTTTGATTAGTAATTTTGCCTAGTTTTTTATTTTGATTTGCATCATTAGTTGAAAGTTGTAAGACAAAAACATCAGGTTGTGATTCGGTCAACTCTTCTCTAAAACGAGCAACATAAGAATCGTTTGGCTTATAAGTATCTTCATCAACTAAGGTCGTACCATTTTCTGCATCTTTAATTGCAGCAACGCCATCACGCTTCCAAAGATAATCAACAAAGCTTTCACCCAAGGCGCCAAAACCAAAAGTAACGGAAGAACCCAAAAATAAAATTTTCTTACCTATCAAAGGGCTCGCAACGGTTTGTACACTATTTAGACTATACTTACGACTATTTCCTGCTAAATAAGCAATATCAGTGTAATAACGTTGATGTAAAGCATGCTCATCTAGATCCATGCGTAATTCATTTAAAGCGATATCCGATAAATCATTATTTTGTCTAATTGGAATCAAAAAAGTTTCATTACTCATTTTCAGATTTTTCCTTTTCTACATACGGCTTGATTTTATCCCAATCTTTAATAATATCATCTGTTAGCTTGCGATTATAAAAAACAGCGGCAGGATGATATTCTGGGAAAATAGTGTATCTTTCTTTTGACCAAATATAGCCGTCTTTAGTTTCATTTAAACGTAAAATTGGTGTATTTTTAATTACTTGACCATGTTCAGCTGAAATCTTATGACCAGACCCCAAAAGACGTTCTAATCCCGTATTACCCAAGGCAACAATTAGTTTTGGTTGAGCATAGTCAATTTCAAAATCTAAGAAAGGCGCATGAGCTAGAATCTCTTTTTTGGTTGGCTTACGATTGGGATATTTGATTACTTCTTTATTTTCACGCTTGCTAAAAACCTTTTTGATTGCAAAAGGTCGACTTCTCACAGCAGATGTAATATATACCTGATCACGTGTCAGACCAATCTGCTTCAATGATTTATCCAATTCCTTACCCGCATCCCCGCTAAAGGGAATATTATTAACAATTTCATTTCGACCAGGAGCTTCACCGACAATCATTAATAAAGGATGTTGGGGACCCGAGCCAGAATTAATTCCTTCTAGCTGCATGCCTTTAGATCGTTCTTTCACTTCGTCAATCAGTTTTTTCGGATAATCCATTTTTCCATCTTCTTTTAAATTTTTGTTTTACTCGACTTTACTGGGGGACATTTACAAATGTGGATAACTATTGGTTCTAACGCTAATTCCACATTTAATATTATTTTTTACAAAAATAGCTTCACAATAACAAATGCCTTTATATCAAGATTAGTAATAGATATCTTCCAGCTTTGTGATTTTTGTTTTAGTTTCACAACCGTTTCACAGTTGAATTTCTTCACAATCTTTTTTCATCATTACTACTATACAGCCATTTTATCATTGTGATCTTTTTAAAATAAAAGGCTATCACCTTCTATTAAGATAATAGTCCTTTATGATATCAGTTTAAAAGTATTACACACAGACTAATTATGCAACAGTGTCTGCAATATTAAATTAGTTGAACCGTGACGATAATCTAATGGTGATGCGCCATAGTCTTTTTCATTACCCCAATAAAGATAGTTTTTGGTACCTTTAACATGTAAATAAAGTTGAGGTGATTTTTCACCTTCTATTTTGGTTCTATCAACCGTTAGTTTAGCGCCAGCACGATAAAGCACCTTTTTATTTTGCTTAAATTTGGCAGTATACGCATATGCATCATTTATTAAAGACACACTCACAGGTCCTTTATCCCACAACGTCTTACCATCTACTAAAGCAACGTCTGCCGCATTGATATATTGTGTTTTACTAATCTGAAAATAAGTATGATCACCTTGTTGAATTGCAGGTAAAGTCATCTTAGTTTTATTTTGATAATAATAAAATTGAGTATTAGCAGCCGCTTTCTTAGGTTTACCATAATAGTTTAAAACCGTGCCTTGCTTTAGATTTTTATTCTTGACTTGCTTGCCTGTTGCATCATAAATAGGTGCATTATTATTTAAAAACACGGTTCCCTTGCCATTCAAAGTAGTTACTTGGCTGGCATCAATATAACCGCCCTTACCAATATTAAATAATTGCTTAGGCGAATTATAGTATGGTACCTCAATTTTTGGTTTTTGTTTATTAGTAAAATAATTCTTGCCACCATTATAGCTAACTAATTTTTTACCATTTTTATCATAAATATAATTTTTCTTGTGCCGAAAATGTAACTTGACCGTATTTGTGTTACCAAGCCAGGTTAACACATCGCTTTCTTTAACATAGCCTCCTTTACCAATCGAATAGTAAAGCTTACCACCAATAATTCGACTAGTTGGCACAGGAATCCCAGCTGCAAAGCGCTGCTGAATAATATAAGTCTTGCCACTATATTTTAAACGAGTACCAGCTTTGATATTTTGATGATATTTCGAATTATAATTACCTGCACGATCATAAATTATTGGTGCTTTATTTACCTGGATTGTATTCTTAGCTGCTTGGGCTTTCTTCGTCGTTGCTTGTACCGTAGTCGTGATATTGGGAAAAGATAATATAGGTGCTACTGTCAATACGGTTGCTGCCACAAGTGCAAATTTGCAATTGAACTTCATTTATTTCACCTCATTCATTCCATAACTCCATCATAGCATTTTATATACAACTTTTGGGTAGAAAAAAAGCCAGTTCCACTGGAACTGACCTTTTTATGATTGACGTTATGATTAACGACGTGCTTCAGCAATTCTTGCTGACTTGCCGTGACGTTCACGTAAGTAGTAAAGCTTAGCACGACGTACACGACCATGACGCTTAACTTCAACCTTAGCAACACGTGGGTCGTTAACTGGGAAGGTTCTTTCAACACCAACACCTGAAGCAATCTTACGAACTGTGTAAGTAGCACCGATGCCAGTACCCTTCTTCTTGATTACAACGCCTTCGAACAACTGAATACGTTCGTGAGTACCTTCAACAACACGTACATGAACAGTAACAGTGTCACCTGCACGGAATGCAGGAATATCGTCACGAAGTTGTTCTTTAGTTAATTCTTGAATTAATGGATCCATAATATACTTTTCTCCTTCTTCGGCATTCATCAACGTACCAACGCCAGCGGAACACCCCTAAACTTATTCATTGTGGTCACGCCACGATGAATAGTATATCAAGTAGAGCTTGCTTAATCAAGCTCTGCTTTAATATCTGCCAACATTTTCTTTTCTTCAGTTGTTAAAACTCGTTCTTTGAGCAAATCAGGTCGATGCAAATATGTTGTTCTAAGAGCCTCTTTATGCCGCCATTGTGCAATTTTTTGATGATTGCCACTAGTCAATATCTCTGGCACCTTTTGCCCTTCAAAATCTGCTGGACGCGTATATTGCGGATATTCTAACAACCCATGTGAAAAGCTTTCTTCAACTGGACTAGCTGCATTGCCCAAAATACCAGGTAAAAGTCTTACTGTAGCATCAATCATACTCATTGTTGGCAATTCACCACCAGTTAAAACATAATCACCGATTGAAACAGTTTCGTCAGCCAAGTCATAAACCCGCTGATCAAAGCCCTCGTAATGTCCGCAAATAAAGGTTAATTCATCTTCTTGGGCCCAGCTTTGCGCCATTTTTTCATTAAAAGTTTTACCTTGTGGTGCAGTAATAATTACCTTACCTGTAGATGGTAACGAGTCAAGTGCTTTTTTAATCGGCATAATTTGCAAAACCATCCCAGCGCCACCACCATAGGGCGTATCATCAACATGATGATGTACATCGGTAGTGAAATTACGAAAATTAACTAAATTAAGCTCCCATTTTTTATCTTCAAGCCCACGTCCCAACATTGAAACTTGCAAAGGAGCAAACATATCAGGAAAAAGTGTCAATACATTAATCTTCATCGCGTAAGCCCTCCAATAACTCAACATAGACTTTTTTATTAGCTACATCTACTTTTTTAACCACCGATGCAATATTAGGAATCCAATACTCTTTACCATTATCTTCATGGACTAGCCAAATATCATTAGCACCAGGCGATTCAATATCAGTGATTTTACCCAAGCGCTTACCGGATTCTTCATCAATGACATCACAGTCAAAGATGTCCTTATAGTAATAAACGCCTTCAGGTAGTTCACCGCGGTCGGCTTCACTAACAACTAGTATTTTTCCTTTTAATTTTTCAGCTTGATCAATATCAGTAATCTCTGCAAATTGAACTAACCAAAATTGCTTAAAAGGTCTACTCTTGGCCACAGTTAAAACTTGAGAAGTTTCACCTTTGATTGCCAAATGCATCCCTATAGCAAAACGATCTTCAGGGAAATCAGTAATTACACTAACTTTAACTTCACCATTCAAACCGTGCGTAGTTAAAATCCGAGCAACATCGTAATATTCCATTTTTTCTCCTTTAGGTATAAAAAAAGCTTGAAGCACACGGCATCAAGCTCTTAATTAATAGCAAAATTACTTGTTGTATTTTGCATCGTGCAACTTAGCCATCAAGCCAGCACCTGAAAGAAGTGATCTAACAGTGTCTGAAGGTTGTGCACCTTTTTGTAACCATTCAAAGATCTTGTCTTCGTCAAGCTTCAATTCCTTTGGTTGTGAAACTGGGTTGTAGTAACCAACTTGTTCGATGAAGCGACCATCACGTGGCATACGTGAGTCTGCAACAACGATTCTGTAAAATGGCTTTCTCTTGGCACCAGCACGGTGCATACGAATTTTAACTGACATAAATTAATTTCCTCCTAAAACTTAACGATTAATAATATACCACCAAACTTAACAGGTGTAAAGTATTTTTCCTTAACAGTTTATTTTTTAAGAATGGAATCTTTTTACCTTGCGTAAACGCTTCTTCTTATTTTTCTTGAAATTCTTATTCATTCGGCGCATTGCCATCTTAGCCATTGGCGAATCCATTCCAGGCAAATTGCTCAAGCCCTTCATATTTCCTTTAGACATTTTACTCATCATGTCGCGCATTTGCTTAAACTGCTTAATCATCCTATTGACTTCAACTACAGGACGACCTGAACCAGCAGCTATTCTTCGGCGACGGCTTGGATTAAGCATATCAGGATTTTCTCGTTCCTCAGGAGTCATTGAATAAACAATTGCTTCAGTATGATCAATTTGCTTTTGATCAACATTTAGATTCTTTAATTGCGGATTATTAGCTAGTCCCGGAATCATCTTCATGATTTGATCAAGAGGCCCCATTTTTTGAATTTGTTGCAATTGATCAACAAAATCATTGAAGTCAAAAGTATTTTCCCGCATCTTTTCAGCGACTTTTTCAGCTTCCTTAGCATCATAATCTTGTTGGGCTTTTTCAATTAAGGAAAGCATGTCACCCATACCTAAAATTCTGGATGCCATTCTATCTGGATGGAAAACATCTAAATCGCTTAATTTTTCACCTTGACCAGTAAATAAGATCGGCTTACCAGTTACCGCACGAATTGAAAGAGCTGCACCACCACGAGTATCACCATCTAACTTAGTCAAAATCACGCCCGTAACATCAAGGCGTTCGTCAAAGCCTTTGGCTACATCTGTTGCCGCCTGACCAGTCATGGCATCAACGACTAAAAGAATGTTATCAGGATGGGCTACTTTCTTTACCCGCTCTAATTCTTCCATTAAAGGTTCATCGATTTCTAAACGACCAGCTGTATCGATCAAAACATAGTCATTCTTGTTCTTTTCAGCCTCTGCAAGTCCATCTTGAACAATTTTAGCTACGTCTTTTTCTCCATCTTCACTATATACTGGAACTTTTAACTGATCACCAATTTGTTTCAATTGATCAACAGCAGCCGGACGATAAATATCGCCAGCTATCAACAGCGGACGGGCCTTTTCGGTCTTTTGCAAATGATAGGCTAATTTACCCACAGTCGTAGTCTTACCAGTACCCTGCAAACCGACCATCATAATGATAGTTGGAATATGCTTAGACTTGTTTAAAGGAACTGCTTCTTCACCCATCATCTTCGTTAACTGTTCATTAACGATCTTAATTACTTGTTGACCTGGGTTTAAACTTTCCTGAACTTCCTTGCCAAGGGCTTCTTTCTTAATGGTTTTAATAAAGTCCTTAACGACCTTAAAGTTAACGTCGGCTTCTAACAAAGCAAGTCGAATTTCACGACTAGCCTTATTAATATCTTCTTCTGAGACCTTACCTTTGCCAGTTAAATTTTTTAATGCTTTTTGAATTCTTTCACTTAAATTTTCAAAAGCCATGGGCTATTCTCCCCTCAATTGATTTAATAAATTGGTTATTTCTTTTTTAGCAGCTTCACTATCACCATTATCTAAAGATAAAAGCGTATCTGCCAAGACATCTTCAACCTGATTGTTGTCGCGCTTCATATGCAATTTCTCTTCATAGTTCTGAAGAATTTTACTTGAGCGCTTGAGATTATCATAGATAGCCTGACGAGATACTTGATGATTAGCAGCGATTTCGCCTAGAGACAAATCATTGTAGTAATAGTCTTCAAAATAAGATTGTTGCCCCCGGGTTAATAAAGAGCCATAGTAGGCATATAAATCGCCTAGCTCCTCGTTTTTAGTTAGTTCATCCATTGATTTTCACCAGTCTTTAGTATAACAAAGGTCATAAGCTAGTGCTAGATTAACCTATCTTAGATAACAATTTCTAAAAAAAGTGGAATTTCAAATATGTAGTAATTGATTTTTTAACGTATTTTTAATTATAATTAGATGGATATATTTTAACATAAGGAGGAGTTGCGTTGTGAATCTTTGGCAGAGAATGAACAGTAAAGAAGATCCACGCGTCTATGAAAATAAAGATGGACACCTGGTTCGCTCATTAAAAGTAAAGGACTTCTTAGCTCTAGGTGTTGGAACAATCGTCTCCGCTTCAATTTTCACTCTACCTGGTGAAGTTGCAGCTAAGCATACCGGCCCTGCAGTAGCGATTTCCTTTATTTTAGCAGCAATCGCTGCTGGTTTAGTGGCTTTTGCCTATGCAGAAATGGCTGCTGCAATGCCATTTGCAGGATCAGCTTATTCATGGATCAACGTAGTTTTAGGAGAATTCTGGGGTTGGGTAGCAGGATGGGCCCTTCTAGCAGAATATTTCATTGCTTTGGCTTTCGTCGGTTCGGGGCTTTCTGCTAACTTTAGAGCTCTAATCGCACCATTAGGTTGGAAACTACCCGCGTCATTATCTAACGCCTTTGGCAATAACGGTGGTATTATTGATATCATTTCTTTAGTTTCAATCTTGTTAGTTGCCTTATTAATTGGTCATGGTGTTTCAAGGGCAGCTCGCGTTGAAAATGCCTTAGTTGTATTAAAGGTGTTAGCCATTCTACTCTTTATTGCCGTTGGCGTTTTTGCAATTAAAAAAATTAACTTCACCCCATTTATACCGAAATACAAGATGACTGCTAACGGTCCATTCGGTGGCTGGCAAGGAATCTATGCTGGTGTTTCAATGATTTTCTTATCTTACATTGGCTTTGATTCAATCGCCGCTAACTCAGCTGAGGCAATTAATCCACAAAAAACTATGCCTCGCGGCATTTTAGGCTCACTTGCTATTGCTGTTACTTTATTTGTCGGAGTTAGTTTAGTTTTAATTGGAATTATGCCTTATCAGAAGTATGCTAATTCCGCTGAACCAGTGGGTTTAGCCTTACGGTTTGCTGGTCATCCAATTGTTGCCATCATTGTTCAAACCATTGCTGTTTTAGGGATGTTCACTGCTTTGATTGGGATGAGTATGGCCGGTTCAAGATTGATCTATTCATTTGGCCGTGACGGGATGCTTCCTAAATGGCTGGGCAAGTTGAATGCAGATCGTCGACCTAATAATGCTTTATGGACATTAACAATCGTAGCAATTTTACTTGGAGCATTTTTCCCCTTCTCCATGTTGTCACAATTGGTTTCAGCTGGTACTTTAATTGCTTTTATGTTTGTTTCTTTAGGTATTTATAAGTTGCGTCCACGTGAAGGAAAAGACATTGATGATCCTTCATTCAAGATGCCATTTTATCCAGTTTTACCTGCTTTAGGTTTCATGGCTGCTTTAATTGTCTTCTTAGGGCTTGACTACCAAGCTAAACTTTGTGCTGGTATTTGGTTTATTTTAGGCTTAATCATTTACTTTAGCTATGGTGTTCGTCATTCAATTTTAAATAAGCAAAATAAATAAAATTAATCTAAATACAGTTAAAAAGATCTGCATTTTGCAGATCTTTTTTCGTACCATTATTTTTTCAATACAATTCCTTCATAGAGTTTTACTGTAATTAAGTAATAAAGCAAATACAATACTAAAAAGATCGTAAATGGAATCCAAATTTTATCGTATGGATTAGCTAAAATCCCTTTGAAAAATTGTAGTCCAAATAATACATCAATCACACCCAAGACAGCCGGTAAAGTGAACAAGGTACCAATCTCCGCTTTAATCGAGCTCTTTAATAACTTACGTCTTGATCCGACCTTCCACAACATTTCATATCGAGGACGATCACTGTTTGCTCCTGATAGCACTTTAAACATTAAGGTTGAAGCTAACATAGCTAAGAAAGCTAAGCCTAAGAAGAAGCCCATAAATTCAAAACCTGACGCAACGCTTGCTACTAAGCGATATTGAGCAGATTTAGAATTATTCAGAGAAACATAAACTCCTTGTGCATCCTTAGTAACTGTCTGGTCAAGTGACATCTTTTGCAATTTTTCAATATTATTAAAATTACTTCTAAAGTTATTGATTAATAGCAAGGTTACTTGTTTGTTTTTTACAGGAATCTTCACATATTCAGCTGGAGTTACAACTTTAACCTCATAATCAGAATAAGGTGTTAAACTAGCAAGTTGGAAATTCATCTCTTGTTTTTTATTCTTTACACCTGCAACTGTAATCGTCTTTGTCTTCCAATTCATTTGGTCGCCGTTCTTTCGACCAGATTGGAATTTGATTTTTTTCTTAGCAATTTCTTGGTCAGTAACATATAGAACAGGAAACTTCTTTTTCCCATTGACCTTATAATTCAAAGTCGTTTGTTTTCTAACGGCAACTTTTTTAAGTTGTTGATTAACTTTAGCATCCCTTTTATACAACACAGCATCATAATATGTTGCCTGAAGAGCAGTCTCTGTCATATTATTAAAGTTTAATCCAACAGTGATCGCACCTAATGCTAGAGCAAAAAGCAAGGAAATAACAGTTAAAACTCTATTGTAATCACCTAACCTAAATTTTAGCTGACCTAAGGTAAAAGAATGCAGTTTACTGTATTTAAACTTTTTATTTTTCCGTAAAGCATTGATAACTGTAGTAAATACAGAATCAAATACAAAATATGAACCAGCCAAAATAGTGACAAAACCAATTTCAACCGATTTAATTTGCAACTGATGGTAATCCCACATTGCCCAGTAGCCAATGGCTAGAAGGGCAAGGCCTAGAATTACTTCAGTTGCTTTCCAGATTCGGTTATTACGTAACTTAACTGGTTTTTGATCCTCATGCAAAAGCTTGATTACACTAGTACTTACCAATTTATGCCGATTCCAAATTGCAGCCAAGAAGAATAAAACTACAAAGAAAACAACTGTCCATAAAATAGCCGGTAAATAAAAGCCTAAGAATTTATGCAGCTGCAAACCCAATTGAGAGATTAATAACTGAGAAACAACTTGAGTCAAGCCGATACCAATTAAAATTCCTAATGCAGTAGCGAGTAAACCAATAACAACCGTCTCTGTAAAAATTAAACGGCCAATTTTACTATTTCTCGCTCCTAGGATCATATAAGTACCATAATCTTTTTTACGCATACTAAGCAAAAAACTATTTGCGTAAACAATATAGACTAGGGTAATAATAGCTAATAGCGCTATCCCAAAAATAAAGACCATCTGGGTAATTGAAAAAGCAATGGCCATTGAACCCTTAAGAAAAGCTGGATTAATTGCAATGGTCATAAACATATAAAAGATTGCAGCAGCTAGAGTTAGCCCCGAAAACAAAACAGCATAATCTTTAAAGCGACTTTTTAGCCCTGTTAGTGATAATTTCCAAAGCACATCTATACCTCCCTCTAACGTCTACCTAATTCAGCAATAATATCTTGATAAAATTCTTCTCTGGTCTTATTTTCTTTTTTAATTTCTTTGCCGATTTTTCCATCTTTGATGAACAAAATTCTTTGAGCGTAAGAAGCTGAATAAGGATCATGCGTTACCATCAGAATCGAAACTTGATCATTCTTATTCAAGTCTGCCATTGTTTTCAATAATTCCGTAGCTGATTGTGAATCTAAAGCTCCTGTAGGTTCATCACCATATAAAATTGCCGGATTATGGACCAATGCTCGAGCTGAAGCAACACGCTGTTTTTGACCACCAGAAATTTCAGCTGGGTATTTGTCCAAGATAGATTCTATTCCCAATCTTTTGGCAATCGCCATTGCTTTTCCGTCAATCTCCTTTGCCTTCACTCCTTGAAGCGATAATGGCAAGGCTATATTCTCGCGATTAGTCAAATTATCTAGCAAGTTGAAATCTTGAAAAATAAAGCCAATTTCTTTTCCGCGAAAATCTGCCATTTGATTGTTCTTAAGTGCAGTAATGTCTTGCTTATTGACTAAAACATGTCCACTAGTTGGCTTATCTAACGTCGACAAGATATTCAATAAAGTTGTCTTTCCTGAACCAGAAGCACCCATAATGCCAACGAATTCACCTTGTTCAATGGCAAAGCTAATTCCTTTTAAAGCTTGGTATTGCTTCTCACCTTTTTTACCATAAGTCTTAGTTACTTGATCCACTCTTAAAATTTCTGACATTTTTATCCTTTCACTAATAATATTACTGTTCTATTTACTTAATACAGTAATATTATATTAAAGATTTGTCAATAATTTTTGCATAAAAAAACTCCAAAAGTAATTAACTTCTGGAGTTCTACTATTTTACATTACTTATTGTCTTCACTCGACTTAAGCATCTTTTTCAGTACATTAACCAAGCCAAGAGTTTCATCTTTACTGAGCATCCCTGTAATAGTTTGGTCAGTTTCTGCACGGTGCTTTTCAACTTTCTTTCACAAATCTTTGGCAGCCAATTTTTTGTCAAAGATTTGACCTTGTCATTAGTTACATGTAATTCTTTAGCCAACTTTTCAAAAGTTTTGCCATGCTGATGATGATTTAATTCAATAACAGTTCATTAGCATTAATACCAAATTTTTTTAAATCGTCATTCATTTGTTTTTCAACTTCATTGTTAATCTTAGTAAAAAAATGAGCCAATAGTACCTTCTGCCATTGTCTATATTCCTTTCATTTCACATATTATAAAAAACAGCCCTTTTTCGAGCTGTTTTGAATTTATTAAAGATTTTCATCCATATTGAAAGTAAGTTTGGACATGTTGATCGATTCAATCATCATTTGACCCCAAAGCTTTTCAGTTTCCTTACGAGTATGGGCAACAGTCTTTTGATTTTCCTTAGTCAAATATTCAGTTAACTCATCACCTGATTTACCTTCTGCACCAGCAATAATTTCTTCAACTCGACCTCTGAAGTAGCGGTTAAGTTCAGTTAAATAAGTAGTATCAAGCTGAACAAATTGTGGGTAATGACTTTCAACGATAGCTGCAAATGACTTGTAATACCACCATGCATCATTCATATTGTAATCCATTGAGGTATTGTTATATGAAGGATCAGTATCATTCATATTAGCAAAGAATGGTACAAATGGAGTGAAAGTTGGACCACCAATACATAACCACATAATAGCCGCACGATCTGCTGGAACATCACTTCTAATTTGCAAAATATGAGCATTTTGCGTACGGTTTAAACCGATTGGACGGTAGCAATGTTTTTCTTCATCCGTACCCTTACCAAATGGATCATACGGGGTATCTTGGTAGTGTGAACCTAAAGCAAATTGAATATCTTCCTTAGTGATCTTCTTAGCTGCCTTACGAATAAATGGAATATCGCCATCTTGTGGGTCTTGTTCAATTTCGGGATTGAACAATTTTTGAATATACCATTGACGGTTGGTGTTGTAGTGACGATCTTGTTCAGTATAGGTACCAAAAATATGACGGAAGTTCCAGCCTTCATGATCTGGGTTCAAATGGTGTTCTTCAACAAATTCTTGAATACCTTCACTCCACATGAAGTAATCAGGATTATCAAAGTCAACTTGTTCAATCGCAACTCGATTACCAGTTGCAGCGTAACAATCATCTGGAATGCGCTCAGCTACCCAGTGGTGACCTGTAACAATTTCCATGTACCAAATTTCATCTTTATCACTGAATAAAACTGAGTTACCAGCTGGTGAACCGTACTTAGCAATTAACTTACCTAAATATTGCACACCATCACGAGCTGAATGAATGTATGGCAAAACAGAAGTCTGCATGCAGTCTTCATCTAATCCATCTTTAACAAGTGGATCAAATGCTAAAGTTCTCTCATTACCATAAGTTGATTCAGTACATGACATTGCAACGTTTTCTTGGTTAATTCCACTTTCATCGTAGTAGCCACGATGCTTGTAATCAACATTAGGAACAGCTGGTACACGTTGCGCATCTTCTGGCAAGTCCATTTCAAACTTGTTTAACCATGACTTAATATGTTTCTTTTCACCATGACGGGCTGGCTCAATAATGAACTTTTGTGGGGTAATTGGACGAAAAGTGTCATCATTACGAGCAATCATAGTGGTGCCATCAATCGAGGCATTTTTACCAACTAAGATAGTAGTACAAGCACTATATTCTTTCATAAAATTCTCCTTATAAAACTATATTTACATCTCTAACTTTATCACTAGACCAAGCCGTGGAAAAGACCGATCGCATAATTTGCAGCATCAAAATCAGCTAAGTCTTCAGCTCTCTCACCTAAGCCAACCAATTTAACCGGCAAATTCATTTCGTTACGGATAGCTAGAACTACCCCACCCTTAGATGAGCCGTCCAACTTAGTTAAAACAAGCCCAGTTAATTTGGTGGTCTTGTCAAAGTCTTTGGCTTGCAAAAGCGCATTTTGCCCGGTTGAACCATCTAACACAAGCAAGGTTTCTGTTGGCTGATCTGGTAAAAGCTTCTTGATTGTTCTTTGAATTTTTTCCAATTCAGCCATTAAATTCTTCTTATTTTGTAAGCGTCCCGCAGTATCGACTAAAAGATAGTCAGCTTTTTCCCTGATTGCCCGTTCAGTTGCATCATAAACAACAGAAGCAGGATCAGCCTTTTTTTTACCAGTAACTACGGGTACGTCAACACGTTTTCCCCATTCAACTAGCTGTTCAACGGCACCCGCTCTAAAGGTATCGGCAGCAGCTAAAATTACTGACTTCCCTTCATTCTTAAAACGTTTGGCTAACTTACCGATTGTAGTAGTTTTACCTGCACCATTAACCCCAACAAATAGATAAACGTTAGGTTTAGCTTCAGCATTATACGTCAATTGCTCATCTTCGCTATTGCCGCCTTTATCATAAAGGTCAACCAACTTTTCAACGATTACTCGCTTCAAGTCATCACGTGACTTAGCATTTTGCAATTTAGCCTCTTCACGCAATTCATCAGTTAATTGTTCAGCAGTTTCATAGCCAACGTCAGATTCAATTAATAAGTCTTCTAGATCATCGAAGAAATCTTCATCAACTGTTCTAAACTTGGCAAAAAAGGCGTTAAGTCTTGCACCAAATCCCTTGTTAGTCTTTTCTAGCCCCTTTTCATAAAGCTGTTCTTGTGATTCTGTTGGCTCCTCATCAGAAACTTCAGTTTCTTCAACTTGTTCTTCTGTTTCAGTCTCAGTAGTCTCTTCTACTTTAACTTCTTCAGGCTGTTGTTTAGAATCTAAATCTACTGCTTTTTCTTCATCACCAGATTCAGCTTCTACCTCAGAGTCTTCTTGTGCTTCTACTGTTTGTTCTTCTTCATCAGTAGTTTCAGTTTTCGATTTAGCTTCATCAACTACTTTTTCAGATTCTTGATCATTATCCTCTGATTCAGGCTTAGCTTCATTTTCTTGCTCAGTCTGTTTTTCTTCTTTTTTGTTTTCATCCTCTTCGTCTTTTTTACCAAAGAGTGATTTTTTTATTCGATCAAATAAACCCAACTATTTCACCTCATTTTTATTCTTCATTTCTTTTAATGATACCGACAATACTTGCGAAACGCCAGATTCTTGCATAACCACACCATATAGTTGGTCAGCCTGCCGCATCGTCCCTCGTCTATGCGTGATCACGATGAATTGGGTTTTCATATCGTATTTAAGCAAAAATTGCGCAAAACGAGTAACGTTTGCATCATCCAGGGCAGCTTCTACTTCATCAAGTACACAAAATGGTACCGGATTAACCTGCAACATGGCAAACAACAAAGTAATTGCGGTTAACGCGCGTTCACCACCAGAAAGCAGACTTAAACGTTGCTGCTTTTTGCCAGGCGGCTGTGCGATAATCTCAATTCCAGTTTCTAGCAAATTATTAGGCTCAGTGAGTTCCAATCTAGCTTTACCGCCACCAAAGACAACTGGAAAAATACTCTTAAAGCTAGATGCTACTTGATTAAAGGTACTCTTGAAGCGCGTCTTAACTTCTTCATCTAACTCGTTCATTGACTTTTCAAGGTCATCACGAGCTTTTAACAGGTCATTTTGCTGACCATTCAAAAAGTCATAGCGCTTTTTCACATCTTCATATTCTTGAATAGAATCAAGATTTACTTGGCCAATATCTTCAATTGACATGCGATGCAACTTCACGCTTTTAGCCAGTTCATTGCGCTTTTCTTCAGTATTTTCGCCTTCTGCTTGCTCTAAAGCAGCTTCAAACGTTAAGGCATACTCTTCACTCAAAGTTGACAAGCGCTGATCAATTGCGGAATTAAACTTCGCAATCTTTACTGAGTAATCTTCTTGTTCAATTGCTGCATCTTTGCGTAAATCATAATTACGACTGGCAACTTGGTCAAGTTGATTAATCTGCGCATCAACTTGTCCTAATTGCGCACTAAGTTCATTCAGCTTCTTTTGCAGAGTTTCATTCTTTTGCTTAATTTCAGCTTTTTGTGTTTGTAAATCAGAATTCTTCTTAACTGATAATTCACCATTTTGACTTAATTCAGTTAATTTCTGCTCTAAGCTATCAGTTTGCTTCTGATTATTAGTGATCTGACTATTTTTTTCTTTTTCCTGACTAGCTAAGTTTTCCAACTTATTAGTATAAACTGCAATTTGAGGATCAAGCTTTGATAATTCCTCTTGTACACGTTGACTTAAGCTATTGAAGTTCTTAATCTTTTCTTGCAAGTCATTCATTTTGCCCTTTTGTACTTCATTTTGCTTAGCCAATTGTTCCTGCTGATCATTAGCCTGAGTGATTTCTTTCTTTAAAGCAGCAATCCGATCTTGTTGTTCTTTTACTCGAGATTTATATAAACTATTAGCATCAGTTAGCCGCTTTACTTCCTTTTCTTGATTTTGGAAAGAAATAGCAACTTCATTAATCGCTTGATTAGTCTCCTGCAAAGTATCACGCAGTTGTTGCAATTTAGCCGCAACTTTTTCACCTTGAGTAACTAGCTCATCTAACCGTTCTTGATCTTCAGCCAAATTTTGTCGTAAAGTCTGTAATTGCTTCTCTAACTGATTAATTTCAGTTGCCGTCTGCAGTGGTGAATTATTACGTTGGTTTCTTTGACCACCAGTCATCGAACCACCTGGGGAAATCACATCGCCATCTAAGGTAACAATCCGATAGCGGTTAACTCGACGTGAAATTGACATTGCACTATCAATCGTATCAACGATAATCACACTACCCAGCAAATAATTAATCGCAGCAGTAATATCTTGATCGGCTTTACTTTCAACTAAATCACTTGCTACGCCCTTAAAGCCACTAAAAGATTGCAAAGTAGTGATAGTTGACTGTGGAATAGTGTATTGACGCAAGCCATCTAATGGTAAAAAAGTAGCTCGTCCACTACGACTACGCTTTAATTGATTAATTGCATCCCTAGCACTAACTCTGCTTTCAGTAATCAAATCCTGTACGCCACCGCCAAGAGCTGTTGTCATTGCAGCTTCTAGCTCAACTGGAAATGTAATCAATTCACCCACAGCCCCGATCACACCAGGGAAATCAGATAGATGATTCAAAACATTACGTACACCGTAGTAATAACCCTCATGCCGCTTTTGAATATTTACTAAAGCTTCATGTCGCGCTTCAACTTTCTCTAATTGACTGCGCTCTGCGTTAACGGCTTGCCGAATCTGATTAATCTGTTTAGTTAAATCATTATTTTGATCATTAACTTGCGCAAATTTTTCTTTTTCCCTTTGCCGCTTAACTGTCAGCTGCTTGCCTTCAGTTCTCAGCTTTTCCAGTTCAGTCCGAGCATCGGTTAGCTGCTTGCTTACATCACTATTTTGATAAGTAGTGTCTGCCTGACTACGTTTTAATTCAGTATTCAGATTAACAATCTGATTATTAGTTGTAGCCTGATCTTGTAAAAGTTGAATATAGTCGTTACGACAATCTTCTAGTCGCTTACTCAATTCTTCTGGATCATCGTGCAATTCACCAGTCAATTGATCATGCTGCTCTTGTAAAGCATCTTGCTCTTGCTTAAGTTGCTTTTTATTCCGCTGCAGTTCAGACAATTCATCCTTTAACTTAACCAAGCTATTTTTCAATTCTTCAACTTGACGTTGAGTTTCTACCCTAGTTGAATTATTAAACTGTTGTGATTGCTGTGCGACCTGCAAGTTAGTATTGATCTGTGATAATTGGTCACTTAGCTTTAATAATTCACTCTGCGTTTGCTCTCGCTCATTTTGAATTTTTTGATATTCTGCCCGTTTTTCAGAAACAGCACTTTGCGAACCTTTTACTTCATTATCCAGTTTTGTTAACAGGATTTGGTTCCTATCTGCTGCTTTTTGGACTTCTTCTTTTTGCCGGTTTAAATCCTCAATTTCAAAAGCTAATAGACTTTTTAATTTCTGATCTAGTCCCTTCTTTTGAAATTGATATTCTTTAGCCAGCGAACTTTGCTCATGCAGCGGCTCCAATCGACCTTCAAGTTCTTTAACCAAGTCATTGATTCTAATTAAATTATCCTTGGTTTTCTCCATTTGCGCCTTGGCAGCTTCTTTTTGTTGTTTAAAATGCAAAACACCAGCAGCTTCTTCAAAGATTACTCTTCTTTGTTCAGGACGAGAATTTAAGATCTGATCAACTCGACCCTGAGAAATAATTGCTAGGCTATTAGGTGAAATTCCAGAATCAAGAAAGAGTGTCCGCACATCTCGCATCCGCACTTGCTGATTATTAATTAAAAAGTCACTGTCACCTGATCGCAGAATTCTTCTAGTAATTGAGACCTGATCTGAATCAAAAGCCAACTCACGCTTTTTATTATCAAAAACTAAAGTAACTTCCGCCTTATTGAGCGGCTTACGAAATTGACTACCGGCAAAGATGACATCCTTCATATTCGTTCCACGTAGTGACTTAGCACTGGATTCACCCATTACCCAACGTACGGCTTCAGTAATGTTACTTTTCCCCGAACCATTAGGACCAACGATTCCCGTAATTCCATCATCAAAATGAATAGTTGTCTTATCAGCGAATGATTTAAAACCATCGAGCACTAATTCTGTTAATGGCACTTTTTCATCCCCTTATTTTTCTAATTTTTGTAAAGCGACCTTAGCAGCTTGTTGTTCAGCTGCTTTCTTATTGTGACCCTCACCTTTTGATTCAACTTTTCCGTTAATTTTTAGTTCAACAACAAAGTGTGAAGGTAATTGAGATTCACTAATAACGGTGTATTCGATATTCACAGGACCATCTTGCTGCAATACTTCCTGCAAGTCTGTCTTATAGTCGCGTGAATCATCGAATTCACCCTTATCAATCAATGGATAAACTGTTAAATGCAAAAAATGTTCAACTGCTGGCATCCCTTGATCAAGGAAAAGTGCCCCATTGAAAGCTTCAAACACGTCTTCCAGTAAAGTTTTGCGGTGTCGTGCTCCAGCTTTTTCTTCACCATTGCCCAAGTGAATCTCATCTTGAAAACCACATTCAATGGCGAATTCTGAAAATCCTTCAGTTCGGACAATATTAGATCTCAAACGAGTTAATTCACCTTCATTCAACTTAGGATAATGAAGATAAACATAATTCGAAACGGCTAATTCTAGCACAGCATCACCAAGAAATTCGAGTTTTTCATAATCGCGAATTCCATCATTGGGATGTTCATTTGAATATGAAGAATGCGTAAATGCTTCTTCTAATAGCTTTTCATTGTTAAATTCGATATTATAATCGTCTTTTAATTTTTTTAAAAACTTTGTACTTACCATAAAAATGCCCCTTTTTATACCTATAAATTATACCAGTTTTCGGGTCACAGAAAAAAGACCGCTTCTAAAATTTAGAAACAGTCTTTTGTAATTTTAAATAATTGCTTTACTTAGCGTAAGCAACATTGTACCAGTTAGGGAAACCATTACCCATTGAATCCGATGGCTTAAGTGAGTAACCAGTAAGCTTCTTGTTAACGGCAGTAATTGAGTAACTATTAGCTATAGGAATTACGTAAGCTTCATCAAACATGTACTTTTGCCATTCATGGAATTTTTCAACTCTGTACTTGTGGTTGAAGGCCTTCTGTGAATCCATTTCGTCAAGTAACTTGGTGTTTTCAGGAGTTACGAAACGTGAGTAGTTCATTGGAGCCTTTTCGCTATACAAGTCATTAGGTGATGGTTCACTTGATAATGACCATGCACCAATAAACATATCTACTGATGGATCATCGTTTTGAACCTTGTCATAGAATGAATTGAATTCGATTAAACGACCACTAGTTAACTTAACGTTCAAGCCCATCTTCTTCCATTGTTGGATGTAGTTTTGAACGATTGGTTCTGCTGTTGAACTACCAGTCATAGCAGCTAAACGAATAGTTAAAGGCTTGCCATTAGGTTGTACACGATAAGTACCCTTCTTCTTGAAGCCAGCCTTATCCAAGATTTCATTACCCTTCTTGATATTGTAAGTGTAACCCTTAATATCCTTGTCAAAGTAATCACCAAATTGTTTTGGAATCAAAGTTGGAACTCTGAATGATAAACCAAATGAGTAACGCTTGTAAACTTGGTTAACGTTCATACCATAACCAATAGCTTGACGTAAGGCCTTGTTATTCATCTTAGAATTCTTGTCCATTACGTTTTCGCCCTTCTTGGCATCCCACTTACCAACCTTAAAGCCTAAGTATGAGTATTGTAGTGGAATTTTAGCGATAAAGTTAACGCCCTTAGTATCCTTGATGTTCTTCCATTGTGAGTTGATTACTTGAGTAACGTCAAATTTTCTTGACTTAATACTTTGAGCAACTGAGTTAGGGTTAATTACTGTAGCAGTAATCTTTGAAAGCTTTGGCTTACCCTTGTAGTAGTATTCGTTAGGAACCCAAGTTACTGATTGACCACGAACAACCTTTTGCAACTTGTAAGCACCAAAGAACAATGGCTTCTTACGGATCTTATCACTTGACATTAAGTCCTTGAATTTAACATCTTTCAAGTAGTGGTAAGGAGCAGCAGCTTCCCAAATGTAACCATTACCTGAAGTGTTCATACCAGGCTTCATCGTCTTAAAGTGAAGAACAGCTTTACGACCGTTTTCACCATCTGGCATTTCAAAGCCTGAGATAGTCTTTGACTTACCTTCATGATATTCTTGCAAGCCTTCCAAATCAGCTAAACTTGAAGTGTAACGTTGTGACTTAGTGTCTTTGTTAGCAATAATTTCATAAGCGTATTCATAGTCCTTGGCAGTTACTTGCTTGCCATCTGACCACTTAACACCCTTCTTAATTTCAACAGTTACGGTCTTAGCTTTTTGGTCAACCTTAATTGTTGCAGCACCTTTATCATTGAAAACATAGTGATCATCAGTACCAAAAAGTGATTCTGCACCATATTGCATAACTTCAGTATCAGTAGCTGAAGTTGAAAGTTCGTCGTTGAAGATACCAGTAAATGGGGTATCAGCTTCAACAGCAACCTTAACAGTACCGCCATTCTTAGTAGCCTTAGTAGGAACAGCTTCCTTAAACTTAGAAGCAGTCTTTGATTCATCAGAATGAGATTCTGACTTACCACAGGCAGCTAAGGTAAGAGCTACACCTGATAACAGTGTAATACCAGCAAAAAGTTTTGCCTTTTTCATTAGTAAAATTCCTCCATTACTTGGAGCAAGTTGATTACTTAATTTTATCACTATTACAAAAAGATAACAATAGCATGAAAAAGACAGGTATTCGAATTAAGATACCTGTCTTTTCTATTAGTTAGTTATTAGAATTTAATATAAGGAATTTGTTTATGTTTAGAATTTTGGAGTTTAGTTTTACTAATGATTAATGAATTACTTAGCGTAACCAACTTGGTACCATAATTGGTGACCGTTGTTATTTTGTGATGGTTTGGTTGAGTAACCAGTAAGTTTGTTATTAACTGCAGAAATACTGTAAGAATTATTAGTTGGAATTACAAATGCTTCATCATACATGTACTTTTGCCATTCATGGAAGACTTTAATACGGTAATTAGTATCAAATGCTTTTTGAGAGTCCATTTCTGCAAGCAACTTGTTGTTTTCAGGAGTTGCAAAACGCTCATAGTTCATTGGTGAGGTTTCACCATACATAGATGCTTGTGATGGCTCAGAAGCTAAGCTCCAACCTGCAGAGAAGAAGTCAATATCTTTAGAGTCGTGTTGCACCTTGTCATAGAATGAGTTGAATTCCATCAAACTGCCACCAGTTAACTTAACATTAAGACCGATCTTATGCCATTGTTGCAAGTAGTTTTGGGTAATAGCTTCTGCGTTTGCAGAGCCTGACATTGAAGCGTAGTGAAGAACTAATGGCTTACCATTTGGTTGTACACGCCACTTACCCTTCTTCTTATAGCCAGCCTTGTCAAGCAATTCATTAGCTTTCTTTAAGTTGTAATTGAAGCCCTTAATACTACTGTCGTGATACTTACCAAAGCCTGAAGGAATCAAAGTATTAATTCTAAAGCTTAAGCCATGAGTATAACGCTTGTTAACAGCATCTAAGTTCATTGCATAGCCGATAGCTTTTCTTAAATTCTTGTTACCAACCTTAGAATTCTTATCCATTACATTCTTGCCAGTCTTGGAATCCCACTTACCGACTTTAAAGCCAAGATAACTATATGCAAGTGGAACCTGAGCAACCCAGTTAACACCTTTAGTATTCTTAACTTGATCCCATTGTGAATTAATTACACCAGCAATGTCGAACTTGTGACTCTTGATAGCTTGAGAAGCTGAGTTAGGGTTTACTACAGAGATGGTAATTTTATCCAACTTTGGTTTACCTCTCCAGTAGTATTTGTTAGGAACCCAAGTTACTGATTGACCACGAACAAGCTTATCAAGCTTAAATGGGCCAAAGTATAATGGCTTCTTTCTGATTTGATCACTTGATTGAAGTTTATTAAATGGAACGTTCTTTAAATAATGATATGGAGCAGCTGATTCCCAGAAGTAACCATTACCTGAGAAGTACATACCAGGCTTTAATTCTTTATAATGAATTACAATAGTGCGACCCTTTTCACCATCTGGCATTTCAATCCCTGAAATAGTTTTTGCCTTACCCTCATGATACTCTTTCATACCTTTAATTTCTTCCAGAGTAGAATCATAACGTTGAGCTGCTGTCTTTTTGTTAGCTAAGATTTCATATGGATATTCAAGATCCTTAGCATTTACTTGTTGACCATCAGACCACTTAACACCCTTCTTAACTGTAATAGTTACAGTTTTGGCTTTCTTGTCAATCTTCATAGTTGCGGCACCTTTGTCATTGATTCTGTAATGATCATCGGTGTCAAATAATGATTCTTCACCTGGAGCTGCAACGCTTGAGTCAATTGCAGAAGTTGCTAATTCATCTGAGAAAATCCCAGTAAACGGAGTATCAGTTTCTAGAGCAACTGATACACTACCACCTTGTTTAGTAGCTTTCTTAGGAGTGGATGCTGGGAATTTTTGTGCATCCTTAGCACCAGCATTATTGCTTTCACTCTTGTTACCACAAGCAACTAACGCTAATGCTGCCGCAGAAACGACTCCTACTGAACCCAATACTTTGATAATTTCATACTTTGTTTCCCCCATCTAGGATACAATTCTTTTTCAATAGTTATTTGAATCAAGTTGATGATTAAATAATACCACCATAAATTATAAATGCAATAGTTTTATGGAATAATTTTTAATATTTATTTTATTTACTTTAAATAAGATTTTAGTTATATAAACAAAAAACAGCTCTACTAAGCGATAGAGCTGTTTTAATTTAATTATTACTTTATTAGTTTTCACGCTGTCTTGCGTCACCAGCACGTTGCAGAGCTTGACCAACATAGTTAATACTTAAGGAAATTACCAAAAGCAAGATAGTAGCAGGCAACCACAACCATGGACGGTTAATAACGTTAACTGGGTCATTGGCAAAACCAATCAAAGTACCAAGTGATGGCGTAGTACTTGGTAAACCATAGTTCAAGAATGACAAACTAGTTTCAATACCAATGTTACCAGCAATACTCAAAACAACGTCAATGATAATCATTGAAGTAATGTTTGGCAAAACTTCACGGAACATAATCTTAAAGTTAGATGAACCTGAAGTCTTAGATGCCAAAACATAGTCACGACCACGCTGCGATAGGACGAACGAACGGAAGTAACGCGCCGTTACCGTCCAACCAAACATCGCAATCAAGAATACCAAAGTTACGGCATTGTAGTTAGGAATAACAGTAGTCAAAACAATGATAATTGGCATTTGTGGCAAAATCTGGATAAAGTCAACTATTCTCATGATAACTGAGTCAATTGCTCCACCAAAGTAACCAGAAACCAAACCGACTACCAAACCAACAATTTCAGTAATTACAGTAACTGAAATACCGATCATGATTGAGTTACGTCCACCCATGATTAGCAGCTTCAAGATGTCACGACCACCGTCATCAGTACCTAACAAGTGGCCTGCTTCACCCCAACCATAATATGAATCCGCAATGTTCATTTCAGTTACTTGAGCACGGTTCAAGAATAATGAACCACCGAATGTAAACAGTAAAATTACGATAATGATAATCAAAGCTGTTAAAGCAGACTTTGAACGCACAATTTCGTGCATTGCCACCTTGAATCCAGAAGGTGGGAGAGTAGCCTTTTGCTTTGCGTCTTCTTTAGTAGCTTTCTTTGTAGCTTTTTCTTTTTTATCAGCCATTTTTTCTCTCCTCCCTATTGAATTCTAATACGTGGGTCAATGATACTCATGATGATATCTGACAACAAGTTACCAATTAAAGTCAAGATACCAAAGATCAAAATCAAAGCAGTCAAAGTAGTGTAGTCACGTTGACCAATTGAGTCAAGGAACAACTTACCCATACCAGGGTAACTAAATACACTTTCAATGATCATTGAACCACTAAGCAAACCGGTAATAGTGTTACCAAGGAAGGCAGCGATTGGCAATAATGAGTTACGTAAAATGTGCTTGTTGAAGACGACATTTTCAGGCACACCTTTACTACGAGCAGTTCTTACGTAGTCTTCAACTTTGTTATCAACAATCCCAGTTCTTAAGTACTGAACAGTACCAGTAGTGGTAATCAAAGCATACAAAATGGCTGGTAGAATCATGTGATAAATCCTACTACCAAGAATTCCCCAGAAGCCAGATGCACTAGCTGAAACTGAACCAGAGATTGGGAACCAGCCTAAAGTAAAGCCGAAGAGCCACAAACCTAAAATATAGAATACGAACCCTGGAGTTGCTAAAGTGATGTAGTTAAAGATTCTAACACTAGTATCTTGCCATTCGTCTTGGTGACGACCTGAAGTAATACCAAGAGGGACAGCAATACTATAAGTCAAAATAGTAGTTAAAAGTGATAACCAGAAGGTGTTATTTGCACGGTCGGCAATCAATGAAGTTACAGGAACGTGCTGGATGTAACTTGTACCAAGATCACCATGGAACAAGTTGCCCACCCATCTAAAGTATTGCACGTACCATGGATCAAACAGACCTGCAGCCCGTTTTAAGGCTTCAATTTGTTTAGGGTCGGTGTTAGGGTTAATTGATCCACTGAATGGGTCACCAGGCATCATTTTAGCCAAAAGGAAGACCAGCAAACTCAAGATAATCAATTGAGGGATCATGATTAACAAACGCCGTAAAATCGTTTTCCACATGCTTAATCACTCTCCTTTTCTTCTAATTCTTCAAGTTTAGCTTCGTGGGCCATATCTTTTGGCAAAGCTACCCAGTGCTTAGGTGCTACTTGTTGTAATGGATATACACGACCATCCTTGTCGTACCACTTGCTTTGATTTTCTTGGAATTCCTTTTCAACTTGTTCGCGATGTTTCTTGTGTTCTTCACGATGTTTAACATCAACTTGAGGAATAGCGGAAAGCAAACGCTTAGTATAGATATGAATTGGGTGCTTGTAAATTTCTTCACGGCTACCTAATTCAACCAAACGACCACGGTGCATTATTGCCAAGTTTTCTGACATGTGCTTAACGACACCCAAGTCGTGAGAAATGAACAAGTAAGCAATGTTATATTGTTGTTGAATGTGCTTCATAAAGTTCAACACCTGTGCTTGAACTGACAAGTCCAAAGCAGAAGTTGGTTCATCAGCTACAATCAACTTGGGATTAGTAGCAACGGCACGAGCAACACCGATTCTCTGACGCTGACCACCTGAGAATTCATGTGGGTACTTGTAGATCGCATCACTAGGCATCCCTACAATATCCAACAATTCTTGAACACGATCACGTTCTTGATCAGTAGTCAGATTTTCAAAGTTTCTAATTGGCTCTGCAATGATATCTTCAATTCTCTTTCTTGGGTTCAAACTTGACATTGAATCCTGGAAGATCATTTGAACATCTTTATTATAATCAAGCTTCTTACGGTTGCTTGCCTTAGTTACGTCCAAACCCTTATACATGATTTGACCACTTGTAACTTTTTCAACCCCAACAATCGCCTTACCGGTAGTAGATTTACCAGAACCAGATTCACCGATTAAACCGTAAGTTTCACCTTCACCAATTGAGAAATTAATCCCATCAACGGCACGGACATAATCAGTAATTCTGTTCCAAAATCCAGAGCGAATTGGGTAATAGACCTTTAAATCTTTGATTTGAATAATTTCTTTTGCCATAAACTACTCCCCACTTGCTGTCTTTTCATCCTCAAAGTGGAATGACTTCCAGCAAGTACATCTTACCCAGTGACCTGGCGCAACTTCATGCACCTTAGGTTCTTCTTCATGTGCGCTAGCAGGAATCCAAGGAATTCTTGCAGCAAATCTATCACCAGTACGTGGCATATTCTTCAAAGATGGCACAGTACCGTGAATTACATGAAGATCTTCATCCGTATCGTCTGATTGAGGCATTGAGTTAAGTAATGATCGAGTATATGGATGAAGTGGGTTTTCAAAAATTGTCTTTACATCAGATTTTTCAACAATTTGACCAGCATACATGACTGCAACTTCATCAGCAGTTTCTGCTACAACACCTAAGTCGTGAGTGATCAAAATGATCCCCGAATGTGATTGCTTTTGAATATCTTCAAGCAAATCCAAAATTTGAGCTTGAATAGTAACATCCAAAGCTGTTGTTGGTTCATCGGCAATAATAACTTCAGGCTTACATGCAATCGCCATCGCAATTACAACACGCTGACGAAGCCCACCAGACAACTCATGTGGGTACATTTCGTACATTTCTTCAGGCTTTGGCATTCCTACTTGATTAAACAATTCAATGACACGTGCGTGACGTGCCTTTTCGTCCATATCAGTGTGGTAATAAAGAGTTTCAGCAACTTGGTCACCAACACGCATCAATGGGTTCAAGCTGGCTAACGGGTCCTGGAAGATCATTCCGATCTTGTCCCCACGAATCTTATTGAAAAGTGATTCATTCAAGCCAACTAGGTTTAATTCATTGTAAAGAATGTCCCCTGTTACTTTAGTATTTTTATGGTCGTACAATCCAATGATACTTGAGGCAATTGTACTCTTACCACAACCAGATTCACCAACGATGGCTAAAATCTCGTCGCGCTTCAGAGTCAGATTAACATCGTCTGCCGCATCATAGAATTTCCCTTGCAAACGGTATGCCGTATGCAGGTGTTGAATATCTAATAAAAGATCACTCTGCTTCTCCAAAGGTCATTCCTCCATCTCGAGCTTTTTTATTAAAAGCATTTAATCTTTTCTATTTATTTTCTAATTATAAACACAAAGCCGGTCATATGCAAATCACGACACGGCCTTTTTTAGAAAATTATCCTTGATGAGACTTAATATATGAAACAGCATCACCAATTGTTTTAATTTTTTCAGCTTCATCGTCAGGAATTTCTGCGCCAAATTCATCTTCCAATTGCAAAATAAATTCAACCAAATCAATTGAATCAGCATCTAAATCGTTCATAAAATTAGTGTCTTCAGTGATCTTATCCTTATCAACATCAAAATTATCAGCGATCATGTCTTTAATTTTATTAAAAATTTCTTCTTCTGACATAAAACTTCTCCTTTTTAATAAAACATTGTACTATTTTTCAGCGAATTCGTCTCTAAAATCTGCAACAAGTTTTTCTTTAACCATTTTATCTACTTGCTTAAGAGTGAAATAAATTGGACGTTCATTTGATCTACCGTGGGTTTTAACTACCGGTGCATTAACGCCTAGTAAAACTGCACCACCATATTTAGCCGTATCAAATTTAGATTTTAAGCTTGATAACGAGCCCTTCACCATTAAGGCACCTAACTTGGTCATTACACCGCCATTTAATAAACTATCTTTTAATAAATGAAGCAAGACGCTAGAGGTTCCTTCAATGTTCTTAAGTACAGCGTTTCCGGTAAAGCCATCGGTTACTACCACATCTGCCTTGCCTAATAGCAATTCATTACCTTCAATATTACCTAAGAAATTCAAATTACTTTCTTTAAGCAATTCATAGGCCTTTTGGTGAACATCATCACCCTTGTCGCTTTCAGCTCCATTATTTAAGAGCATTACTCGCGGATTTTTAATGCCGCGAATCTTCTCAGCATAGTACGAAGCCATTTCGGCCCATTGTAAAAGATATTCTGGCTTACTCTTAGCATTAGCACCAACATCAACCATATTGAAGCCATCGTCACTATTTTGAACAGGTAAAGTAGGCATCAAACCTGGACGAACAATCCCCTTGATTCGACCAATAATAAAAATTCCACAAGCAAGTAATGCACCAGTATTGCCTAAGGAAAGCAACGCATCAGCTTTTCCTTCCTTAACGAAGTTAGCTGCCACAACCATTGAAGAGTCTTTCTTTTTTCTGATTGCCTTAACTGGTTCATCTTCATCAGCAATAACTTCTGTTGTAGGTACAACTCCTAATTGATCATTAATTTGATCTTCAGGGATTAGTTTTCTTAATGCTTCTTTATCACCAAATAATAAAAATTTAGTCTCAGGCATTCCAGTTTTAGCTTGTAAAACCGCCTTAACGATTGCATCTGGGGCATTTTCGCCACCCATCGCATCAATTGCAATTGTTCTCATATATTCACCACAATCTTTTCTAAATTCTGTTTTGCTCTAATTGCTTATATTCTAGCACTTGCTTAAGTGCCTTATGTCCTGGATCTGATAAATCAGGATCAGCCGCAACCAAAGCTCGTGCTTCTTTTTGCGCAACGACCAATGTATTGTAGTTATTTACTACATCACCCACACGAAATTCTGGCAATCCTGACTGAGCCTTACCAAACAAATCACCTTCACCGCGCATCTTTAAATCTTCTTCAGCTAATTTGAAGCCGTCATTGGTCGACGCAATAATTTTCATTCTTGCTTTACCTGAATCGGTCTTAGGATCAGCTAGAAAGACACAATAACTTTGTGTTTGTCCTCGACCAATTCGACCACGCAGTTGGTGCAATTGACTTAAGCCAAAACGATCAGCATTGTAAATTACCATCATATTCGCATTGGCTACATCGACCCCAACTTCAATCACACTAGTAGTCACTAAAATATTAATCTCACCAGCTGCAAATGCAGCCATTATTTCATCTTTTTGTGCACCTGGCATTTGACCATGAAGCAGGACTACCTTGTGATTAGGAAAATCATGGCTTAATTTTTCATGCAATTCTTCTGCATTTTTTAAGTCTAACGTCTCTGACTCGGTAATCAATGGTGTCACAGCGTAAATCTGAAAGCCTTGATTTAGCTGCTCTTGCATTTGTCGATAGACTTCCTTCATTTGACTACTTGTTTTCCATGTGGAAATAATTGGCTTTCTTCCGACTGGTAAATGATGTATTTCAGAGACTGTCATATCACCATAAACTGTCAAAGCCAGCGTCCGCGGGATTGGCGTAGCAGTCATTGCCAAAATATCTGGTTGATCGCCTTTATTAATCAAAGCTTGTCGTTGTCCTACACCAAAACGGTGCTGCTCATCAATAATGACTAGACCTAATTTTTTAAAGATAACACTATCTTGAATTAAAGCATGAGTGCCAATTACCACATTAATCGTGCCATCAGTTAATTCACGGTAGATCTCACGCCGCTCCAGTGTTTTTGTATTGCCTGTTAAAAGAGCTACTCGCACACCTAAAGGACGCAACAATTCATCGATTTTTTTGAAATGCTGAGTTGCCAGAATTTCTGTTGGCACCATCAAAGCCGCCTGATAGCCAGCTGTAATGGCTGCAAAAATCGCATAAACGGCTACAACAGTTTTTCCAGAACCAACATCACCCTGCAAAAGTCGCCGCATTTGACCATCAGAATGCATATCAACAAAGATTTCATTAACCACATGCTTTTGATCATCTGATAATTCAAATGGCAGAGATTTAGTTAATTGAGCAATTTCTGTCAGATCGTATTTCTTTGCATAACCCATTTGTTTACCATCATTACGGGTCAATAAAGCTAATTGTAATTCAAAAATAAAAAACTCACGAAAAATTGCACTTCTCTTAGCTAGTTCAGCCTCATGACTATTCTTGGGGTGATGCATCTTTTCAATAATCATTTGATCATTGAATAAACGATATTCTTGTCGTAGCTTTTCTGGGACAATGTCCTGTACTTGATCAATAAAATCATCAATGGCTAAATTAATTAGATCAACTAGTTTCTTTTGTTTAACATGTCGATTAACCGGATAGATTGGCGCCATACCACTATCGTTTTCTTTTGCTGCTACAAATTTAAAGGCTGACAAACTTTGCCGAGCAACATTGTATTTACCATAAATAGCTACTTCTTGTCCGATCTCAATTTTATTTTTTAACCACGGCTGATTAAAAAAATTGACCATGATCACATCATGGTCAATTCTCATCTTGAAACTTAAGCGAGATTTCTTATAGCCAAACCGACTAACAAATGCTTCAGTAGCTACTATTCCCTTCAGCATTACTTTTTGACCATCCATGATTTGATCAAGCGGCAACGTTTGTAATTCGTCATAACGAAAAGGAAAGTAAAAGAGCAGGTCATAAATACTATAAATGCCTAAGCTTCCTAGTGCAGCTGCAGTCTTTGTCCCTACACCCTTTAAGTCTGTGACAGGAGCAAATAATGCATTATCAATCATTGTTATTCAACTGATACTAAGAAGTGATATACAGGTTGACCACCATCATGAATTTCAAATTCAAGATCATCATGTTTGGCTTCAAGTTGTTCAACTACTTCTTGTGCTTGCTCTTCACTAGCATCACGGCCAAACATAATTGTGATAATTTCTGAATCTTCATCCAGCATCTTTTCAATCATATCAACAGTAGTCTTAATTAAATCAGCATTGTCAACCTTAATCTTGCCATCAACAATTCCCAAGTAGTCATTCTTATGAATTTCTACTTCATCGATTTCAGTATCACGGGTAGCTTGAGTAACTTCACCTGAAACAACCGTATCTAAGTCCTCTGTCATAGCTTCCACATTTTCATCAACAGATGCATCTGGATTGAATGAAAGCATTGCGGTTAAACCCTGAGAAATAGTCTTAGTTGGTACAATACCAACAGGAATATCACTAACTTCAGCAGCCTGCTTAGCAGCCATAACAATATTACCGTTGTTTGGCAAGACAATAGCTTTCTTCGCACCAGACTTCTTGATTGCATCAATAAAGTCTTGAGTTGATGGGTTCATCGTTTGCCCACCCGAGATAATCCGGTTAACACCTTCACTTTCAAACAACTTACGAATACCGTTACCTGAAGCAACTGCGATCACTGCAAAATCAACTGCTTCTTGTTGTTCTTCATCTTGGTCAACGATGCTTTCGTGTTGGATTCTCATGTTATCAATCTTGATCTTGCCTAATTGACCAAACTGACTACCGTATTGGAAAACATCACCAGGGTGTTCAGTATGAACGTGAACCTTAGCAATTTCACCATCAGAAACAGCTAATAATGAATCGCCCAAGCCAGACAAGTGCTTTCTAAATTCTTCCAAATCAAACTTCTTTTTATTTGGCACATCGGCATCAAGATCAACCATGATTTCAGTACAGTAGCCATTTTTAATATCTTGAGTAGCCAATTGGCTTTGAACTGAAGATTGGTGGTGCATTGCATTGATCATTTCATCCATTTCATTTTCGTCAGGTTGATATTGATCTGCAAAGTTTTCACCCATTAAGCCTTCCAAAAAGCCTTCATAGATAAACAAAAGGCCTTGACCACCTGAGTCAACTACACCAACTTGCTTCAAAACAGGCAATAAATCTGGAGTTGACTTAAGAGCCTTCTTAGCACCTTCAACTACAGCTTTCATTACTTCAGTTACATCGTCGGTGTCATTGGCCTTAGTAGCACCGGCTTGTGCAGCAACACGAGCTACAGTAAGAATAGTACCTTCAACTGGCTTCATTACAGCCTTATAAGCAGTAGCAACACCATTTGAAAAAGCATTTGCTAATTCCTGTGCAGTTAAGGTCTTCATCCCTTGGGTAGCCTTGTAAAAGCCACGGAATAATTGTGAAGTGATAACCCCACTGTTACCACGGGCACCCATTAGCATACCTTTAGCCAAGCTTTCAGTTAAATCACTAACACTAGTACTTGGATTTTCTGAAACAGCCTTAGCACCACTTTCAATGGTTAAGTTCATATTAGTACCAGTATCACCATCAGGAACTGGGAAAACATTCAAAGAGTTAACAAACTCCGCATTTTTACCAATTCGATGAGTGGCAACACGTACCATATCTCTAAATTGCTTACTATCTATCTCATTTAAAACCACTATTTAAAACCTCCGCTTGTGTTATTCGTCAAGTACCTTAACGCTTTGTACAATGACATTAACGGCCTTAGTGTCTATTCCTAATTGATTCTTCAAATTGAACTTAACACTATCTTGAACATTCTTACTTACTTCAGAAATCTTCAAACCATAACCAACAATAATGTACACATCAACCGTAATTTCGTTATCTTCTGACTTGACAACAACACCGCGCTTATAATTGGCACGATTAAGAATCCCGTCAAATCCATCGCGAATGGCATTCTTTGATGCCATACCTACAACGCCATAGTTAGACGTAGCTGCGCCACCAACAACAGTTGCGATTACACCGTTTGAAATATCAATCAAACCATCTTTTGTCTTGATCTTAACAGCCATGTTTCGTCCTCCGTCTTATTATCTATATATACGTTTATTATTTTATCATAGTAACGACATAATCAATAATTAAAATACACCTGAAAAAATCCTTTTAGTATTGAATTGCGCGAAAACATATGATAATCTAATTAAGTATGACATCACAAATAAAGGAGGTTTAGCAAATGGCAAAAGATTACGTAACAGGTAAGAAGACTACATTCGGTAACAAACGTTCACACTCATTGAACTCAACTCGTCGTGCTTGGAAGCCAAACCTTCAAAAAGTTCGCATTCTTGTTGACGGTAAGCCAAAGCGCGTATGGGTTTCAACCAAGGCTTTAAAGTCTGGTAAAGTTACTCGTGCCTAATAGACCAAGAGCTTGTTAGATCACTGATCTTGCAAGCTTATTTTTTTACTTATTTTAATGATTTATATAAAAAACGGTAAGAAGACCATTTTATTTTGTCTTCTTACCGTTTTACTTTACTTCATAATATTGTGATGCTTATCGTCATCAGGAATTTCGTCGGCCATTCTTTCATCAATTGGCGTGTATGCATACTCAGTAATCATTTCACCCAACTTAGTTGGCAAGCCCAAATCTTGATAAGTTACATTTCTAACTAAGCCATTGGATAGTAGCTACTTCCTTCTTCTTTTTATCAAAAATGTGAACGTGGTTCTTATGCATGTAGTCTTCTACATTTTATTTTGCACGGTCAAGTCTTGCTTCGTAGCGACCGTTTTCGAAACCAGCAATATCTTTTTCAAAGTCAATATATTTCATTTGAATTCCCTTGTTTCTTTTCTATAGTTCTATTTTAACCTATAAATCATGAAAACGATTAATATCTTTAGAATAAATTGCTGCAATCATACCATTTTGCAAGCTAATCCTGAATTCATTACTATTAGGCAAAAATTCATTTGATGAAAAAACACGAGGATAGTTTCCAGAATAGTGCTTCAACTCATATCTTGCACCAATAATATTAAAATCTTCGATTGCTGTTAAAGCTGCAAAACCAATATAAGAGTAATTTTTTCTTTTTTCAACAACATGCGTGCCTGCATTAAAAAAGCAAATTAGATTTTGTTGGTCAATCAACGTTACTTTTTTCGCATATAATCTCATTTCAGGATTTAGCAACACTAATAGATTGATCAAAAAATGATCCAATCTTCCACCTGTAGCACCAAAAATCACTAATTCATCCACATGATAATCTTCAAAAGCAATCTGCAACATTAGCTCAGAATCAGTCCAATCCTTGACAGGATTAGAATAACGAATGTCTTGAACATTACTTTCTATTTGGCTTAAGTCATTTTCGTGTAAAGAATCAAAGTCACCTACTGCCACATCAGGGATTATTCCCAGTTCTTCTAAAAACAAGGCACCACGATCAACCCCAATAACTAAATCAGCTTGAGCCAGCTTTTCTTCAATATCTTCAGGCCACAATTCAGTTGGACCGCCCAACAATGCATATGCTTTCATTACTTAATAATCTTTTCTAATTTATGTACTTGACTGCCAACATCACCATTTTCATACAAGTATGAACCAACAACAAATATATTAGCGCCAGCATTTTCAGCTAATTTAATAGTCTGATCATTAATACCGCCGTCGACCTCAATATCAAAATCAGAGCCGACAATCTCTCTAACTGACTTAATTCGACTAACTGATTCAGGAAGAAAACTCTGTCCACCAAATCCCGGCTTGACCGTCATTACTAATACTTGTTTCAGTAATGGCAAATACGGTTCAACCACTTCAACTGGTGTATCTGGACTAATTGCCAAAGCAGCATCAACGCCATTAGAAGCTAAATAATCGAACCAATAATATAACTTAGGCTTGTCCATTGCTTCATAGTGTAGTTCGACCAAATCTGCTCCTGCACTAACAAAAGCTGGTACCAACTTATCTGGGGCATCACTCATTAAGTGAATTTCAGCATCTGTCATCGGAAATTCACGCTTGAAATCTTTGATTAGTTGCGGTCCAAAAGATAAATTAGGCACAAAATGTCCATCCATAATATCAATATGAAAACGGCTAATTCCAGCCTGGACTGCATTTTCAATATCATTTTTAAGATCAATATTATTTGCGTTCAAAATTGAGGGTGCAATCATCATCAGCTATTACCTCTATTTTAAATATTCCGGTATGCGACCTTCACTAATCTCAGTCCGCATAGCCAAATAATCTTCATATCTACTTGCCAGAATTTCTCCGGCTTCAAGTAACTTCTTTACTTCACAGCCTGGCTCCTGCAAATGCTGACATCCGCGGAACTTACAGTGAATACTTTCCTTTTTAAACTCAACAAAGTAATTACATAACTCATTCAACTTGATTGGTGTCAAATCAATTGACGAAAAACCTGGCGTATCTGCTAAAAAGCCCGCGCCTAACTTAAAAAGTTCGACCTTTCTAGTAGTATGTTTCCCACGATTCAAGCTAGTTGAGATCGCACCAGTCGCTTGATTAGCATCTTTTTTTAAATGGTTAAGCAAAGTTGACTTACCAGCACCTGACTGTCCTGCTAAAGTCCAAATTTGATTTTTTTCGATCATTTTAGGAATCTGAATTTGCATTTCATGATAATCGGTGAAAACAGGATAACCTATTTTTTGATAATATGCTAAAGCTTGCTTGATTGTGTTTAACTTTGCTTCTGATAGCAAATCTGCTTTAGACAAGTAAATTGTTACACCAACTTTTTGCCAAGAAAAGAAAGTCAAAAAACGATCTAACAGCTCTACAGAAAAATCCGGTTCTACTGCAGAAATTACTAACAAAACATGACTTACATTAGCAACTGCTGGTCGCCCAATTCGATTAATCCGCGGCAAAATTTTCACCAGATAGCTCATTCCTTTATCATCTATCTGAATTTCCACATGATCGCCAACTGCCGGTTTTTGCTTTTTTTGACGAAAAACGCCGCGAGCACGCGTTCTCACGATACCCGCAGCGGTTTCTACATCATAATAACCAGCAATCAAACCAACGACGGTTCCTTGCGCTAGTTTCATTTATTTAGTCACCTTTTCATTCAAAACTGTATCGCCATTGCGAACAACCTTTAATTGTCCACTACCTTCTCTAATGTTAAATGGAATCGAGAAACTCATATCATGCTTAATATACAAGTCACGATAAATATTGTTCAAGGAATGATCATCATCCTTAATATAGATCTGGACATGATCACCCTTGCCATTAACGGATTCTGACTCAGAGTTATTGCTTCCTTTATCATTATCAGGCTTCTCACTCTTAGAAAGATCATCACCAACATAGTCAACGGTAAAGGTCTTAGTTACAGTAGTTTCCTTGTCTTCCTTTGGACCTTTCGAGACCTTGATGGTAACAGTTGAACCACGCTCAACCTTAGTACCCGGACCTGGCTCCATCGAAATTATTAAGCCCTTCTCAACATCATCAGAATATTCTTGATTGATTTGTAAAGTCAGGCCATGTTCTTTGGCATAGTCTTGAGCACTCTTCAAAGAATAATTACTTAAGTCTTTCAAGGTAACCATATTTGAATGTGATCTAGCCTGCTTGCCACGTGAAACTATCAACGTAATTGTAGTCTGGGTCGGCTTAACCTCTACACCTGCAGCAATGCTTTGAGAAATAACTTGATTTTCGTCAACTTTATTAGAATATTGGTCCTCTCTAACTACATCAAAGCCCATATTTTCTAATTTTTCTGCCGCTTCGGCATAGTTCTTCCCAACCATATCAGGAACTTTAACCATGCTAGAACCGCTGGAAACAATTAAATCAACGCTCTTTCCCCGCTCTAGACTATTGCCTGCAGTTGGTTTTGTCGCAATAACCCGGCCTTTTTTTATATCATCTGATTGTCGCCTAATAATTTTTCCAACCTGTAAGCCTGCTGCTTCAAGTTTACTCTCAGCTGCTTTTTCTGCAATATTAGTTACATCAGGAATATTAACATCCTGTCGTTTATTTCCAGTACCACTTAAAGCGAAAATCATCATAAAAATGATTAAACCCGCGGCAATAATTGAGATCAGCCACCACCATTTGTGACTTTTGACATTCTGTAAAAAAGTCTTTTTCTTTACTGGCTTGCTTGATTCTACTGATTCGGTTTTTGCTGGCTCCACCACTTCTTTTTCTTCCTTTTGTGGCTTAAATCCAGGCAATACAATTGTTTTATCATCGTTATTACCATGATATGGTACAAAAACCGGTTCATCTGCCCGTTCAGGATCCAAGCTACTATCCAAATCTGCTTTCATTTCCTGAGCTGTAGCATATCTATCTCGTGGATCTTTCGCGGTTGCCTTTAAAACAACATTTTCCAGCGCTTGTGGTACACTTGAATCTTTCTTGCGAATTGAAGGAATTGGTTCTTGCGCATGCTTCAGTGCAATTGCCACTGGTGTATCACCGTTAAACGGAACAGTTCCTGTGATCAATTCATATAAAATTATTCCCAAGGAATAGATGTCAGATTGTTTAGTAACCATTCCGCCACGCGTTTGCTCAGGAGACATATAATGAACTGAACCCATTACTGAATTAGTTTGTGTAATCGAGCTTTGATTCAAAGCAACGGCAATTCCGAAATCAGCTATTTTAATATTGCCGCGCTTATCCATCAACATATTCTGTGGTTTTAGATCACGATGAATAACATTGTGCTTATGAGCTAATGCAACTGCACTCAATATCTGATCCATAATTCGAATAATTTCATTTAAATCCAAAGGTGAATTTTTTTGAATATATTCTTTTAGATTAGGACCATCAACATACTCCATTACCATGTATGGCAAACCATGATCGGTACCTACATCAAGTACAGAAACAATATTAGGATGACTTAATTCACTTGTAGCTAATGCCTCTCTTTGAAAACGAGCTTGGGTTTGCGGTTCATTCTGCAAATCAAGGCGTAAAATTTTAACTGCCACCTTACGTTGCAGGATAATATCTTCCGCTAGATAGACATTGGCCATTCCGCCTTCACCTAAGGTATCGATGATGCGGTAACGTTCCCCAAGCAGATAACCTTTATCGATCACTGCTCTCGTCCTCCTTGTTCCAAATTAGGCAGACAGTAATATTATCACCACCACCTAATCGATTGGCCTCACTAATCAATTTATTACAACGTTCTCTTAAGCTAAGCTCCTTAGTTGCCAAAATTTGTTGGATTTGTGGATCGCTAAGTGAATTGGTTAGGCCATCAGTACAGAGCAAAATAATGTCGTTTCCCCCCATCTTGATCTCATCAAATTCAGGATCAATCGTACTTGAGACGCCTAATGCTTGCGTAATAATATTTTTCTGGGGATGGTGTTTAGCTTGTTCTTTAGTAATCTGACCCATCTTAACTAATTCGTTAACCAAAGAATGATCTTCAGTTAATTGGACAAATTTACCTTCAGAATAACTATAAGCCCGAGAATCACCTAAATGAGCAATTAAGGCATTTTTATCAAATGCAAACGCCAATACAATCGTTGTCCCCATTCCATTTAAGTCAGGAAACTTATCAGCAGTCTTTAAAATTGTTTCATTTTCAGAATTTAATTGCACATCAAGCCATTTATGAGCAAGATTAGCATCTGCAAAGTCAGTCATACTAAAATTATGTCCTAAATGGGTGACTGCCATTGTTGAAGCAACGTCACCACCTTGATGGCCGCCCATACCATCACAGACAATTGCTAAGACAATTCCCTTTTGATTTTTAAAAACTTTTACAAAATCTTGATTGCTTTTCCGTACTTTACCAATACTCGAAGCGTATGCTGTTTCAATCAAAAATCTAACCTCGTAACTTAAATTTAGCAATGAAAAATCCATCATTGCCATCTAGATCAGGCATTATTTTCAACATCCCTGTCTTTGATTCAAGTTTAGTTAACTTAAATGGAACTAGTTCAAAGTCAGGATGTGCTTGCAAAAACTTCTTAACTACCTCTTCATTTTCTTCCATTGAAATTGAGCAAGTTGAATAAACCAACTCGCCATTCTTTTTTAAGAGTGAACTTACTGCAGTTAAGATTGCCAATTGAATTTTTTGTAAATTTTGTAAGTCCTGTTGTCTCTTAGTATAGCGAATTTCAGGCTTACGACGCAATAATCCAAGCCCAGAACAAGGGGCATCGACTAAAATTTTGGTAAATTCACCTGCTGCAAAAATCTCTGTAGCCTTACGTGCATCACATGCCTTAGTCTTTACCTTATTTGCAACGTGCATTCTCTGGGCATTATCTCGTACTAAACGTAATTTTTTATCATGAATATCTAAGGCAGTCACATCACCATTAACAATGCTTTCGGCAATTTGCACGGTTTTCCCACCGGGAGCAGAACAAGCATCAAGCACATGCTCATCTTGTTCAAAGTCAAAAGCCTCTACAACTAAACTGGCAGCCTCATCTTGAATTGTTAACTTGCCTTCTTCAAACAAATCACTTTCGCTAATGCCACCGTGACTCAAAATCACATCATCGCTTGATAACTTAGACCATTGTGGTTGATAGTTATCCCGCTCTAACTGGGCAAAAACTTGCTCTTTATCTGCCAACTTTGAAATACGCACACTGTTTTTAGCTGGCTCATTAATACTGTTTAAAACTGATTTTGCTTTGTCTAGGCCCCAGTTATCAATTAAATATTGAACTAACCATTCAGGTACGCTTTCTTTGACACTTAAATATTTAACTGGATTATTTTCAGCTGGTAAAATCACCCCGCGCCTAGTAAACGAACGCAAAATCCCATTTACCAACCGAAAGCCAGCTGAATGTCGCTTGCCATATTGCTTAGCAAGTTTATTAGCCTCATCAAGTACAGCACGATCAGGCACTTTATCCAAAAAAATCAACTGGTAAAGTGACATTAACAATAATGGCTTAATATATTTTTCGGTCAGTTTTGTCCTAACTAAGCCTTTTAACTGATATTCTAAAAACAATCGATACTGAATCGTGCCATAAACAATATTAGTAGCTAAATTTTGGTCTGCAATTGACAAGTTAGAGTGCTTTAAGCTGTTATTCAAACTAATATTAGAATAGGAGCCTTGATCTAAGACCTTGATCAATGTCTCTAAGCTGACTGCACGTGCACTCTTATCGATCGACAATTTCTTCACCTGGGACAAACTTACTACCTTGACCATTTAAAAAGCTCTTGATGTCCATTCTCTTTTTGCCACTTGGTTGAACTTCAAGTAAGTTAAGTACTGAATTATCAGCAAAACTAATGGCAAAACGTCCTTTGTTAGCAACAACAGAGCCGGCATTTAAACTTGATGAATCAGATGCAATTTCTGCCTTCCAGATCTTGAAACGTTTGCCTTCAATCATCAAATAAGCACCAGGATCTGGATTCAAAGCACGAATCATATCGTTGGCCTCTTCTGCTGTCATATCAACATTAAGCTTTTCTTGTTCTTTAGTGATGTTAGGTGAAAAGACGACCTTTTCTGGATCCTGTGGAACCTTTTTAATTGAGCCATCAATAATTGCTGGTAAAGTCTTAAGCAATAAGTCCCGCCCAACAATTGATAATTTACTAAATAAAGTGCCAGCGTTATCATCAGGCTCAATCTTAATTGCTTCTTGAGCATAAATATCACCAGCATCCATCTTCTTAACCATTTCCATAATGGTAATTCCAGTTTCTTTATCACCGTTAATTAGTGAATATTGAATTGGTGCACCGCCACGGTATTTAGGCAAAAGTGAGCCGTGAACATTAACTGCCGCAATTTTAACCGAATTCAAAAACTTAGTTGGTAAAAATTGCCCATATGCTGCAGTTACAATCAAATCTGCATGCATATCAATTAATTTCTGCATTTCGTCTGATCCAGACAACTTAACTGGTTGAAAGATTGGCAAATCATGCTTTTCTGCTGCGATCTTGGCAGGTGACTTAGTAATTTTCTGCTTACGTCCTACCTTTTTATCAGGTTGAGTGACCACGGCTTTAATCTCATAGCCTTCATCAATTAACCCTTCAAGTACTGGAACTGAAAATTCCGGTGTTCCCATAAATATTATTGATGTCATTAAAGCATCCCCTTACATAATTCTCTCTGGTTCATTATCAATAAAAATACTTAAACCATATTTCTTAGCTTCCTGTGCGGAATCTTGAACATGGTGTAATAATTCATTTAAATTTGGTTCTTTTTTATATTTTACCAGTATTTGATAATAATATTGATTTTTTACACGAGAAATTGCACTTGGCGTTGGTCCCAAAATAATCGTTGGCTCATGCAAGTGCTCATTCAAATACCTCTTAATCCTAAAAGCCTCACGAGCTGCATTCTGTTCTTTTTTAGCAGCAATGGAAATCAGCACGGTATAAAAATATGGTGGATAGTTACCAGCATGCCGCATATTCATCTCATAGCCATAAAATCGTTCGTAGTCCTGAGTTTGAGCTAGTTGAATAGCATAATGCTCTGGATTATAAGTTTGAATTAAGACTTCTCCTTCCTTATCAGCACGACCTGCACGGCCAGCTACCTGAGTTAATAATTCAAAAGTCTTTTCAGAAGCATTATAGTCAGAAAGCCATAATCCTGTATCGGCATTGATTACTCCAACTAAAGTTACATTAGGGAAATCTAATCCTTTAGCAATCATTTGCGTACCTAACAAAATATCAGCTTCATGAGCACCAAAGGAATCTAGAATTTTCTTATAGCTACCCTTTCTTCTAGTTGTATCAACGTCCATCCGCAAGATTCGTGCACCAGGCAGAAGCTCTTCTAATTCTTCTTGTACCTTCTGTGTACCTGCACCTAAAAAACGAATTTGCGAGCTTTGGCAATTAGGACAACGTGTGGGCACTGGCTCAGTATGACCACAATAGTGACATTGCATACTGTTAGTATCCTTATGCAAATTTAAAGAAACATCACAGTTAGGACATTTTAATACAAAACCACATTCACGGCAAAGCATAAAATTAGCAAAACCACGTCGATTGAGCATTAAAATAACCTGCTCTTTTTTTGCCAAACGCTTTTTTATTGCATCTACTAGCTCAACAGATAAATCAAATTGACCACCAGCAAATTGCACGTGCTTTAGATCAATCAAATTAACTTTAGGCAATTTCTTTTGATTAGCCCTTTCAGTTAACCGTAAAAGATGATAGACATTTTTTTGGGCGCGTGCACGGCTACCCAACGATGGTGTTGCACTTCCTAAAACCAACGGACAATTATGAAATTTACTACGCCAAATAGCCACATCACGTGCATTATAACGTGGATCGGTTTCTTGCTTATATGAAGACTCATGTTCCTCATCGATCACGATTAAACCAATATTATCTAGTGGAGCAAAAACTGCACTCCGAGCGCCAACGACCACCTTAGTCTCGCCACGACGAATTCGGCGCCACTCATCATATTTTTCTCCCTCAGATAGGGCACTATGTAAAACGGCTACCTCTTGACCAAAACGTGCCTTAACCTGACGAACCATTTGCGGCGTCAAGGAAATTTCTGGCACCAGCATTAATGCATTTCGCCCCTGTTTAAGAGCCTTGCTAATAGCGTGTAAATACACTTCAGTCTTCCCGCTACCAGTAATCCCTTCCAACAAAAAAGTCTCAGCCTGGCGCTGTTCAATTGCTTGGGTGATCTGGTTCAAAGCACCTTGCTGCTCACCATTTAAGGTAACCGCTGTTTTATGTTCTCCGTCATCAAATCCGGATAACGGATCGCGATAAACCTCAACACTTTTTTTATTCAACCAACCTTTGGTAATCGCAGAATTCAAACTCGCCGCCGTCAATCCAAGCTGTTTTTCTAGCTGGCTTTGACTTTTGGGATAGTCCGCTGCATTATCAATGATATCCATCAATAACTTTTTTTGCTTTACCGCATTTTGACGTAAAGTATTGTAAATTTTGGGATATTCCTCTTTTTTTAATGCTAGTTCATATTGATTTTCTTTTTTCTTCTTGGCTCGATTTTCTACCACATACTCAATCTTTGCTTGATCATCTTGCAATAATTTGCGGAATTGCTTAATCTCCGCCAGATCCGTAATTTTATTTAAATCAATTGGATCACCCTGAAACAGCGGCATTTTGGCAGCTCTATCATTAGCTGGCACTAGCAATTTGCGATAATTTGCTCGCATTACCCAAGGTAGCATCGCTTGTAAAATTTTAATTCGGTAAGAAAAAATATTTTTTGCTAAATCAGCAGATAACTTTACCAACTCTGGCGTAAGCGGTGGCATCTCATCTACCACAACTAGCAAATCCTTAAGTTTACCTTTAAATTCACTTTGATCAGTGATCCCCACCACAAAACCTTGCACTTTACGAGGACCAAACGGAACAACTACTCTTGATCCAATCGCAATATCCTTTTCTAATTCTGTTGGAATATGATATTCAAAAATACGGTCTGTTTGCCGTGCAGCTACATCAACAATAACCTGAGCAATCATTTAATCACCTGTAAAAAAGACCTTCACCCCAAAGGATGAAGGTCAATAAATTAATCTTCGAGGTTAACCTCGGCATGAGCTGGGTCAACAGTAACTTTACCAGCAGCAATTTCTTCAAGTGCCTTACCAACAGCCTTATCACACTTAAAATGTTCCAAAGTTGGTGGATCACCAGCTTCAAGTTCATGTGCTCTCTTAGCGGCAAGAACAGATAATGAATAGCGTGAATCAACACGTGACAATAATTTATCAATTGATGGGTAAGTAATTCTCATAATAATTAATCCTCCTTGACCATCTTACGATAGTCATCAATTACACGTTTAACACTGACATGTTCTGCATCGACGATCGCTTTAATATGATCAACTGCATTAGCTACTGTATCATTAACTACTGCATAATCATAGTCTTCCATCTCCAAAATTTCATTGCGCGCTTGCTTAATTCGACCACGAATTACATCTTCTGACTCGGTGCCACGGTGTTCCAAACGCAAATGTAACGTATGTAGATCTGGGGGGGTTAAAAAGATAAACACGCCATCGGGCATCTTTTCACGTACTTTTTGTGCCCCATTAACATCAATCTCAAGTAAAACATCTTTGCCATCATGAAGCATCTTCTTCACTGGTGCAAGAGGTGTACCATAATAGTGACCGACATATTTATTATATTCTAACAACTCACCATTTTTAATAGCCTCTTGAAAGCGATCTTCACTAACAAAAAAATAATCTTGGCCATTAACCTCACCTGGTCGCGGTTGACGCGTAGTCATTGAAACTGAATATTCAAATGGAAAGACTTTGTTTTCAACAATCGCGCTTTTAACAGTTCCTTTACCAACGCCGGAAGGACCAGAAAGCACAAGTAATAAACCTTTATCTGCCATGCTGAACTCCTCTTAACTTGTAATATATCTAGTTTGCACTAAAATTGTTTCTTTTTCAAGTTTTCTCTTTGCATACAAAAAAACAGACAAAATCGTCTGCTCCTTTACTAAATTATTTTCTCGAATGTCTCACACACTACTTCAGTTTCATCTGTGAACTCTCGTCCCAGTTCTTGACATTCGCGCGCAAAAAATTTCTCGTGTACTTTACGCCAAGATTCATATGAGCGATCGCCCTCGCCTTCTAAATAGGCATGCTCAGCTGAGACATTTTTAAATGGCATAATCTCAACAGTCTTATTTTGAATCACACAAACTGGTTCATTTCGTCCATTTAAAACAATTGCGTACATCCCTACAACCGGTACATCTTCTTGCGCAGAATACAGGCTAGTCGTTGCCGTCTTAATTCCACTTTTGACCAAATCACTAAGAATATCTGCATCCCGGCTATTAGCTCCAAAAGCAAAAGCACCTTCTAATGCTGTAGGACTTACTTGATGTTCTACACAAAAATCACGCCAAAATTTACTAATACTAGTCATCTTTAATACTCTTAATCAAATCTGCAGCATTCTTCTTTGCTGCATCGGTTACATCTTGTCCAGCCATCATCTGTGCAATCGCTGTAATGGTTTCTTCCTTGCTAAGTGGGCCTATTTGAGTAAAGGTTGAACCATCTTTTACTTGCTTAGCTACCAAGTAGCGTTGATCACCCGCGGCAGCCACTTGCGGTGAGTGCGTAATTGCAATTACCTGCTTGTTGCGACCGATTGAGTGCATCTTTTTCCCGATAGCAGCCGATACTCGGCCAGAAACTCCCGTATCAATTTCGTCAAAAATCATGGTACCCACTGGTTCAACTCGGCTGAAGATTGCCTTCAAAGCTAAGATCAATCTTGATTGTTCACCACCAGAAACAATTTTAACTAATGGCATTAAATCTTCACCTGGATTAGGTGCAATTAAGAAAACAATCGCATCAGTTCCCTTATCGGTAAATGTCTTTGTTTCATCAAAATTAATAGAAAAGCGAGCTTTTTCCATGTAGAGATCAGCTAACTCTTGCTTAATCTGCTCTTCCAGCAAATGAGCCACTTTTTCGCGTATTAAATGCAGATTTCTAGCTTCTTGGGTCATTCTTTCTTCAATCTTGGCAACTTCTGCTTGCAATTTTTCCTCATCAAGGCCGCCTGTTTCAAATTGACTGAGTTCTTTTTGTACTTTTTGATAAAAAGCAAACACATCAGCCAAGGTCGGACCATATTTTTTCTTCAATGAATTTAGAGTATCTAACCGATTAGTTACATATTGGAAACGTTCCTCATCGAAGTCCATCGCATCCATCAAGTTAGACAATTCACTACGGGCATCATTTAAAGCATAAACTCCATCATCAACTGTCTTAGCAAAATCCTTAAATTTTGAACCAAATTCAGTTAAATCAGTTGCAGCATTCTGGGCATCCCCCAATAAAGTCGCAATTCCATGCTCATCGTCATCATACAATTGCATGAAGTAATTCGCCGTATCCGCAATTTTTTGATAATTATTTAGTTCGTTATATTCTTCCTCAAGTTTCTCATCTTCTTGTGGATCCTCAAGGTCGGCTGCTTCCAATTCATTATTCTGAAACTGCAGAATATCTTGCTTCTGAGCTAATTCTTGGGCATCTTGACGCAGGTGCCGCAATTGACTGGTTAGCTTTTGCCATTGAGCATAATCAGTTTGATAAGTGGCTAAATCTGCCTTAAAAGAAGCAGGGGCATAATTATCAACTAGGTCAATCTGCCGGTCCTGATCCATCAAAATTTGCTGATCATGCTGGCCGTGAATATCAACCAAATAGCTACCAATCTCGCGCAAAACATTAATCGTCGTCAATTGCCCGTTAATCCGGACTACATTTCTGCCCTTGACAGCTAATTCACGACTAATCACCAGCTGATCGTCATCGTGCGGCAAACCATATTGATCACACAATTCCGCGATCTTTTCTTTTTGATCATCCAATTCAAACAAGCCAGTAATAATCGCCTTGGACTCACCCGAACGAATCATTTCTTTTTGACCGCGACCACCCATCAGTAATGAAACAGCATCAATAATAATTGACTTACCAGCACCAGTTTCACCGATGATTACCGTCATTTTTTCTTGAAAACGAACCTTTAAGCTTTTAATAATTGCAAAGTTTTTGATATCTAGCTCAACTAGCATAGCTTCACTCCTATAGACCACTTACGGCGCGCTCAACCACTTCAGCTGGGCTCCCTTGCCATAAGTTGCGGCCACCATTTGCTTCGTCTTTTTGTAAATGAATCAAAAATTCAATATTGCCTTTGCCACCTTTAATGGGTGAATAATCAACGCCTAAAACATTGAAGCCGATCTCCAATGCCTTTTGCATGGTGTGCTCGATTACCGCCTTGTGCACTTCATGATCATGAACAATACCGTGTTTACCGACATTCTCAGGGCCAGCTTCAAATTGTGGTTTAATCAAACAAACGGCATCACATTGATTCTTCAAAATTGCATACATCGGTGCCATGATCAAATCTAACGAGATAAAGGACACATCGGTCATTGCAAAATCTGGCAGTCCTTGATCAAAATCTTCCGGCTTCGAATAGCGGAAATTCTGCTTTTCCATCACCACTACACGCGGGTCGTCCCGCAATTGCCAAGCTAACTGGTTGTAGCCAACATCCAAGGCATAGACCATCTGAGCACCGTTTTGTAAAGCAACATCAGTAAAACCGCCAGTTGATGCACCAATATCTAAACAAATTTTATTTGTTAAATCAATGTCAAAGACCTTAAGAGCTTTTTCCAGTTTAAAGCCGCCACGCGAAACATATTTCTTACCATCATCTTTCACGTAAAACTTTTCCCCTTCAGGAAACTTAGTCCCGCTCTTATCAATTCGTTGATGATTGTGATCAGAAACCAGCCCCGCCATAATCGCTCTTTGGGCAGCTGAACGAGAATGAAAAATTCCTTGTTCTGCTAATAAAATATCTGCTCTTTGTTTTGCCATTTATAACACCTTTTGATAAAGATCTAAGAAGCCAGCAAGTACTTCGCCTTTGAGCCCATGCAAATCATCTTGTGCCTGCTTGATCAAATCAGTTAATTCTTTGCGGCTTTGGTCAATTCCCAATAAAGTCAAAGTATTGTTTTTACCTTCAGCTTGATCTTTGTGGGTTGCCTTACCAGCTTCTGCACTAGTTTCAACGACATCAACCAAGTCGTCATAGATTTGGTATGAACGACCAAAAATTTTGGCAAAATCGACTAATTTTACCTGTTTAATATCACTAGCTCCTGCATAAACTGCAGCCATCTCAACGCTAGCCTGAATTAAGCAACCGGTCTTCAGCCATTCCATCTTATTGATAAACTTGGCATCACCCGCAACACTAGCATTGTTAGTTGAATCAATATCCAAATATTGACCGCCAACCATCCCATTAGGGCCAACTGCTTTGGTAATTAAATCTACCAATTTCGCCGACTTACTGCCTTCCGCAATCCATTGAATTCCCATCGGCAAGAGCGCATCCCCAGCTAAAATTGCCTCAGCCTCGCCCCATTTTTTGTGGCTAGTCAGCTTACCGCGCCGATAGTCATCGTTATCCATGGCAGGCAGGTCATCATGAATCAAGGAATAAGTGTGAATCAGTTCAATCCCGCAGGCAATCCTAATTTCAGGTTCTTCAATCTTTCTGCCTAAAGCATTTAACGTAGCTAAAAACAATAACGGACGCAAGCGCTTGCCGCCAGCCATCACTGAGTAGGCCATAATCTGACTGATCTTTTGATCTTCAACCTCACTAGCCAAATGCTTAGCCAGATAATCATCAATTACTGGGGTCCATTCATCTTTAAAATAAGTAAATGCTGTCATATTTATTCCTCTGGTGCTGATGCGTTATTTGGATCTAATTTGTGTTCTGTGCCGTCACTATCAATCAACTTAGCCACAGTTTCTTCAGCACTGTTGAGCTTCTTTTCTAAATCACGGCTAATCTTTACGCCCTCCTGAAATTCTTTTAGGGCATCTTCCAACGGAACATTTCCGTTTTCCAAATTTTGCACGATTTGTTCCAAATTAGTTAATTGTTCTTCAAAATTATTTTTCTTCACTGCCATTTTGTTCTTCCTTTACCTTTGTAACCACTGCGTCAACTTGTCCATCTTTAAAATGCAATCGCAAATGATCATCCTTTTGAACTTGTTTCACAGAACTAATGGTTTTCCCTTGTTCATCAGTTGAATAAACAAAACCTCGCTCTAGCGTCTTCAAAGGGCTATAGTCATCCAACTGCTGCATTACTTGGGTAAAACTATTGCGTTTATTTTTCAAATAGTGCTGCATATTATCAATCAGTCGTTGCTGCAAAAAATGCTCTTGTTGCTGCATCTGGCCGATTCTCTTATCTGGACTAACGCTAAACAAACGCTGCTTCAACAGTTGATAACCTTGGACAGAATGGGTCAACCGATTTTGCATACTATTTTGCAGCCTTTGTTTTAATTGATCAACTTGTTGAATCTGCTGATCATACAGTCTAGTCGGCTCGCGCAGGATGACAGAATTCTGCACCCGACTTAAGCGCTCACGTTTCGAACGAATAATATTTTGCATGCTAGCTACCAACTGGCTGGTTAATTGCTTAATATGCGCAATTTCGTCCAATGTATTAGGCGTAGCATATTCTGCTGCAGCAGTTGGTGTTGCTGCACGCGCATCGGCCACCAAATCACACAAGGTAGTATCCGTTTCATGACCAACTGAAGAAATTACTGGCATCTGCATTGCGTAAACTTGCCGCACAACCTCTTCTTCATTGAATGGCCACAAATCTTCTAGTGAGCCACCACCACGACCGATGATCATGACATCATACTTGTCGCCTTGAGCGGCAATCTGGCGCATTGCTCTCACTAATGAATCCGCTGCAGTATCACCCTGGACTTGCGCAGGATACAAATCAATCTCAGCATGCGGGAAACGCCGATTAGCTGTAACCATAATATCGTGAATAACTGCCCCAGAAGCACTAGTAACTACTGCAATTCGATCAGGAAAATGAGGCAACTTCTTCTTATGCTCTGGATCAAACAGACCTTCTTTGGCTAATTTGGCCTGCAACTGCTTCAATTGCTCATATAAGGCACCTAATCCTGCCGGTTCCATTTGTTCAGCATAGAACTGATATGATCCTTGTGGGCCATACACGCTGACATACCCAACCACATAAACCTTCATTCCTTCTTCTGGTTTAAATTTCACCTTATCAAAGAAGGAACGGAACATCACCACATTAATTTTAGATTTTTCATCTTTTAGTGAAAAATACTGGTGCGAATTACGCCGATAACGGAAGTTGGACAATTCACCTTGTAAGAAGACCTTATGCAGGTAAGGATCATTCTTAAATTTTTGCGTAATATAATAATTTAAATCAGTAACCGTTAAATATTTATTCTCGGCCATTTTGTCTCCTAGTCAATTTAACTACTGCTTCCATTAAGAATTGTACTGTAAGAGGACCTACACCGCCAGGAACCGGAGTAATATAGCTGGCTTTTTCTTTAACATTATCAAAGTCAACGTCTCCGACTAATTTGCCATTAACATGATTCATGCCCACATCAACGACCACTGCCCCATCTTTAACCATATCTGCAGTTACCAAAAATGCTTGTCCTGTTGCTGAAACTACTATATCGGCTTGTCGTGTAATTTCAGCCAGATTTTTAGTATACAAATGGCAAACAGTAACAGTAGCATTTTCCTCTAACATTAATGCCGCTACTGGTTTGCCTACGATATTGCTTCGACCAATAACTACAACTCTCTTACCAGCCAGCGTAATTTGATAATGTTTCAATAAAGCAATAATGCCTTCTGCAGTAGCCGGTTCAACAAAGTGATTTTCCATCCAAAGTTGACCAATATTCGCAGGCGTTAAGGCGTCGACATCCTTATTAGGGTCAATCCTTTTTAACAAGGCATCTGCATCAATCTGTTCAGGTGCTGGCAACTGTACCATCAAGCCGTTAATCTCAGGATCAGCATTTAGCTTATCAATTAATGCTAAAACTTCTTCCTGTTTAGTATCAGCGGGCATTTGATAAATATCCTGGATAATTCCCATCTTTTCAGCCCGCCGCTTTTTTGTTCGAACATAAATCTTGCTAGCAGGATCATCCCCAATATTTATTACGCAAAAATGTGGCGTTATTCCCTCTTCTTTTAATTTCTTAACTTTTTCTTTAAGATTTTGCCCTAATTCATTTGCAAATGCTTTACCATCAAGAATCTTTCCCATAAAGCCCGTTCTCCTTTATAAAAAAATAACCGGCAAAACTGCCGGCTATTCATCGCTATTTAACAAAGTTTGCTAACATTCCATTAATAAATGGCTTTTCTTTAGGCTCAGCAAATTCGTCACATAAATTTAAAGCTTCGTTAACTGCTGCCTTAGCATCAATCTCATCACTATGATTGATTTCAAACAAAGCGACTTCCATGATAGCTACCACAGTTTGACTTACACGTTCAAGACGCCAGCCCTTTTTCAAATGACTAGTTAGTTCAGACTGTAAATTTTTGCGATCTTCTAGTACGCCTTCGATTAACTTCTTAGAATAGGCAGAAAGCTGTTTTAAATTAAGCGTTGCAACGACTTTTGCTTCAACTTCTTCGGCAGTTAAATCTGGCTCCTGATTAGCCAAATAAACGGCTTGCATAGCAACTTTTCGACTTTCGTGTTGGTTCATTATTTTTCTTCTTCGTCCTCCGGAAACAGCTCTGATGTAGTCTGGTCAGTATTTTCATCTTCTGGGAAAACTAAACCGACAACATGAACGTTGATTGCCTTCAGCTCAAGATCAGTCATTTGCAATAATTGTGCCTTCAACTTCTTTTGCAACGTCATTGCAACCTTAGGAACGTTAACGCCGCTTTCAAGATAAACATAAATATCAGCAATTAGCTTATTATCGTCATCAACACTAATATTTACGCCCTTACCATGATCTTCACGACCGAAAACCCAGTTTAAGCCTGATTTCAAACTGCCGCGCATTCCGGCAACACCATCAACTTTTTCTGCAGCAATACCCAAAATAACTTCTAGAACACTTGGATCAATTTTAATTTGCTCGCTGTTTTCTTCACCACTTAAAAGAATTTTTGAACTATCTGCCATTTTGTTACCTCAAATAAACTACTTATTTGCACGTGATACGTAAGTACCATCAGCAGTGTTAATAGTTAAAACGTTACCTTCGTTAATGAAGAATGGTACGTTAACTACTAAACCAGTTTCCATAGTAGCTGGCTTACCACCACCTGATGAAGTATCACCCTTGATGTTAGGTTCAGTCTTAGCAACCTTCAAATCAACCGTGTTAGGCAATTGGATACCTAAAGTTTCACCTTCGTGCATAACTACGTTAACAATCATGTTTTCCAATAAGTAATTAGCTTCATCGCCAATTTGTTCATTTGGAATTGCTAATTGATCGTAAGTAGAAGTATCCATGAATACATAACTTGAGCCATCATTGTACAAGTATTGCATTGATTTAGTTTGAATGTCTGCAGTTTCAACCTTAGCAGTTGAACGGAAAGTATATTCTTGTACAGCACCAGTTCTCAAACTCTTAAGCTTTGAACGTACAAAGGCACTACCCTTACCTGGTTTTACGTGTTGGAATTCAACAATGCGCCATAAATCGTTGTTGTATTGAATAGTCAAGCCATTCTTGAATTCGTTTACTGAAATCATTGTCATATTAAGTCCCTCATTTCTACAATTATTATCTTACCAATCTTGAAGCGTTTTTACCATAAATACGATAAATTAAATAGCTATTATAGGGAAATCAATTCATCCTTTGGCAAAGTGGATAAAGTTTCAGGCGTTTGATCATGGACCAAAATATCGTCTTCGATTCTAACACCGCCCTTGTCTGGCAAGTAGATTCCTGGTTCTACGGTATGAACCATATTATTGACCAATTTAGTAGTTCTAAAAGGTAAAGCTGGTTGACACAATTCGTGAATTTCAAGACCAATGCCGTGACCGATACCGTGTCCAAAATACTGACCGTAACCTTGTTCTGTAATATAATCACGTGCTGCTTTATCAACATCATATCCAGTATTACCTGCAACTGCCGCGGCAATGCCACGGCGTTGTGCTTCATGTACAATATCATAGATTTTATGCATTTCAGCATCAACTTCACCTAATGAAACAGTTCTAGTAATATCTGCCGCATAACCGTGATAAAAACTACCAAAGTCAATGACAATCATATCGCCTTCGGATAATTCTTTGTCACTAGCAACGCCATGAGCCCAAGCCGAACGCACACCGGAAGCTACAATTGTATCAAAATCAGGGCCATCGCCGCCATTAACTTTAAATAGGTAGTCCAATTTAGCACCAATTGCACGTTCTTTAACGCCAGGCTTAATCATCGGCAAAATACCTTTAAAGCTTTCCATTGAAATATCAATTGCTTTGCGCAATGCCGCAATTTCAAGATCATCTTTAATATTACGTACTCGTTCAACCAATTCTTCAACCATCACAAATTCAAGTTCTGGATTTAGTTGCTTAAGTTTTTCATATTCACTCGCTGAAACGAATTCACCTTCAACTAAGACCCTCTTGACGTCCATTTTTTTCAAGGCCTTAGTAAGTTCTTCATAATCACTAGAATGTTTCATTACAACATCCATTTCGCCAGGTGCTTGTGCTTTAATCTGTCCAGCAAAACGAGAATCTGATAAAAGTACTCGTTCGCCACTAGCAGTCAAAATTAATTGTGCTTCTTCCCCTGTAAAATTGGTTAGATATCGATAATTAGCTTGATTAAAAATAATCAATGCATCTGCATTTGCTTCTTTAATTAAATCAGTTACATGCTCAATTCGCTGGTTAATTAAGGATAATAATTCTTGCCTATTTTCCATCTCAGAGACCCTCTTTTTGTATGATATTGGTTTAATTATACATGTTTCTGGGCGGAAAAAGCCATAAAAAAAGACGGGTGGCTTATGCTACTCGCCTTTTCATGTTAATCTCTGAATTACTTAGCTTCTTCAGCTGGGTATACAGAAACTTGCTTCTTGTACTTGCCAAGACGTTCAAATTTAACAACGCCGTTAACAAGTGCAAATAAAGTGTCGTCTCCACCTTGACCTACGTTCTTGCCTGGGTGAATTTTAGTACCACGTTGACGGTAAATAATAGTACCTGCGTGGATAGTTTGACCGTCACCAGCCTTGGCGCCTAAACGACGACCAGCTGAGTTACGACCGTTGGCAGTAGAACCACCACCCTTGTGGTGAGCGTATAATTTCATACCTAAAATGTTCATATTCATTTCACCTCTGAATTAAGCTTCAATCTTTTCAACTGTAACCTTAGTGTAAGGTTGACGGTGACCATACTTGCTGTGTGAGTGCTTCTTAGGCTTGTACTTGAAAGTTACAACTTTCTTTTCCTTGCCTTGCTTTTCAACTTTAGCAGTTACCTTAGCACCATCTACTAATGGAGTACCAACCTTAACGTCGTCGCCATTAGCAACAAGGATAACTTCGTCAAAAGTTACTGAGCTACCTTCTTCAGCATCAAGCTTTTCTACAAATACGCTATCGCCTTCTGCAACTTTGTATTGCTTACCACCGGTCTTAATAATTGCGTACATTTGTACACCTCCGAAAAAAATACTTAGACTCGCCGAACTGGGGTGCTTCTTACATAAGAAGACTTCTAACCTCAAGCCGTGCGGTTGCAGATGTGGAGGTCTCCACAAATACAACTCTTATATCATACAACGCTTTTAGACTAAGATCAATTATTTTTTTACATTCGCCATTGACCGCCATGCACTTTTGCAACATTTTCGGTAATGATAAACGCATCCTGATCGATCTCATGTACTTTAGAAATAAGTGGCCCATATTCACGTGGATCAACTACGATTAATAATTGACGCTTGCTTTCGTCGCTATATCCACCTATAACATCATAAATCGTCAGGCCTTGATAATCTTCTTTAAGCATATCTTGAATTCGGTTTAAATCTGAATTACTCATAATTCTGACTTGATACTTTTTATCAAAACCGGTCTCCGCGTAGCGCATCGTAATGGCAGTTACCACTTGAGAAAATGCTGCTAAGAAGAAAGCATTCCAACCATCGACAAAAATGTTCAAGAAAATAATTACCATATCAATGCATAAAAGTGTAGTTGCAGGATTTAAATAAAAATATTTCTTCAGAATCATCGGCGGAATTGTTGTCCCACCACTTGAGGCATTAACGCGATAAAGTAGCGAAACTCCAAGTCCCATTAATGCACCACCATAAATTACGGCTAGTAGGTCATTATTCACTGCTTTAAAGCTAGGCGTAACTTCCATCAAAACTGGTAAGAGCAAACTACCTAATGCAATATTTTGGGTAGTCTTTTTGCCTAAAAAGATTGCCGCCAAAATCAGCATCAAGCCATTCACTACAAACACTGTAATTGATCGATTAATTCCCCATACTGCATCGACTAGAATAGAAATACCCGTTGAGCCACCAGCTGCAATATTAATTGGTCCATAAAAAAGATTGATTGATATTGCAATAATTTCAAGTCCTGCTAAGAATACCAACCATCTCATCCAGGAACGTTGTTTAATGTTTTTCATTATTAAGCGTCCTTTCTTTTAGTTAGTACTATTTTAACGAAAAATCATCTGTCAGCTCAAGCAAACAAAATAATATTAACAAATTATTTATTTTTAACTTCTTTATAATCGATTGATTGCGTTCCTTCATAAGCAGGTAAACCATTTTCAGCTCGATATAATGCTCGCTCAAAAGAACGGTAACCTTTAGATGAAGAAACGGCAAATTTAACACCATACTTTGAAGCGAATTCCTGAATATTCCAAGTAGCATCATGAGCAGCATAAGCTGTCATCAAGATTACAATATCTAAGTCTTTGATTTGCCGTTCCATTACCTTCTTCTTGCCTTCAAAAGCATCTATTGGAATTGGGATCCCATTATAGCGCGAAACAATCCCTTCTAATATTCCTTCATTTTGATTATCACCAATCGCAATTCCTACCCGTTGATAGTGCAAGTTCATATCGAGTTTAGTTAACTCTTCTGTTTCTTCTTTCTTTGACTTATTTTTCTTTTGATACGACAGATCTGATTTCTTAGGCGGATCAACTTGATAAATCCAACGAATCTGTACTGCCTCAGCAGGATTTTTCTTAATGCGAACATCACCCGTATACCAAGCTAGATCTACAATTGAACCATCTTCAAGATGAATATTTTCACCTTGATAATAACTTGAATCAACCGGAATCGTGATATCCTTACCGCGAATTCGCAACTTTTCGCCCTTAATATTTCTAGTGATAGCTAATTGATTGGCCTTGCCGCGGACCACAGCATACCGGAATTCTTCGATTGGGTCATAATCACGCATGCGCAATTTGCGATAACCCACCACGCGCAAGACTTCTGCTTCATAATTTGGATTATCTCGATTTTCAATAGCTTCAACTATGTCACCGCTCTTTAAATTCAAAGAGTGAATTTGTGATTCTTTAATACGGTAAACAATTTGACCACTATCATTAATCAAATTACAGCCTGATAAAGCCCGAATAACAGTATAGCGACGTCCTTTACGATAATCGCGCTTAGGTTGCTCTTTGGGCTTCATTGCTTCTTCAAAAATTTTCTTGTTAACAGCTTCTTTAGTTGTCTTAGATTTTTGAATTGCCTGATCCAATTTACCCAAAACATTGCCATAGCGCTTGCCAACGCCTGGAACAAACGTCAACTTGTGTAAAGCATCAAGTGAACTCTTTTTAGCTTTTTCATCACCTGGAGTCTCAATTAAGGCTGTCAGCCCAATCAATAATTGCTTAAATTGCTTTAAATCTGCATTTCTTTGTGCAATTGATTGTGTATTTGCAATTTTATTCTTAGGTTGAGTTACTGATTTAGTCTCAGATTTTTCAGCTGTATTATCTTCGGCCATATTTAGGATAGCTTTAATCGCACTTAAACTATTTTCGAGACTTTTATCATCAGCCTCAGTTTTATTTAAAATTATTTTGATATTATTTCGATAATCATACATTATTCTCACCACTTTTATTGTATAACTTACTAATAGTAACGAACATAATTATACTAATTTTTATGAAGTAGTGTTAATTGATTGATCGTTTTAGTGATTAAATTTTTTACGCAAAAAGCAGACAATCTTTATATTGCCTGCTTCCTAATTTTTCTATTTATCGAGTTCTAAGCCAATTGAACCAATTAGCGAAATTTTCACCTGCTGTACTTATATGCTTTTTAGGAATTCTATAGGGTTCTGTCCCACTCTTTGGGAAGAACAATCCTTTACCAAAGTAATAGTACTTTTTACCCTTAATGGTATAAAGGCCTTTTGGTCGACGCAAGATTGTGCCCATTGGAACCCAACCTGACTTTTTATTCAAAATTTGGCCACGTTTGTTATAGATAAAAACGGCACCTGGTTTTGTTCGTAACAAATGCATTTTATTAATCTTATTCGCACGACGATTATATTGTGCGGCATCCATTTCATCAGCTCGCTGCATAAAGTTCAATAGCTTTGCAGCTCCAGCTAGGGCAAATCCTCCTCGTAAATATCTAGACATCAACATCATTATATTATGTGGGATTCTAAATAAATAATTCATTTATGCACACATAGCTTTAAGGCTCTAATACAAGTTTATCTATTTAACTATATAAAAAGGCGACTCACAATCGAGTCGTCTTTTACTACAATTCCTAATTATTAAGCTCTCCACTCGCCGCCTTGGCCATAAGTATGCTTACCTAATTCGTTAATAATTACATGAATGTGTTCCTTAGGCGCACCAGTATTCTTGTGCACTGCTTCAGTAACATCCTTCATTAAGTTAGTAATCTGCTCATCTGAGCGACCTTTAATTAATTCAATATGTACAAATGGCATAATTTAGCCCTCCTTTTTTAGTTTAATTATAGTATAAAAATTTCTCACTAAAAAGCACCACCGCCGCTGCCACCACCAAAGCCGCCAGACGATCCACCTGAAAATCCACCTGAGCTTCCAGAAACTGAAGATGAACCAGTAGACACGGCTGAAGAGAAGCTACGTTCAAAACTATGCTCAAAACTGTCACTACTGCTACTATAGAATCCACTATAAAACAGAACTGGTGCAGCATCTAATTCATCTGCAAATTCAATCTTAAGCTGCTTCAATACCTTTTTGGATAGACCAAACGCTACAGCATACGGCATAATGTCTTCCCATAAAATCAGATCACCGACGTCTTTCATCTTGAATTGACCAATATCGTCTAGCATTTTCTTAAAACCGCGAACTTGATCTGTCTCAAGTGCACCTTTTTGGGTATAAATACTTAAACGAGAATTGCCCACTATGAATGCAACAACTTCTAAGACGATCATCATGATTCCAATTATTATCACAAAACTGGGTATATTATTTGCCATCATTAAGCTAATTACCCAGATCGCAAAGCTAGCAATCATTCCCATGAGCATCCCCGTTCGGAAGTTGCTACGCTGCTTTTTATATTTTTTATCAAGCAAGTCCTTATCCTCAACTTGCTTATATTGCCCGTCACACCATTTATCAAAACGCCTACCCAATTTTTTAGAAGTATAATCCCGCAAATCTTTCGTTGTAAATGACTTACCATCACCAACTTTGTTAAAAATAAAGTCTAACAGGTCATCAGTCAAAACACTATCATCTACTAAAGTAATTCGATAATTAGTCCGCTTTAAATGTTTAGTTTGATATTTTTCGATCTTAATTTTATTTTTACCAGCTAATTGCATCAAATAAGCTGCAAATGCTTTAACATTTGGTTTATCAGCTTTATCCAAAATTTGCGCAGTAGTAGGTGATATATCTGGAATTTCATAATTATGTACTAAATCGCGCTCTATTTTTGGCTTAACCCCAACTTTTTTAATAAAAAAGCCTCTAATTACCACCACAAAACCGACAACTACTGAAATGATCATCAATCCTATACTAAGCATCTGCTTACGCTGACGCTTCTGATTAGCTTCTTTTGCTAATGCTGCTTCTTGTTTTTCAATTGCTCTTTTCTTATTTTCTTTAACAATATTCTGATTAGCACTAGTTACCGTAGTTGGAAAAATCGCATGTACTTCGACACCACTATCTCCTGCAACATCATCAGCAGTCATAATAATTTTGCCCTCTTTTGGCAAAACCTGAGTGTAACCACTTAGTGGCCCATGAGCCCAAGCTTTTAGCCCCTTAACTGCCCCAGGAAAAATCACTTCAGCACGCACATGATCTAAGTCAGTATCCCAACCATTACCAACTATTTTAAAGTTCAGCTCAGCTGTATCAAGATAATTAGTAATTGCCCGGTGAATTAGATAGGAATACTCAACTTTAACCTTATCATTTTCCTTAATTCGATGATAAACCTTAAAATTATAAGAATTGCCCTGCTTTTGCAATTTATACGTATTATTTTTGCCCGTTGTTGCGGCCTTTATATTTTGTTCATCGACCTTAACCTGAATGTTGCTCAACTTCTGTTTTACAGCCAGATTTTGCTTATAATAAACGCCGCGAGCATCACTATCAAATGAATACTTAATTGTTCGATGCATTGTCAGTGAACCATCTTTATTAACTCTTGCTATGGCTCTAACATTATCAATATCATAATCAACATCAGCTCTAACGCTTTGACCCCAAATAGCAAAAACGCTCAATAGGCTTAATAAAGCCACTAAACCAAGGTATTTCTTCTTCATTATTTATTTCCCATTTTTCTGCAAAAATTTATCAATTAAAGTATCTGCTCGACTATGATATTTACCTTTAAAATCATGACCTACACCCTTAAATAAGCATAATTTCGAGTGCTTAAATTTTTTATTAGACTTAATTGAATAAGAATCTGGAATAATCATGTCACTTGTACCATGCATTATTAAAACTGGACCATGATACTTAGTTGCTTCTTTTAACAAGTTATACTTGAACAAGTTTTCAAAATAGGCCTTACCAATTGTGAAGCCAAATAGGTTGAGCTTGTCTGGCACTTGTTTTTCTGATTTAAAAGCCGCTTGCGCATAATCAGTGATCGAAAAGGCAGGGTAAAGCAAAATCAATGACTTTACTTCTTGCGGATATTTACTTGCGAGCATTGCGGCAACTGCTCCACCTTGACTCTCGCCTAGCAAAGACACTTGTTTACGGTCAACATCAGTCCTATTTTTAATTGTATTTAATACCAGCTGTAGATTCTTTTCTTCTGTAAAAATTGACATCTTTAATTGATCTACACCACTACTTTGACCATTCTTAGCTCCACCAGGAAAATCAAAAGTATAGGCAACATAGCCACGACTAGCTAAATATTTAGCATAACTGGTTAGATCACGGTAATTTCCTGCCAATCCGTGAGCCAAAATTACTGCTTTCTTCTTACCAGCTAAACCCTGTGGTAGATATATATGACCATAAATATCAACGCCATCTTGTTGAATTCGCCAAACTTGGTCTATCACTTGATACTTAGCCTGTTTTTCCTTAGATTGCTGTTTATCGACTTTAACCGTTTTAACTGACGACTTAGCCTTCTTAGGCGTAGTACTTTTCATAGTACAACCCGTTAAAGTCAGTAGCATCAATATTATTGCTATAACTCTTTTTCTCAAGTTTATTTCATCCCTATCAGTTAATTAATTCAGGCGTTTCCTGAATACTTTTAATTATACAAAAAACGGCATGAAAAAAGGAATTAAACCTTTAAGCTTAATTCCTTCTTGATAAATTCAATTTTTTAATTAAAAGTTAGCCGCCTTAACGTACATGTTACGTCCGATTCGGTAACAGCTTTTACCATTAACGCGCATCCGTGAACCATAGGTCTTAATTGGCGTACCTTTTCTAAGCACTCTCCAGTTAGCGCGGTTTCCCTTGTTATTATATACATAAGCATTGTGCTTAAGTACACGTGAATTACCTAAAACATTACTTGCCATAATGTAACGACCATTTCCCATGTTTAAGGCAGTCTTACCATTATCAAGAGTCACTACACCATAATGAGTAATATTAGTATAAGCTGCATAGTAGCCGCTTTGACGCTCACCCTTTTTATTATAGATATATGATTTCTTCATCACATAGCCAGCAGTTGCTGAACCCTTATCATCATCTGATGAAGTACTCTTATTCGAAGTATTTGATGAGCTAGCAGAATTGGTGTTGCTGGTAGCTGGAGCTTGTGAAATTGCGCCATTGTTGGAAGTTACATTACCGTCAATTGATAATGGTAAAACAGCAATATTTCCATCAACGCTTAATCCCTTCCAATTATCAGTAAATTGCCAAATTGAAACGCCATTCATTGATGGGAAGTAATTGAAGTTTGGACTATCAATTCTACCTGAAATAGCGTATGAAGCGACCCACAATGAGTTAGGATACTTGGCAATTACACTATTAGTATCAATATTATTTTGTAAAACTGATGAACTAGCATAAAGAAGTGGCTTATAGCCTGCATTTTTTATAGTGTCCATAAAAGCAATAATTGCATTAGCCGTTGGCGTTTTACCACCATAAATGTTATTGCCTGAGCCCGTTTCATAGTCACAAGCAATATATGAGCCCTTAGGTAGTCCAAATGCTTGTGCAGTTTGAATTGCATAATTTGCTTCTGCAGCAGCAGCACTTGCATTTGAACTAAAAGTAGCAAAGTGATATGCCATTGGCATCATATTATTTGATAAAGCCGTTGAAATTTGACTTGATGCCTTAGGGTTACGATAGGAAGTACCTTCGCTAACTTTAACAATTGCAAATTGTGCTCCAGCTTGCGCATGACTTGACAAGTCAGCGTTTTGATAACTAGCAACATCAACTCCAAGTGCGCGGGCTGCAACAGAGGTAGTTGCAGCGTTCACAACTGCAGTTTGTGGTCTATTTACTTGTGTCAGCGCTACCCCTGCCGTACCAAGAACAGTCGCGCATGCCAATCTAACAATGATTTTTTTGGTTGTAGTCAATCTTAATTCCTCCGATAATGTTAAAAATAGTTGTCGTTCACACTTGTCGATCCTATTTTTTGGAAATCAATTTTAGGATAAGCTCGTTCCAAACTTTAGTCAACTGATTCACTAATAATGTAAGATTAAGTTAATAATTGTCATACATTTGTATCATACAATATCAAATGTAAAAAAATATTGTCTTTGTAGTAAAATTTAGCACATAGATACCTAAGGTATGTAAAAAGCCTGTAAGACCAATGCTTACAGGCTTAATTTATGATCCGGGTGAGATTCGAACCCACGACCCACAGTTTAGAAGACTGTTGCTCTATCCAGCTGAGCTACCAGACCATCTTGTATGTTTGTATGTCCTCAACAGAACATAAACTATTATAGGGAAACGTTAATTAAAATGCAAGAGGATTTTTCAAAAAAGTTTTTATTTTTTCAAATTCAATTAAAGTATAATTGAGTTAACATAGATAATTACTAGAAAAGAGAACAATTATGGAACTTAAAGATAAAATCAAAAAGTTTGTTACTGACTTTAGAGATGGTGCATATCAGCATGACACCAAACGTGACAGTGGCTTGCCTCACGACATCCCTGAAGTTGAACGTCTTGATAATCTGCCTTATGGTCCAGATGAAAAGTGGCATACTTTAGATGTTTATTTACCCAAAAAGCACGAAGCTCCCTTCCCTGTCATCATCAATATTCACGGCGGTGGTTGGGTTTATGGTACTAAAGAAATCTACCAATATTATGGAATGGGTTTAGCTAAGCGCGGTTTTGCTTTCATCAATCCCAACTATCGTCTTGCACCAGAAAACGCGGAATTCCCTGATGAATTAGACGATGTTGATCGCTACATGCATTGGGTTAATGAGCACGCTGAAGAATATCGTCTAGATCGCAACAACGTTTTTATCGTTGGCGACAGCGCCGGTGGTCAAATGGCTGAGCAGTATGTCACTATTTTGACTAATCCAGATTATGCCAAGTTATTTTCTTACAAACCATTGAACTTAAAATTTAGGGCTGTCGGCTTGAATTGTGCTGCTTCCTTCATGTTAACCCCAAGCAATTTAGATGGCATGGCTAGCGCCTACTTCACTAAAAATGCAGTTAACAAGTATCATGAACAACTCGACGTTGAAAAATATATCAATCACAATTTCTTGCCGACTTTTTTAATCACGGCTAACAAAGATTTTTTGCATGACATGCAATTTACCCTCTTTGGCTTCTTGCTCGGTCGCGGTGTTCACGCCATCTGCAAGTCCTATGGTGATGAAGACAATCCTCGCGGTCATGTGTTCTTTGTTGATCAAAAAGACGAGCTAGCTGATATCGCAAATGATGAAGAAATTGAATTTTTTAGAAAATTTTTACAAAAATAAGGACGGAAAATAATGATTAAATTTTATGGTTATAAACGTTGCTCTACCTCACGTAAAGCACGCAAGTGGATGGATGACCATCAGGTCAACTACGAATTTCAAGATTTAGTTGAACAGCCACCGAAAAAAGAAGACTTGGTAAAATGGATGACCAAATATCAAGATCGTGGTCTAAAATATTTCTTCAATACACACGGTCAAGATTACCGCAGAGAAAATTTGAAAGAAAAAGTGCCAACAATGACGATTGAAGAAGCTGCAGATATGATGTCAAAAAATGGCAAATTAATCAAGCGGCCATTAGTCGTTGATGACAGTAATTTAACTTGCGGTTTTAAAGAAGATATTTTCGAACAAATTTGGCTATAATAAAACAAGCCCATAACCTGTAACTTTGAGGTTATGAGCTTGTTTTTATTTCTTTAAATGAATTTCACGATCAAACAATTGATGCATTTCTTGATTAAAGTTGTGAGCAATGAATACAATCGTTGCATCCGTCTTAGTCAACTGACGCAAAATTTTCATCGTAGCCGCCTGATCAATTGCACTTGTCGCCTCATCAATCAAAATCAACTTGCTCTGGTGCACCATGCTTCTAGCTAAAACAATTTTCTGCCTCTGACCACCAGAAACATTCAATTGATCAAGGTCAATCTTAGTCTCAATGCCAGCCGAAAACTTAGCAATATCTCCTGCAAATTGAACTTTTTCAATAGCTGATTTAACTCGATTTAGCAGTTTTGAATTGAACATCGTAATATTTTCAACAATCGTTACTGGGAATAACACTGGATCTTGCGGCAAATAGCCAATTTCAGCTAAATCAGGTTGAATCTTTTCACCCTTTTGATTAAAGTATTGAATCTTGCCGCGACTGGCTTGCAATTCACCTAAAATCAATTTGAGTAAAGTTGATTTTCCTGTACCTGAATCACCTGTTAGTAAAATTTTCTCTCCAGCTTTAACTTGGAAATCTGGGAAAGTCACGGCCTCACCGTTTCTAAAATCGATAGCTAAATTATGGATTGAAAAACTAACCGCTTGTTCTAAATTACTTTTCTGTTCAGACTGAATTTTCTTTCTAGCTACAAAAATCTCTTCTCGCAATTTCTTTGTTGCTCGCATTCTTCCACCATAATTAGCAACTCCTTGCAAAGAACCAAATAGTGCTCCATTGAAGTTGCCAATGCTGGCAATCAAACCAAAAGCAGCCCAATTATTCACTACCAAAAATCCAGTTAAAAGAAAGATTAGCACATCTCCTAATGAATAAGCCAATTGATTCAGATAATCTAATTCCTGATCTACTTTTTCCTTCTCAATATTTGCTGCTTCCAAGCGTCCTGAATTTTCAGCAATAGTCTTAAAAAGCTTATCGCTAGCCAAATAGCGACGAACTTCTGATAAGCCAATTAACCAATCACCTAAAGTCTTCAAATACTTTCGATTAGCTACTGATACCTTTTCAGTAGCTTTTTGTAATGGCTTATCCAGTAATTTAGGTAAATAAATCTGAATTGCGGCAAAAATTAAACAAGCAACTAACAAACTCCACTGAAAAGTCACCAAGCTAAAGGCTACACCGACAATACCGGCTAGCATCCCTACTACATAGCGGAACGAATCTAAATAGTCATTATGTAACAGTTTCAAATCATTAGTCATCCGATTTTGCGCTGCACTAACCGCATGCTTTTGACTATCGGCAAAATAATGATCTGTTAGTTCTTGCCGAATTAAATGCAGGTAATTTTGAATCAACTTTTGCCAAATGATTCCCGCCAAATTATAGAATAAGAATACCATGACATAGCTAGACAGCTGGATTAATGTCCAAGTTAAAAATAAACTCAAGTTTCTATTTTTGGCAGCATCAAATTGCAAAGTTAACACATAAGCTACAACTACTTCGCCAACTGCTGCAATAATCTGTAGTCCCATAGCCAGACAGAATTTAATTGGATTAAGTTTAAATAATTCTTTGCTACTCATTATTTTCCCTCCAAGTGAACTTCACGATCAAACAATGCTCGTTGTTCTACGGTTAAATTGTGTGCAACGGCCAAAATTGTTGCTCTACTTTGCATTAAGTTTTGGAAGATTTTTGTCGTTGCTTGTTGATCAATTGCACTAGTTGCTTCATCTAAGTACAGAATCGGCTTCTCATGCAACAACGCCCGCATTAAAACTACCTTTTGTTTCTGTCCACCAGACAGCAATTCCTGTTGTGGATCAAGCTGTGTCTCTATCCCATTTTTCAAACGCGCTTGATCACTATCAAAAACCGTCTTATGAATCACTTGTACAGCTTTTTTATTAAGCTTAGGCTTAAACATAGTAATATTTTCTTGAATACTGCCAGGAAAGATCAATAAGTCCTGTGCCAAATAACCTAATTGACGTAAATCAGGTTTGATCTTTTTTCCTGTTTTATCGCAATAGATTACTTCACCCGTACTTGGCTTAATTTGCCCTAACAAAACTTTTAATAAAGTTGATTTTCCTGTACCTGAATCACCAGTCAATAAAACCTTTTCACCATTCTTCAGTTCAAAGTCAGGATAAGTAATTCTTTCACCATTTGGATATTGTACTGACAAGCTTTTTATTTGAACGGTAGCGATTTGTTTTAAAGAATCATACCCTTTTTCTGGTAAACACTTTTGCAATTTAGCCAGATCATCCCGCAAAGTTTTCGTTGATTTTAATTGCGTATATCTGTTCACGCAACTATCTACACTATAAAAAATTCCATTGGCAAAATATCCCGCTGTCAGAATCGCTCCTAAATTTACCTGATGATTGAAAAACAAAATTCCAGCAATAAATGGAACACCAACACGACCAGCTATATTAAATATCGCAGACACTAAGCTAGTATAATGTAGCAATTTATCTCGCTGATATTCACTCTGCTCTAGTTTCTGACTCTGTTGTCCCACCACCTTTTTCAAAACAACTTTACTCTGGTAGCGTCGCAGCTCATCTAAACCCTTGAACCATTTTTCTAACAACTGCAAAAATTGCTTATTTTGGATAGAAACAGCTTTAGTTGCTCGATTGGTATATTTTTCAGTCAATTTCGGCACTACTACTGCAAGCAAAGTAACTAATAACGTATAGACAACCAATATCCAATGAAAGGTAAACAGCGTACCAATAGTTAAAATAATATAAATTAAGTCACAAACAAAATAGAAGTAAACATTATAGTAACTCTCTTGCACTAACTGCAAGTCATTTCCCAAATGATTTTCCATCTCTGAAACTTTGTCTTCAGGCTGCTGATAATAATGTCGTATAATTCGCTGTCTTACCTGATGAAAAAGTGTCTGTGTTTGTTTGGTATTTTGTAAACTTCCCCAATTAAAACTGACATTGCAGACCTGTCCAATTAAAAATTGTACAAAGATTAATTCCAAAAACAGTTCGAATTTACCACTTGCAATTGCATTTAACTGCGGACTAGTTAAGTAGGTGTACATTGTAGTTGTCAGTTGCGTTAGCGTAATCAAAAACAGAACTAACATTGCCCGCTGACGGTTAGCTTTAATATAATCTCTTAAACCCATTATTTTCCTCATTCTTTTTTGACAAAAACGTATAATCAGCAAAAAAAGCTCTAACATGATTTGTCGCAAAGAAAAAGCACTGTTCTGGATGCTCACATCCTATTAACAGTGCAACAAATAAAGGTTGATTTTGATAAAGAAAACCACCCTCAATTCATCTACTGCTAATACTTGGTATGCAAGCAAAAAATGGGTGCACTAAACAAGGTGCAAAGACAGTATTTTGCTAAACAACAAATCAAATATTAGAGATTCAGTAAACGAATCATATGGCAATTTCCTCTATTTCTATAAGTTAATTAAAACTATATCATATTAATTTAATTTTACAAGCTATTTTTTATCTTCAGCTAAATATTTTTGCAAAACTTTGAAAACACCGTTCTCCGTATTAGCTGGTGCAATATATTTGGCGTGCTTTTTTACCTTATCCATGCCATTAGCCATCGCATAAGAATATTTGGCAAAGTCAAGCATGTCAATATCATTGCCACCGTCTCCAAAAGCAATCAGATCATCCCCAGTCATCCCCATCTTTTCTAGGAGATGCTTTAATCCGGCACCCTTATTAACGCCTTGTGTGTTAACATCAATGGCAAAAGTTGCGGAAGCAAAAGCAGAGATCTGGTTATTATGTTCAAAATTAAAATCACGTTCAATCTCCGCTGCCTTGGAACTATCCATGCCAAAGGTTATCTGATAAATCTGTTCTGGCAAATCATTCCAGTCATCAATCACGGTACTATTACCAGCAAAGTAAGCCAAAAAGTCGCGTTCATCTTTTTCAACATTGCTATGCAAATATGCAATATCTCGGCCAAAAACCATTGTAGCCATTTCACCATATTTCACATGTACATCATGAATTAGCTTTAAAACGTCATCGCGATTAAGCAAATAACTGCCAGCTTCTTGACCCTTGATGATTAATCTCGAGCCATTCAAAGTTACGAAATCCATTCTGCTGGCAAACTTGCCAAAGTCCTGCTTCAATCTAACATAAGGACGCCCTGAAGCCACGATAAAATGTACTCCTCGTTTTTCAAATTCAGTCAAAATTTGATCAAATTCCTTGTGATTAAACTGCTTACGATCATCTAAAAACGTGCCGTCCATATCTACAGCAACTGCCTTAAATGGTAAAGTCATTTTTTCACCCCATCATTATTCTATTTTTTCCAAAAATAATCTTATCATTTTTGAGCATCCTATTTCATCCGTAATCTACCACGTTTTAGTACAAAATAGCTAATTGTTAATAGAACAGTGCTGGTAAGAAGAAAAATAAAATTATCACTCCAAAAATAATGCCAACCTATTTTTGTTAAAATATCTGGCGTTAAAATTTCTTCTACTGTTGCATAGATATAAAAAACAGCAAAAACCGATGCAATTAAATAGCCTACTCCAGCTAATGAGTAAAAAATTATGCTAATCCATTTTTTAGTCACCATAACTCGGTTTCCTAGCCAAACGAATAAAATAGCCGTCACTAATGGCAAAACATAATAATACCAGAATCCCATAACTATCTCCCTGATTAATTTTGGCTCATTATCACATGCAAAAGTAAAAAAACGGTAAAGAAAACTTTAATTTTGGGCAAAAAAAGACTAGCTCACTTCAGAGCTAGTCTTATCTATTCTATTAAACTAACTTAACGTGCTTAGCATGCCTGTTCTTGAGCTTAGCCCAACCATCGAAAAACAATGCCCCAAAAAGCAAAATCATAATAATTCCTGCCAAAATAATGGCATTAGTCGAATTAGCAACTGCTAAACTTTGGGCTGAATCAAAATCAGCAACTTCGTCCATTTGGATAATCAATCCTGAAAACAACATGGCTAAGCCGTTCAATGTTAGCAAGCCACACAGAATTGTTAAGATTTTAGTCTTTAATAGCTTCATAAAACCATGCCCTTTCTTTATTAATTAGATGAATATTATACACGCATTATTTTATAATTCAAGTAATTGGATTAAGAAAAGGCACAAAAAATAGACATACGTTCGCATGCCTATTATTAACTTTATTTATTCCACAGGAATTTGATTAATACTTTATCTACTTTTGGATTCTCATGCAACTTGGAGTGACGTGAATTTTTTCCAGTAAACTTCACTACCTGATAGCTTTTAGCACGATCTGCCACTAAATATTTTAATGACAAAGATGATACATTGGGTACTGTTCCATCGGTTTGACCACCAATATCACCAATGATGTTTAAAACACGAACTTTATTTTTCGGATATGTTTCTCTTACACCCGTCATTTTCCGATAGCTAGCATTCATTTTGTTCGGTTTTCCGGCAGAATTCAATTTTAAAAAATATTTCTTACTTATTAATTTTCATATCTATTGGTTATAGCCACAATTAAAAGTAAAATAGAAAGTAATTAAACTGCAAAGGAGAAAAATATGAAATATAATCAATACGCTTATGTCGAAACTGACTTCGATCAACAAGTAAAAGAATTAATCGACATCAATTTCTTACCTAAAAATTATGCAGACTGGAATTTTAACGATTTGCTGGGCAAGCTCGTTAAAATGACAATTGCTGAAGCAAAAACTGACGCTGCTAAGACAACAAAATTATCTGAATTTGCTGTTTCAAATGAGCAAACTTTAGCTGACTTTTTAAAAGGAAAGCCTGAATCAATTGATACTGCTCAATTCTATAATGTAGCCTTACAATTACTTGGCTATCATGTTCATTATGACTACGAATTAGCCGATCCAACCGGCTTTATGCAAAAGAATGCTTTACCTTTTGTCCAAGACATTTCTGATGTCAAAAAGTTAATCTCTGCTTTTTATCGTTTGCTCAATACTCGCGCCAAAAACGGTCAAATTTTGCTCGATGTAATGGCTGGTAAGGGGTACTTTACTCAATTCTGGGGACAAAATAAGTTTAAATTTTTCAATGGCAAAGCTATTCCTGTCTTCGATACCAACAAAGTAATTCGTGAAGTTGTTTACGTTGAAACTGATCTTGATACTGATCATGATGGTAAGAGTGACTTGATTCAAGTTACTGTTTTCCGACCAGCTGAAACTAACAAAGGCTTAAAAGTGCCTGCCCTTTATACTGCTTCACCATATTTCGGCGGAATTATCGCTAATGAAAAGCGTAACCATAATGTTGATGAAAATTTATCTGATGCCGCCGATTGGAATGATCCACAATATGTTCATTCACCAATAGTTAAAGCAAAGCAGCCAGACGACTCTAACCACCCAGCTACCGAAGAAGCAGTACATAAATCTTCTTATCCATTAAATGAGTATATGCTTGCTCGTGGTTTTGCCAGTGTTTTTGCTGGAGCAATTGGTACCCGCGGTAGTGATGGAGTTCGTATTACTGGTGCACCTGAAGAAACTGAATCAGCTGCTGCAGTTATCGAATGGCTCCACGGCGATCGTATCGCTTACACTGACCGTACTAGATCTGTTCAAACTAAAGCTGACTGGTGCAATGGCAATATCGGAATGACTGGTCGTTCATATTTAGGCACTTTGCAAATTGCTATTGCCACTACTGGGGTTAAAGGCTTGAAAACTGTGGTTTCTGAAGCCGCTATTTCTTCTTGGTATGACTATTACCGTGAACACGGTTTGGTAATCGCACCCGAAGCCTGCCAAGGTGAAGACCTTGATTTACTGGCTGAAACTTGTCAATCAAACTTGTGGGATGCAGGTTCTTACTTAAAGATCAAACCAGAATACGACAAGATGCAAAAAGAGCTTTTAACAAAAGAAGACCGTGAAACCGGTCAATATTCCAACTTTTGGGAAGCAAGAAACTACCGCCATCACGCTGACGGCATCAAATGTTCTTGGATTTCTGTTCACGGTTTAAATGACTGGAACGTTAAGCCAAAGAATGTTTATAAAATTTGGCAACTAGTCAAAAAAATGCCAATGAAGCATCATCTTTTCCTACACCAAGGTCCTCACTACAATATGAACAACTTTGTTTCTATTGATTTTACTGACTTGATGAACCTTTGGTTTGTACATGAATTACTAGGGATTGAAAACAATGCTTACAAGCAATGGCCAACCGTCATGATCCAGGACAACTTGCAAGCTGACAAGTGGCACGAAGAAAAGGATTGGTCAAATGAATTAGGTCAAAAGAAGACCTACTACCCAACTGATGACGGCGAGCTTTTCCAAGATGGCAATGGCAAAGCACAACAATCATTTGTCGATGAAGGTGGCATTGAATTTAAGAAGGCTGACATCTCAGAAAGCGACTGGCTATACAAGTTCATCTGTGGTGATGAAAAATGGGCTAAACCAAGTTTGCGTTTTAAAACAGACGAATTTATTCACCCAACTACGATTGTCGGTCGTCCTGAAGTAAAAGTTAGAGTTAAAGGCAGCTTACCTAAGGGACAAATTTCTGTTGCTTTAGTTGAATTGGGAGAAAGAAGACGCTTAACCGCTACACCTAAGTTCTTAATGCGCGGCGGTCAAGAACTTGGCTATAGATTTGGCACTGATACTTTGCAAGAATTTGTGCCGGACAAGAAGACTAAGGCTAAGTTGATCACTAAGGCTCACATGAACTTACAAAACTATAAGGACATGAAAAGACCTGAGAAGATTGATGCTGACAAGTTCTACGATTTAGACTTCTTGCTTCAACCTACCTACTACACTCTTCCATCTGGTAGTAAGTTGGCCTTGATCATCTACTCAACTGATGAAGGAATGACTAAACGACCACTTGAAGAAGAAACTTATACAGTTGATTTGGCCAATACTGAAATTAAGTTCTATGAGAAATAATTTTTAATATATAAACTAATACGGCAGATATTTATTTTAAGTATCTGCCGTATTTTTTATTCAAATATTTTCTTATATTCACCATAGCCAGCCTGTTCCAACTGATCATATGGAATAAATCTCAATGCTGCGGAATTAATGCAGTAACGTAAACCACCTTGATCCACTGGGCCGTCAGTAAAAACATGACCTAAGTGAGAATCAGCTTCGGGACTTTTAACTTCTGTTCTCTCCATTCCGTGCGATTGATCGCGGTGGTAAGTTAATTTCTTAATTGGCTTAGTAAAACTAGGCCAACCACAGCCTGCATTATACTTATCTAAGCTTGAAAAAAGTGGCTCACCTGACACTACATCAACGTAAATCCCCTTTTCATAAAAATCATCATATTTTCCGGTAAAAGGATATTCTGTAGCGGCCTTTTGAGTTACGTTATATTCCTCATCAGTTAGCCGCTTTAAAGCTTGCTCTTTTTCTTCTTTGTTAAAAGTCATTGGATCATTCCTTTGCTAAATATGTTCAGTAGTACTTGGAAAGAAATTATCTATTTTCTTTTCATAAATATCAAATTTATATTTTGTCAAAAATTGATTTGATGGATAATATATTCTAACCTGAAGCATCTCATTTTTGCCATTCATATGCACTTCTTTATTTGAAACTTCCAAAAATGGCTTAAATGCAGCAATCAGATTTTGATAAGAACTATAAACATGCACATTATGTTCGACAATTTCTCGATTACGTGCATACCGACGACCGTCGATCACGTATACTGTATTATCACTCATAGAAATCATCCTCTCTTTAGCTTCTACTTATATTTTAATTCATTTTATATTTATTCATGACTTTTTTACTCAAAAACTCCAACAATTATCATGTTGGAGTTCATTCAATATTTATTTAAAATTCATTAAAATACTGAGGTCAAAACTGCACCGGCAACAATTAATATTAAACCGATCACAGTATAAATAAGACCTTTTTGTGTCTTCTTTTCGTGTAAGAAAAGGATACCACCAAGAGTAGAAATAACAACACAAAGTTGTGACATAACAAAGGCTAGGTTTACACCGTTCATCTTAACTGAAACAATGTATGCAAGAGCAGCAATTGCGTAAATCACACCGGCAGGAATTACTTGATAACTTTCTTTTTCCTTAAAGACTTGTGTTTGCTTAGTTGCAATTAAATAAACAATTGCTGCAACCAACATTCCAATGGTTTCAGCAAAGAAAATCATTACGCTGTCACCCTTCAAGGCCTTTGGAATGGAACTTGAAGTAATGTAACCAAGTGTAGTCAATACCAGCACAATCATTGTAGTGGTCTGATTCTTTTTTCCACCCTCAGATGTACCTTTGTCAGTCAATGATGTAAATGCTACACCAATAATTAAAGCTAAGATCCCTAAAAATCCAAACAATTTAGCTTGAGTGCTTGCCCATTCACTAAAGATCAACACACCTACAAGTGGCACACCGATCAACTGCAAACCAGTTGAAATTGGCATAGTTTCAGAAACCCCAACCTTGGAATAACTGTAATACTGACCAACTTGACCAATAACCCAAGCAGCACCAGCTAACATTGCTAAAATAAAAGTAGTCGCATTAAAAGATGGACGCTTAATGAGAGTAACTGCAGCACCAAAGATAAATGCACCAAGAACGGTACCTAAAATTTGGTGGTAAATGTTACTCTTCTTGACACCAGCAACAAACATGGGCATAAGACCCCATCCTATTGCCGGAATAAACAGAAATAAATAACTCATTCGTTTTGTCTCCCTTATTAATGTAAAAAAGTTACAAAAAGCATTCTATCAACGAAAGCGCTTTTAATGCAAGCGATTTACTATTAATGGATGACAAGTGCAAATCAATATATATCAGAACACCAAGAGTTATTTAAATTATTTTTATAAAAATCCTACGGCAAAGCCTATTCCATATAGGAATATACAAATTATTCCCAAATACAATAAGCACCATTTAGCCACTTGCTTCAAAATTATTGATTCAGATCCATCTTGTCCAATTGCAGCTGAAGCAACAGCTATACTCTGAGGTGAGATCATCTTTCCAGCAGTTGCTCCCACCATATTTGAACCAACTACCCAATTACTATTTACGCCTAAAGCCTTAGCTGAAGACAATTGCAGGTTACCAAAAAGAACATTAGCTGAGGTATCAGATCCTGTAATAAACGTACCCAAAGCACCAATTAACGGTGCAACTAATGGATATATTGGTCCCATTAGAACTACTAATGCTGCCGCAATTGCTGAAGTCATTCCTGCGTAGCCCATTACCTTGGCTAAAGCCACAATAGAACAAATTGTAATTAATGTTTTCCATAATCCAAAAATTGTTGATTTTAAGATTTGTCCTAATTTCTTGAAACTAACTTTTTGAATTAATCCACCAATAAAAGTAGCTAGCAAAATTAATGTTCCTGGTGAAGAAAGCCAATTAATCTTAAACAGTTCTGTATCTTTCCCAGTATATACCTTAATATAAGAAGTCACTTTTCCCAATAGATGCTGAATATTTGGAAACAGTGATGAAGCAAGAACCACAAATACGAACACTAAAATAAATGGTGAACTTGCACGCAAAATTTCGATAGCGCTGTGCTTCTCAATATTCTCTTTTATGTCATTATCTTGATGATGATATAATTTTGCCATCAGAACTGTAGTCAAAATACAACAAATTGAACCAACAATTGCTGGTAACTCTGGACCAACAAATTTTGCTACCAAAATTTGCGGAATTGAAAATGACAAACCAGACATCAGGGTAATTAATCCCACTCCTTTGATAGCTTTAACTCCGCCACCTGTTAGAATCACCAATAAAAACGGAATTATAATAATTAATAATGCAAGTTGTAAAGTAATAACAAATGATAATGGAGTAACGGGCAAATTAGTTACGTCACTCAGTGTAATCACTGGTAATCCAATTGCACCAAAGGCAGTTGGTGTAGTATTAGCAATTAAACAAATTACGGCGGCATTAATCGGATTAAGACCAAATCCAATTAATATCCCAGCGGGAATTGCAACTGCTGTCCCAAAACCTGCAATTGCTTCTAAGAATCCACCAAATCCCCATGCGATAATCAAAACTAAAATACGCTGATCAGTAGTGATTGACGACAAAGTATCTTGAATAATTTTAATTCCACCTGAATAATTGCTTACATTATAAGTAAACAGTGCAGCCACGATTACATAAACAATTGGCCATAGCCCCATCAGAATGCCCTCTAAAGCACCCGTCAAAGTGTCAACTATAGAGAGGTTAAATCCCAGTATAGCCAATACGATAGTAATTAATAGTCCAATGCTGCATGCTTTAATAGCAGGCATTTTTCGAATTGCCAAAGAGTAAATAAGCCAAATAATTGGAATTAAAGCCAATAAAAACGAAATCCACATTTTTATTTCCCCCTAAACACTTCACTTCCTTATCTCAGATTATAAATGTATTCGCTTACAAAAGATAGTGAAATATTCTTAATCATGGCTCTATAATAAAGTTTGTGATACATATTTTTTTCACAATATCTTGATTGAATGCTATCTATCGTTTATTTATCTCAGAATTATTAGCTCACTTGTGAAAATTATTTTTTGCATAAAAAATAATGCATTCTCCTACTTCAATAGAGAAATGCATTATTTTTATCTATTCAACTATCCTACTTCAAAGCATCAGTAGCAAATGATCTATTCTCCAAGCTAGTAAGCAAAGCATCTGCAGTATCAAGTGCTGTAATCAATGGTACATTTTGACCAATGGCAACCTGTCTAATGATGAAGCCATCAGAATTCTTTTCAATATCGTGACCCATCGTATTGATAACCAAGTCAATCTTGCCATTTCTTAATTCATTCAAGATATTATCCTTGGCGTCTTCATCTTCATGCACTTTAGTTACTGGATCAACATGCAAATCATGACTACGCAAGAAATCAGCTGTACCCTTAGTAGCAAAGATTCTGTAGCCAATCCGCGCAAATCTCTTGGCAATTGGTAAAATCTTTTCTTTGTCTCGATCTTCGATGGTAAGTAATACATTACCATTTTCAGGCAATTGCATCTTAGCACCTGCAAAAGCTTTGTAGAGAGCTTTGGCAAAAGTGTGATCACTCCCCATTACTTCACCTGTCGATTTCATTTCTGGCCCGAGATATGCATCAACGTCCGATAATTTGCTGAAGGAGAAGACTGGTGCTTTAACAGAGATCATGTCTGGCTCTGGGGCAAGACCATCACCGTAGCCCTGTTCAGCCAAACTTTCGCCCATAATTACTCGGGTAGCGACCTGAGCCATTTCAATACCCGTGATCTTGCTTAAAAATGGCACTGTTCTACTTGCCCGAGGGTTAACTTCAATTACGTAAACTTCACCATCTCTGACAATGAATTGAATGTTCATAATGCCGACACAGTTCAAAGTCAAAGCAAGCTTTCTAGTGACATCAGTAATCTTTTCTTTAACTTCATCAGAGAAGGTTTGTGGTGGATAAACAGCCATTGAGTCACCAGAGTGGACACCGGCATGCTCAATATGTTCCATGATTCCTGGCAAAAGAACTTCCTTACCATCACTAATTGCATCAACATCACATTCACGACCATCAAGATAATCATCAACCAAGATTGGGTGGTCTGCTGCAATATCAACGTGGTCTTGCAAGTATTCTTCTAACTCTGCCTTGGTGTAGACAATTTCCATCGCCTTACCACCCAAAACATAACTTGGACGGACTAAAACTGGATAGCCTAGCTTATCAGCAGCTTCAAGTACGCCTTCATGAGTAGTTGCAGTTAAACCTTGAGGCTGATTCAAATGAAGTTGCTTAATGATTTGATCAAACAGTTCACGGTCTTCTGCACGGTTAACATCAGCTACTTTAGTGCCTAAAATCTTGACGCCATGTTCTTCTAAGCCATGAGCCAAATTGATTGAGGTTTGACCACCAAATTGAACAATCACGCCTTCTGGCTTTTCCAAGTCGCAGACATTCAAGACATCTTCCAAAGTTAATGGTTCAAAGTATAATTTATCTGAGATAGAGAAGTCAGTTGAAACAGTTTCAGGATTAGAATTGATAACAATTGCTTCGTAGCCCATCTTTTGCAAGGCCTTGACACAGTGAACAGTCGCATAATCGAATTCAACACCTTGACCGATTCTGATTGGACCTGAGCCAATAACGATCACCGACTTCTTACCAGTCTTATGTGATTCATTTTCAGCATCATAAGTTGAATAAAAGTATGGTGTCTTTGATTCAAACTCAGCAGCACATGTATCAACCATCTTGTAGACTGGGATGATGCCATGCTTTTTCCGAAATGCTCTTACCTCATCTGCAGTTTCATTCCACAAAGAGGCAATCGTTGGATCACTAAAGCCATATTTCTTAGCTAAGCGCAATACATCAACATCATCTTTATTTTCCTCAAGTGTCTTTTCCAATTCAACCATATGTTGCACGATATCTAAAAAGTAGAAATTAATCTTCGTTAATTCATGAACATCTTCAGCTGAATAACCACGTCTAAATGCCTCAGCTAAATAGAAGAGACGATCATCTTGAGCTTTGACTAATTTTTGCTCTAATTGGTCATCACTAGCTACGTGTGCTTCTGGTGAGTAAAGATCTTTTTCATCAATTTCTAGTGATCTTACCGCTTTTTGCATAGCTTCTTCTGCAGTTCTACCGATGGCCATAACTTCACCGGTAGCCTTCATTTGAGTACCTAAAACTCTGTCAGCCTTAGGGAACTTATCGAATGGCCAGCGAGGGATCTTGCAGACAACGTAATCAAGAGCTGGTTCAAATTCGGCATAAGTAGTACCAGTTACAGGGTTCTTGATTTCGTCCAAAGTCATACCAACGGCAATCTTGGCAGCCATCTTAGCAATTGGATAACCAGTTGCCTTAGAAGCTAAAGCAGATGATCTTGAAACACGCGGATTTACTTCAATTACATCATAATTAAAGCTATTTGGGTCAAGAGCAAGTTGAACGTTGCATCCCCCTTCAATTTTCAAAGCCCTAATCAAACGCAGTGAACAATCACGAAGCATCTGATATTCCTTATCAGATAAAGTTTGACTTGGTGAAAAGACAATTGAATCACCAGTGTGAATCCCTACCGGATCAAAGTTTTCCATGCAGCAGACAATCATTGCATTGTCATCATGGTCGCGCATTACTTCAAATTCTACTTCTTTATAGCCCGCAATTGATTTTTCAATCAAACATTCAGTTACAGGGGAAAGTTCCAATCCATTTTTGGCAATCTCTGCTAATTCTTCATGATTATTACAGATACCACCACCGGTACCACCCATCGTAAAGGCAGGACGAACAATGATCGGATAGCCAATCTCATCTCCAAAAGCTAAGGCATCTTCGACTGTATTAACTGTCTTAGAAGGTGGAACTGGTTCACCTAATGACTTACATAATTCCTTAAATTTTTCACGGTCTTCGGCTTGTTCAATAGATTGCAGCTTAGTACCTAGAAGCTCGATGTGTAATTCATCCAAAATTCCTGTTTTGGCAAGTTCCATAGCCATGTTTAAGCCCACTTGACCGCCAAGTGTTGGCAAAATAGCATCAGGATATTCTTGACGAATAATTCGTGAAATCGATTCAACTGTCAGAGGTTCAATGTACACCTTATCTGCAATTGTTGTATCAGTCATGATCGTAGCTGGGTTGGAATTAACTAAAACTACTTCATAGCCTTCTTCGCGCAGAGCCAAGCATGCCTGTGTACCAGAATAATCAAATTCTGCAGCTTGACCAATAATAATTGGACCTGAGCCAATCACCATAATCTTATGAATATCTGTTCTTTTAGGCATGACGCTCTTCTTCCTTTCTCTGATCAATCATTGACATAAAGTCGTCGAATAATGAAACCTCATCATGAGGACCCGGTGTTGCATCAGGGTGAAATTGCACTGAAAATGCAGGATATTTCTTATGACGTAACCCTTCAACCGTCCCATCATTGACTTCAACGTGGGTAATCATTAAGTTATCCTTGTCAATTGAATCTGCAGACACAGCATAACCATGGTTTTGTGAAGTAAAACCAATATTACCAGTTGCAATCTCTCGTACAGGGTGATTAAAACCGCGGTGCCCAAATTTCATCTTGTAAGTTTTAGCCCCATTAGCTAAAGCAAAGACTTGGTGTCCCATACAAATTCCCATCAAAGGAACATGCTTTTCTACTTCACGCACCATTTTAGTTGCCTCTACCATTTCTTCTGGATCACCAGGGCCGTTACTCAAAAGAACACCATCTGGATGAAGGTTTAATACTTCTTGGGCAGTAGCTGTATATGGTAAAACAATACAATTACAATCACGTTCTGCTAGTTCACGCAAAATACTGTGTTTAATTCCAAAGTCGATAACCACAATATTGCGTTTCGAACCAGGAACTGGATATGGTGACTTGGTTGATACTCGGCTAATTACACCTTGAGTTACATTCTTAATCTTTAATTCTGCCGCAATTTTTTCTGCATTTTCTTTTGAATCTGCAATCTTACCACGTAATGTACCGTGAACTCTCAATTTTTTAACTAATTCACGCGTGTCAATTCCCTGAATACCTGGAATGTTCAAATGCTCCAAAAACTTTGGTAAGGTTGTCTGCATTCGCCAATTATCAGGATGACGGGCAACCTGGTGACAAATTACGCCTTTGATCCTTGGCTCAAGTGACTCATAATCTGCCAAGGTAATACCATAGTTTCCAATTAAAGGATTAGTGAAAACCAAAATCTGATCGGCATAAGATTGGTCGGTAATTGCTTCTTGATAACCAGTCATCCCTGTTGTAAATACAACTTCACCAACTGTTTCGCAATCAGCGCCAAAACCCTCGCCAGCATAGATGCTACCATCTTCTAGGATTAAATACCGCATTATTGTTCATCCCTTCTGTATACAACCTGACCATCAACCATGGTCATTACAGTTTCACCATACACCTTGTCGCCCGTAAATGGTGTATTAACGCCTTTTGACTTATAGTCTTCTTCTTTTAATTCAGTTTCATGGTCTAAGTCAAAAATCGCAATATCAGCTGGCTTACCTGGTTCAAGTACCCCGGCATTTTTTAAGCCAAACGTTTTAGCTGGTTTATCGGAGAGCCATGATAAAAGTTGCTCCAAGGTGAAGACTTTTTCTTCTTTGACAAATTTAGTATATAAAGTAGAAAATGCTGTTTCACTACCAGTAATACCAAAGGCTGCGCCCTTCATGCCACCTTCTTTTTCATTGCGAGCATGAGGAGCATGATCAGTCGCAATTAAATCGATTGTACCGTCTAGTAGTCCCACTAGTAACGCCGCTTGATCTTCCTTATTTCTCAATGGCGGATTCATCTTATAATAACCGTTGTCCTTAGGAATATCGTCATCTGTTAATAAAATATGGTGTGGCGCTACTTCACAGGTAACATTGATTCCACGCGCCTTAGCCATTCGAACCAGTTCTACACTAGTTTTAGTTGATACATGGCAAATATGATAATGGACGCCCGTTTTTTGTGCTAAAAGCAAGTCTCTAGCAATTTGCGTTGTTTCTGCTAATTCAGTTACTGGCGGCAAGTTTAATTCCTTGGCTTTAGGTCCTTCATTCACGATCCCTTTATTAAAAAGCGAATCGTCTTGTGCATGAGTAGCAATGATCAAATTATTTTCCTTGGCTTTTTGCATTGCCAAATACATCGTTTGAGCAGTTTGGACTCCATGACCATCATTACTTAAGGCAAAAGCACCAGCCTTTTTCAATGCTGCATAATCAGGAATGACATCAGTAGTTTCATCATTAGTGATTGGTCCATATTGAAAAATATGAACCACACCTTTTTCATTGTTTTCTTGTACCATTTTTTGCATTAGCTCAGGCGTATTAGGTACAGGCGTCACATTAGGCATTGCCCCTACCATAGTAAAACCACCATGAGCAGCGGCTTCACTACCGGTTTTAATATCTTCCTTGTAAGTTTGTCCGGGATCACGATAATGAACGTGGACATCAACCAGTCCAGGACTAACTAGCTTGCCACTTGCATCAATCTCTTTATCTGCCGTTAAGTTAGTCCCTATTGCTTTAATCTTTTGATCTTCAATTAAAACATCTGCTTTAATTAGACGACCATTTTGATAAACTGTGCCATTCTTAATTACTGTTGCCATTATTCTAATCCTCCAAGTCGTCTACCGCGCAATACTGCCTCGATCATTGCCATACGCATGAACACACCATTTTGCATTTGTCTGACAAACATGCACTTATCGCTTTCAACTAAATCACCGCTAAGTTCAACATCATGGTTAATTGGACCCGGATGCATGATGATGGTGTCGGGCTTCAATGCACTATAGCGTTGATGATTAATACCATATTTTTCATGATATGCTTTAGCATTAAAAGTCTTTTCATTAGGATCGCCTGCATGACGTTCATGTTGAACCCGTAAGAGCATCATCACGTCCATATTTGAAACTAATTGATCAATTTCTTCATACTTACCATATTGATCGAATTCTTTATCATACCAGTAACTTGGACCTGAGAAGTAAACTTCAGCGCCCAACCTAGTCAAAAGTTCCATGTCACTTTTTGCAACCCTAGAATTAGTAATATCACCAACAATTGCAACCTTTAAGCCTTTAAAGTGGCCAAAATGTTCATGAATAGTCATCATATCGAGCATACATTGGCTAGGATGTTGACCGCTACCATCTCCAGCGTTAATCACACCAATATTTAAATGTTGATGTTCTTTTAAGTTAATCAAATCATTGTAATACTCATTCTGTGAGTGACGAATCACTTCTAAGTTGACACCTAAGGCGTTCATAATTAATGAAGTGTCATATAAGGTTTCACCCTTATTAACAGACGAATGAGCCGGATCAAAAGGAATAACTGTCAAACCTAGTTTTCTTTCAGCTATTTCAAAGCTCGTATGTGTTCTAGATGAATCTTCAAAAAACATATTAGTTACATAAACTGGCTTAGTTAAACGTGGTGTTGCACCGCCTTTTTTGAAGTACTCAGCTCTCCTGATTAAGGCTTCTACTTCATTACTATCCAAATTTTCAACACTCACAAAATGTGGTAAATTAACAAGATTTAAATTTTCCATTTTCTATTCTTTCTATACAAAAAAGCCTGAAGCATTTAATTGCTCCAGGCCTAGAGTCTTCCCGTGTACACGAAAAGAAATCAACCCTTCTGGCCCTCTCTGGAGTCAATTAAATGGTTGGATATTTAACTATCTTCTTTTTATTTTGGTAAAGCCTTCAGTTCAACTGAATCTTTGCCGTCCTTCTCAATTACATTAACAGCAACCTGTTCATCGGCAGAAGTTGGAATATTTTTACCAACAAAATCAGCACGAATTGGCAATTCACGGTGACCACGATCAACTAGCACTGCGACTCTGATTGAACTTGGGCGACCAACGTGCATCAAAGCATCCATCGCCGCTCTGATTGTTCGTCCAGTATAGATAACATCATCAACCAAAACAACATGCTTGTCATCAATATTAACATCAACTTGATCAGAATTGACAACTGGATCTTGCTTTAAACTAGCATCATGACGATCATCCCGATATAAGGTAATGTCCAATTCACCAACTGGTACATCAACGCCTTCCAATTTCTGAATACGGTCATGAATTCGTTTAGCCAAGTAAACGCCTCGCGTTTTAATCCCTACCAAAACCAAATCATCGGTTCCTTTATTTTGTTCAATTATCTCGTAAGTAATACGGGTTAAAGCACGCTTCATTGCTAGTGCATCCCAGATTTCTTTTGCCATTATAGCCTCCTAATTCTGCCCATGAAAAAAGCTCCCAATCTCAACTGAGACTAGGAGCTTTAGTAAAGTCGAAACTTAAGTTAAGCCTGCCTTGCTAGCCTCACGGGACTAATTTTAAAGGACATTCATTGCTTTAAAGTTACTGTAATTAGAAACGTTTGTCAAGCTCTAATTAAATTTTACTTGACCAACTAATTCATTGATATCTTCAATGCCTAATTTTTCAAGTTCTTGCGGCAAGGCATCTGCAATATGCTTAGAAGCAATACTATCTTTAAAATGAGCAGTACCAACCGCTACGGCATTAGCACCTGCTAACATAAATTCCACCACATCTTTGGCCGAAGCAATGCCACCCATGCCAATAATTGGCAAAGAAGTAATTTGACGCACTTGACTAATCATTCTAATAGCTATTGGCTTAACAGCCTCACCTGATAAACCGCCCATATTATGGCCTAACAGTGGTCTGCGTTTTTTCACGTCAATTCGCATCCCTAGCAATGTATTGATCATCGATAAGCCATCGGCACCACCCTTTTCGGCAGCTTTAGCAATTACAGTGATATCAGTCACATTTGGTGTTAACTTCACATAAATTGGAATATTGACAACTGCTTTAATTTTTCTAGTCAATTCTTCAACCACATCGGCATGCACGCCAAAGCTCATTCCACCTTGGGCCACATTAGGACAAGAAACATTAATTTCTAAAGCATTAACCAAGCCAGAATTTGACAGCTTTTTTGCTACTTCAACATAATCTGCTTCACTATCACCGCCAACGCTAGCCACGATCGGTAATTCTGAATATTGTTTTCTCAATGGTTCTAACTTTTCACTAATCACCTTGTCCACACCAGGATTAGTAAGACCAACCGAATTCAAAATCCCATCATCTAAAACGGCAATCTGTGGTTGCGGATTACCTATGGTTGCATGTGGCGTAGTTGTCTTAATAACCATTGCTCCAAGATCATTTAAATCAAACTTCTTAGCTGCAGGCACATCGCCGAAGCCAAAAGTTCCACTTGCTGGCATAACTGGATTTTTCAAATCTAAACCTGGTAATTTTACATGTGTATTAACCATAATTTTCCTCCAAAATGAATGCTCACGGACACTCTTTATTTTTTCAAGAAATGATTCTACACGTGATTATAATTTTTTCCAAGCAAAAATTTTATTTGTATTTTTACTTTTGAGGTGTTAAACTTCACCTTGATCAAACTTTAAACGGTACAGAGAGACCGCAAGTTCAAAATATTGACTTAAATTATCTAGGAAAAGTCTATCCTTGGTGTCTCTCTGCGCTAAGATAGACTTTTTTTGTGGAGGAAAAATGAAACCTGTAATTGTTGCATTAGATATTGACAATGAAGAGCAACTGCATAAGATTTTGTCTAAATTAGGCAAACCAGAAAACGTCTTTATCAAAGTCGGTATGGAATTATTCTATCACGCTGGCAACCAAGTGGTTAAAGACTTAGCTGAGCAAGGTTATAAGATTTTCTTGGATCTAAAATTGCATGATATCCCTAATACCGTTTATAACGGGGCTAAACAATTAGCTAAGTTAGGAATTACTTTTACTACCGTTCATGCTTTAGGCGGCAGTCAAATGATCAAATCAGCTAAAGACGGTTTAATCGCGGGTACACCTGCTGGCAAAAGCGTGCCTAAGTTACTAGCAGTAACTGAATTAACTTCGATTTCTGATGAAGTATTGGCACATGAACAAAATTGCGCACTGTCAATGAAAGAGCAAGTTCTTTCGCTAGCAAAAATGGCTAAGCACTCTGGAGCAGATGGGGTTATTTGTTCACCACTTGAAGTAAAAGAATTACACGAAAAAGTTGGCGATGACTTTTTATATGTCACACCGGGAATTCGGCCTGCTGGCAATGCTAAAGACGATCAATCTCGCGTGGCCACACCAGCGCAAGCCAAAGAATGGGGCTCAAGCGCTATTGTTGTTGGACGGCCAATTACTTTAGCCAGTGACCCAGAAGCTGCATATGAAGCAATTAAAAAGGAGTTTAACTAAAATGCATAAGGATCAAATTATCAGTCAACTTATTCAAGAAAAAATTATCACTATCTCACCTGACAAACCATTCACTTACGCAAGTGGGATGCTTTCTCCAATTTACACCGACCTTAGGTTAACGGTTTCATATCCAGAATTACGCGATATGATTGCTGGTGATTTAGCTAATTTAATCGCCAAAGAATTCCCTGAGGCTACTATTATTGGTGGCGTCGCTACCGCCGGTATTCCCCATGCCGCATGGGTTGCAGATAAACTGCACTTACCAATGATCTATGTTCGTCCTAAGCCAAAGGATCATGGCAAAGGCCGCCAAATTGAAGGCCGTTTCAGCAAAGATGATAAGATCGTTTTAATCGATGATTTAATCACCACTGGTGGTTCCGTTTTAAATGCAGTTAAAGCAACTGAAAAAGATGGCGGCAACGTCATTGGCGTTTCTTCAATTTTCACCTACTACTTGCCAGATGCAAAAGAAAACTTTGCTAAAGCTAATGTTAAATATGCTCCGCTTCTTTCCTACCCTGAATTACTCAAAAAGGAAAATGAGTCAGGTCATATTTCTAGCTCGCAATATGATGTCTTGAAGACCTGGCACGAAGATCCATGGGCTTGGGGCAAACAATTCGAAAAATAATTAAGCCAAAATAAAGACCAGTTTCAGTTTGACAATGTCATTAGCTTAACTTAATGACATTGCCTATCACAGTATCATTCCTTTAATTTTAATTATTCCAGTTGGTCTATTTAATGCCCACTTACTCGGTGGTTCACATGTGTTAATTGATAATTTATTTAATTTGAATTGAAATGTCAAAGCCTTTGGATCATGGGACTTTCTTTTACTACCGATCTTATTCTTGATAATTCGGTTTGTCTTTTCAATGCTTTCATATGGTTCTTCCGTACCTGGTGGTATTTTCATGCCTATCCTAGTTCTTGGGGCATTATTGGGAATAATTTGCGCCAATATTATGATAAAATCGCAGATTATTTTGCCAACGTACTTCCCTCATATCCTAGTGATTTCCATGGCCGCATATTTTGGTGCAATAGAAAAAGCACCATTCACAGCAATTATGCTGCTGACTGAAATGATTGGAACTGTCCAGCAAGTATTGCCAATGATTATTGTTACTTTCGTTGCTTACTACATTCTGGACATTTTAGGTGGAAAACCAATTTACGAGGACTTACGCTTGCAAATGAATTATCATAAAAATATTGACAAATAATTATATTTGATGGTAAAGTATTGCCAGATTAATCAATTCAAGTAATAGGAGGAATCACGCCAATGCGTTTTTAATTTCTGATTTTCGTTAAGTAAAAGATAATGCATTCTATCAGTTTAAGGATGTACTTTTTGCTTGTGATCAGAAATTAGTCTGCGTGATTTTCTTTAATTTAAATTAAGAATAATTATAGATTAGCCAACTTGGACTAATCTATCAGGCACCATTTTCTCAGATCATAAGCACAGTTTGAGAGGACGGTGCTTTTTTATGTCTACAATTTCACTAAAAAACGTTTCATTTGCCTATGACGGTCAGGATAAAATTTTTGATAATTTAAACCTAAATCTCGATTCTAATTGGAAACTTGGCTTAATCGGTCGTAATGGTCGCGGCAAAACCACTTTTATGAAAATGCTGCTAAAACAGGTCGAATATCAAGGAACTATTCAAAGTGATTTAGAATTCAATTACTATCCTCAGGTAATTAATGATCCCGATAACCTTACTATTTATGCTTTACAAGAACAGTTTAATTTTGAGGAATGGGAGTTAAAACGAGAATTAAATCTGCTTCATGCTAAAGAAAATATCATTTGGCAGCCCTTTTCAACACTTAGTGGCGGTGAACAAACAAAAATTTTACTGGCGCTTTGTTTTATTAATCAACATTCTTTTGCCCTACTAGATGAACCAACGAATCACCTCGATGAAGATACACGAAATCAAGTAGCACAATATCTGCATAATAAAAAACAGGGATTAATTGTAATCAGCCATGATCGAAATTTTGTAGATAAAGTTGTCGATCACACTCTAGCAATTGAAATGCAAAAAATTAGGCTGGAACAAGGAAACTATACTCGTTATGAAAAACAAAAGGAATTAGAGGATGAATCTAATATCGCTTATAATGCAAAGTTAGAAAAGCAAATTAAAAATCTCCATGCCAGTCAACAAAAGATGCAAACTTTTGCCCAGCGTTCCGAAAGCAACAAAAATGCGGGAGCCAAGATGAAAGGCGATATTCGACATAGAAGTACAGTTTACGATAAAGGATTCATGGGACACAAAGCCGCCAAAAAAATGAAACTTGCCAAAAATGTAGAAGCAAGATTAGATAAAAATATCGAAGAAAGAAAAGGTCTTTTAAAAAATATTGAAGCAGACAATGACCTAGCCATGAATTTTGTCCCCGACCATCATAAACATCTAATTACTGCTAAAGGAGTTAGCCTTGCTTATGACAAGCTTCCCCTTTTCCAACCTACTACCTTTGATTTAATGCGTGGTCACCAAATTGTGATTACTGGTAAAAACGGTATAGGAAAATCTAGTTTGTTTAAGGCAATTACTAATACTTTTGCTGGAACAATTACTGGCAAATTGCATTCAGCTGATAAGATTTCAATCTCCTATTTATCACAGATTGAACAATCTAATAACCTATCATTAAAAGATTTTGCCCAAAAGCACCACCTTAACTATGCCGATTTTCTCAATATCTTACACAAATTAGGTACTGAACGTGATATATTCACTAATTCAATTAATCAAATGTCTTCAGGCCAACAAAAAAAGGTCTACTTAGCCAAGTCCTTACTTGAACCAGCAAATTTGTATCTTTGGGATGAGCCTTTGAACTATTTAGATGTCTTTAACCAAGAACAAATTATTCAATTAATTAAAAAATATCATCCTACTATGCTAGTAATTGAACATGATCAGCGCTTTATTGATGAATTAGGTGCTCAAGTCATTCACCTAACATAGTAAATAAAAGAGCGAGTTAGTTTTAAAGTTAATACTAACTCGCTTTTTGTTGCTAAAATAACTTCATCATGTACTCGCTAACTGCCTTTTGTTGCATTTCTTCCCAGCTAGCAAACTTGGTCTCTTTTTTAACAAATTCATCGACTTGATCTATCGCCATCTGCTCAATTTGCGTAAAGTCTTTCACGCCCAATTCTCTGACAAAAAAGTCAATAGTAGCAAATCTAGTATACTTTTGCATAAATTGTGGTGTAAACAAGTCTTGATAAGAAACTGCCTGCTGGCTGCCCTTTTGCTCAGCTAGATGCTCCAAATTTTGTTTTAATTCTGCTTTTTCTTTAGTCATTTAACCAACCTCTTTCACTTTTCATATTATTATGACAAAACTTCGGTTAAAATTGCAAAAAACTTTCTTAATCTTCTTTATTATTCGTTATAATTAAAAACAGAATAACTTACAAAGCAGGGATTAAAATGACTAATCGGTATAAAAGTGTTTTTGACATCATTGGCCCCGTAATGGTGGGACCATCAAGTTCACATACGGCCGGAGCCGTCGCTATTGGACGCGCTGGTTACAAACTTTTTGGCGGTACCCCGAGTAAAGTTACCGTTCATTATTACGACTCTTTCGCCCAAACTCACCGTGGTCATGGAACAGACTATGCTATTGCAGCAGGTATTTTAGGCTTTGACTCAGACGATCTACGCGTACCAAAGGCACCTGAGATTGCACGCCAGCGCGGCGTAGATTTACGTTTTGTTGAAGAAGATGGTCCTAGCCCAATTGGTCACCCTAATACTGCTATTTTAAATATGTCTAATGATAAAAAGAAAGTGGAATTGGCTGGATGCTCTATCGGCGGTGGTGCAATTGAAATTCGCAAAATTGTCTTACATAATACCGAGATTCAACCTGCTGGTGCATTACCTATTATTATTTTAGTTGATCCACACAAAAACATTCGCATTGAACAAGAGCTTACCGCGCTCTTGCACGAAAAAGCACCCTTTAGTCGCAAACGAATTTTTCATACTAAAAACTATAATATTTATGAATATGATGTAGAAAATTATCTTCATCCTGATTTATTGCAAGAACTAAAGAAAAAATTTGAGAATATTATTTGTTTATAACATAGGGCAATATTATGTATAACCATATTAAGGAAATTGTTGCTGCAGCAGAAAAAACGCACAAACCTATTTCTGAATTAATTATTGAACAAGAATGTCAACTATCAGGCTTGCCACGAGAAAAAGTCTGGCAGCGCATGAAATATAACTTGCAAACTATGCGAGCTGCCGTTAAAAGAGGTGAATCTGGAAACGGTGTCTTTTCAAAAACTGGCTTAACTGGTGGCGAAGCAATTAAGCTGAAAAAATATCGCGAGAAAGGACACACACTTTCAGGCGATACAATGATGGCAGCAGTTGAAAATGCCATAGCCACTAACGAAGTCAATGCAGCGATGGGCGTTGTCTGCGCTACCCCGACGGCTGGTTCTTCCGGCACTTTACCTGGCGTTCTATTTTTATTAGAAAAAAGATTACAGCTCAGCGAAGAGCAAATGATTCGCTTTCTTTTTACTGCTGGCGGTTTTGGCATGGTGATTGCCAATAATGCCGAAATTGCGGGGGCAACTGGCGGCTGTCAAGCAGAAGTCGGTAGTGCCTCAGCCATGGGTGCTGCCGCGGCAGTTGAAGTGGCTGGTGGCAGTGCTGAACAAAGTGCCCAAGCTTTATCGATTGCGATGTCTAACTTGCTTGGGTTAGTCTGTGATCCGATTGCCGGTTTGGTTGAAGTTCCCTGCGTCAAAAGAAATGGTATTGGCGCTGGTAATGCACTTATCGCAGCTGATATGGCGCTAGCGGGATGTACAAGTGTAATCCCAGCTGATGAATGTATTGAAGCAATGAAGAAAGTTGGTCATCAAATGCCGGCATCTCTGCGTGAAACTGGAATCGGCGGTTTAGCTGGTACACCAACAGGTCAAGCAATTAAAGCAAAAATTTTTGGTAAAGATGCGTAGGTAACACAATGCGTGATAGCAAAACAATTAAAAACGATATTATTGAACATTTAGCTCAAGTTATTGACCCAGAATTAAACGTCGATGTGGTCAACTTGGGGCTGATTTATGAAATTGACCTCGATCAAGATGGGATCTGTCTCATCAATATGACATTAACTACACCTGCCTGTCCTTTGACTGATTATTTGATCAAGCAGATTACAACAGCCGTTAAAAAAGTCCCTGAAGTTAAAAATGTTGATGTAGAATTTGTCTGGTATCCTGTTTGGACCCCTGAACGGATGAGTGATGCGGCTAAAAAATACTTCAAAATACAATAAAAAAGTCTAGGCTAAAATTTTGCCTAGGCTCTTTATTACTTTCCAAATTATTTATTCAAATAGGCCACAAACAATTCAGTATAGATCTTCACAAAGTTCAAATACATCTTTTCATCAACATATTCGTTAACTTGGTGCGGCGTGTCATTACCAGGACCAAACATGGCAAACGGATAGCTAGGTCCTTTGTCGGCAATCAAATTTGAAGCATCAGTTACTGGTTTAATAGCAACTGTTGGAATCGGCTTTTCCGCATATTTTGCTCCAATTTTTTGAGCTAATTTAACAAATTCAGACTTACCGTCAGTTTTAATTGAAGGCTCCGACATATAGATGTCCATTTTGATTTTAGCTCCTTGCGCATTTTCTGCCTTAACTAATTCAGTTAATTTCTTTTCAACCAAACTATTATTGAACTCAGGAATAGTCCGCACATTAATTTGCGCGGTAGCCTCTCCGGGAATCATGTTGACCTGTTCCCCGCCAGTAAAAACAGTAGTATTGAACGTCAACTTACCTAAGTCTGGATTGTTTTTATCTGTTTCTCTAAAAGCCTTGTTGGCCTTAACTAATAAATCCATTAATGGATCGATCGCATTATAACCCTTTTCAGGCATTGAGTTATGAGCTTCCTTGCCTTGGGAAGTTAACTTAATATCCATCGAACCCTTATGAGCAATGGCAATAATGTAGCCAGAAGGTTCACCAACCAAAAGTAGCTAACAGCCTGATACTACCATGCTTAATTAAATGGTGTTCATGAATATTAATCATGGCAATAACCAAGGCAGCTAAACCAGACTTCATATCAGTCGCTCCGCGGCCGTACAATTTACCATCCTTATTGGTTAATTTAAAGGGATCAGTATGCCATTGATCTAATTCACCTGGTGAAACAACATCCATGTGACCAGAAATTGCTAAAATGGGATGGCCTGTTCCGATTTCAGCAAATAAATCTGCGCGAGTTGTGGAATATTCCAACAAACGTGAACTAATTCCATGTTCTGCTATATAAAATGTAGAAAAGCATGGAAGAATGGTATTTTCCATACTTCAAAGGCTTATATTTTTCCTTTCCATTTTACATTCGCCACCGTTAAAACGCCGGTATTCTGATATTCCAACTAGGGAGTAATCGCATTGACCAACTATGATGGCATCGTTATCGGTCATAGCCTGACCGTGGATAATTTATATTGCTTTATTTAATTCTGGATGGTTGATTAACAGCGTCAAGTTCTTCATGGCATTTTCATCGCGATCAACTACTTTGCCATAATTTGGGCAGTCCGGATTATAACAAATATATTCATTATGCTTAGTGCCATGCTTTTGATTACCCTTTAAGGTGACTTTTTCATCACCTTTTTTGACCATACCACAAACTGCACATCTTTGTGTTGACGGATAAAGCTTATTAGCCAAGATCAGTTCTTTATCATACCAATCACACTTATAAGCCAATAGCTGTCTAAACAGTCCAAACATTGATCGATGCATACCTTTTGAAGCAACGCGACTCATAAGCATGCCTTTTACGTCTAAGTTTTCAATTACTATTTGGTCATAATCATTAACCAGTTTGGTTGTAAACTTGTGCATCAAGTCGTGCTGAATATTGGAAACACGTTCATAACAAGATTGAAGCTTGGTTTTCGTCTTCAAATACTTATTACTTTGTGTCCCCTTGATTCTGCCATTAACTGTCCGCTTCTTAGCTAAACGCTTTTGATAAAACTTGATTTTCGCATAAAGCCTCTTTAGTGACTTAGGCAAGACTAAACACTGTCCATCTTGATAATTAAAGTGCCCTACATTAATATCAACTCCTGTACCTTTGCCAGTTTTAGCCTTGGGTAAAGGCTTTTCTAGCTTATAAGGTATAGAAGCATAATACTTATGGTTTACTTTAAAAATTGAAACTACACCAATTTTACCCGATAAAGGCTTATTTGAAAGTTCGATCCCTGCCCAACGATCCTTATATGGGGTATCTCTAGGCATTTCTAACCAAAGTAGTCCATCCTCTATCTTTGCTCGATCAGTTTTAAAGCCTTGGCGCGGATTTTTCTTAGAGCGGAACTTAGGCTTGCCCCAATCAGGCTGTGCTTTATTAAAGAAATTTTGCCATGCTTTGCCTAAATCCTGTACCGCTAACTGTAAAGTGCGAGCAGAGTAGGCATACTGCCAATCTTCCTTTTGTTCAATCATTAGGTCTCTTACTAAACGCCAATTAGGACTAGGATTTAAGTGATAATCTTGATGAGTCATGCGCCATTTCTTAGTCTTTTTATTCTGCTTAGGAATAAAGGTAGTGGCAACTACTTTATCAAAAATAGTACGTGCCATATACAAGTCTTGCCATAAAGCCAAGGCTTGATTCCAACAGTATCGACGGTAGTTACACCAATCGTCCAAAATTTGCTTCATCGCCTCATCTGGTTTTAGACGGTAAACGCGTGTTTTTACTATCATTTATTAGTCAACTCCTTGTCTTCGCTAATCTTATGCTTGTATTTACGTAAGCCGTAAAGACGACAAGAAAAGACGTGTAAAATACTTAAGACATCTTGAACCAATTCTTCATTAGGCGACGTTTCTCGATTGTTTAAGACTACTATTTTGGTGCCATTTTGATTACATAGTTTTTCAAACCAATCATAACCAAAGCGGATAAAACGATCTTGGTAAGTAATGTAAATTGTTTTAATCTTTCCTTGCATTACTTCATCAAGAAGCTTATTCCACTTTTTGCGCTTATAATTCAGACCGCTACCAATATCGATGATCATTTCATCAAGAATAATCCCTTTAGCGTTGACAAATTCGCGTATGAACTCTTCTTGATCTTTTAAATCATCCTTTTGATTAGCAGTTGAAACGCGTGCGTAGCCAACTACCTTGCGCTTATCCTTCTTAGGATCAGAATTATTATTAATGTACTTAAGATAATCCTGTTCAGTATAGTAGCGCTTATTTGTTGGAGTACGATGTGCTGGAAAAATTCCTTTACGATCCCACTCCTGTAAAGTGCGCACTGTCACACCCAAGCGTTCAGCCATCTCTTTAGGTTTAAGAACTGCCATAATCTTCATCTCCACATATTACCTTTAGTAAAGATTATAGCATTTGCTTCTACTAAATTCTATAAATTTCTATTTCTTTCTATGGCTTAATTTATCATTTCTTTCTCCTAATAGTTTTTGTAAATATTTTGCTACTAAAATTTCATTATCATTAACGGATTTTATTGCAACAAGATCACTCAAGATTTTAAGCTCTTCAGTATCAGTCAAAACATTATTCTCTTCAATAATTTAATTTTCCTCTCCAAAAATCAAATCGCTTTCACCTTGATTGTAGCCGCTGAGTTCTTGATAGTAAAAAAATATGACTATCATTTATTCAATGACAATCATATTGAGAATATTAATTATATTTTTGCTTTATCTTACTGATGCACCAGTTGTGGTATCAGCCTCTGGCTCCGGAGCTGGCTTTCCTTCTAACTTAGAAGCACCAGATACCGCATCAGTTTGCTTAACTTGATTTTCGTCAGTTACCGGATATTCCTTGCGTCTGCTTGGATCAGTATTAGATGGCAAATTATCAGCAGTATAAGCAATGTGCGTCAATTTAGCATGCTTAACGTCATCAATTGTCTTGCATCCCGTTAATTGCATATCAATCTTTAATTCATCATTTAATTGTTCAATAACTGAAGCAACTCCATGCGCACCACCTAAGGCTAAACCATAAAGATATGGACGACCGATTCCAACAATGTCAGCACCCAAAGCCAAAGCTTTAAAGATATGAGAGCCACGACGGACACCTGAATCAAAGATAATTGGCACCCGATGATTTACTGCTTGCGCAATTTCTGGCAAAACATCAATGGTAGCAGGAGCACCATCAACTTCACGACCACCATGATTAGTTACGTAAATTCCATCAGCACCGGCTCCAATTGCTTTATAGGCATCTTCAGCACACATAACACCTTTAACAAAGACTGGCAAACCTGATTCTTTCTTAATTCTTTTAACATCTTCAGGACCAATCTTTTGCGCAGAAGAAGCGTACATTTGAGCTACGCTTTGACCTTTACCTTTTGCACCAAGGTAACGCTTAAAGAAGTCCAATGGTACAGGATAAGTAAAGTTAGTCCGCAAGTTTGCTTCACGATAACCTGATACCAAAGCATCAACGGTTAAGAAAATGCCTTGATAACCAGCTTTTTTAATTGCATCAAAAACCATCTGATTAAAATTCCAGTCTTTACTCAAATAAAGTTGGAAAAACCTTGGTGCTTCTGGAGCTGCAGCTGCAATTTCTTCTACACTCTTATTAGCATAAGTACTAGAACTAAAGAGCGCACCAGCCATAGCAGCACCCTTTTGCGTTGCGACTTCCGCATCTTTATGTGCAATTCCATGACAAGCAATTGGAGCGATCATAATTGGCGTCTTTAAGTACATCCCCATAAAATCAGTATCAGTTTGCGGATCAGCCATCTCAGTCAAAGCACGAGGTACAATTTGAAAATGATTAAAAGCAGCAGTATTGTTACGCCAAGTCCATTCATTTTCTGCACCCGAAGCAATATAATAATATGCACCTTCTGGCATTACCTTCTTAACACGTTCTTCAAGTTCATCCACATTCACCATCTTGATTTTTTCATCGCGGTCACTTTGTGGAAAGCCTTCGTAGTAGTGGGTCATTCGTTTTTCTCCTCTCAATATATATTGTATGTTAATTTCATTATAGTTTGTAAGCGGTTTTGTTGCAAATTGATATTCTAAATTTATATATGATCAATCAAATTTATATATAAATTTTAGTAATAAAAAAATATCTGTAAGAGCTTACAGCAAAAGTTGTATAATAAAGACGTTGACACTATTACTGCAAGAACTTACTTAAAGCAGATTAGTGGCATTTTCTTTATTGCATGCCCTTACTGGATAGGTTGCACTGCAAAAATTAAGAAAAAGAGGCATAATTTATGAAAAAAATTTTAGCGATTAATTCGGGTAGCTCTTCTTTTAAATTTAAGCTTTTCACCTTTCCTGATGAAAAAGTTATCAGCGAAGGGATGGCTGATCGAGTTGGGCTTAACGGCTCCACCTTTACAATCAAGGTTAAAGGTGAAAAACACCAAGAAAAAGTTGACATTCCTGATTCCGAAACTGCCGTTACAATCTTGCTTGAAAATTTAAAAAAGTATGATTTAATTGACGATCCTAAAGAAATCATCGGAATCGGACATCGAATTGTTGCGGGTGGTGAAGAATTTAAGGACTCCACCTTAATTGATGAAAAGTCACTACAAAAGATTTATGATTTGAAACAATATGCGCCGCTTCATAATACCGCTGAAGCCGATGTCATTAAGGCCTTCATGAAAGTATTGCCTGGCGTCCCTGAAGTCGCTGTCTTTGATACTTCATTCCACCAAACCTTGGATCCAGTGCACTACTTGTACTCACTTCCATATAAATACTATGAAAAATACGGTGCAAGAAAATATGGCGCACATGGCACTTCGGTTAGATATGTTAGTCAAAAGGCCGCTGAAATTATGAAACGCGACTTAAAGGACTTGAAATTAATCGTTTGTCACTTAGGATCTGGTGCTTCAGTTACCGCTGTGAAAGATGGTAAATCATTCGATACTTCAATGGGCTTTTCACCAATGGCGGGTATTACGATGAGTTCCCGTTCAGGTGATGTTGATCCTTCTTTACTTGCTTTTGTCATGAAAAAGGAAAATCTTGATGCTGATCAAATGCTTAAGGTTCTAAACAACGAATCTGGTTTGTTAGGAATTTCAGGTATTTCACCAGATATGCGTGATTTACGTGGTGACATGACTAAGCTCGAAGGGGAAAAGAAGAAGCGTGCTGACTTAGCTAGGAACATTTTCATTAATCGAATCATTCGCTATGTTGGTGCTTATACCCTTGAAATGGGTGGCCTAGATGGTATCGCCTTTACAGCTGGTGTTGGTGAACACGACTTTGGTGTCCGTGAACATGTCATGGATTCACTCGAACTTTTAGGCCTTAAGCCTGATTCAGCCGCTAATAAAGAAAATGCCACCATTATTACCAAGCCCGACTCAACTATTGTTGGTATGGTTATTCCAACTAATGAGGAATTAATGATTGAACGCGATGTTGTCAGAGTAGCTGGCTTAAAGTAAAAAATAGAGAAAAGAAATAAGACGAAGGACAAAATCATTCGTCTTATTTTGCGTATTAAGCCATTGCTTTTTCTTTTCGTTCATTATATGCGTAATAAATCCAAGCAACAACACCAAAGGCCACTGGACCAATAGCCGTCCAGAATGAAGTTTGCCAGTCTCCGGTAAAGAGTGGTTCGATACAAGTAAAGATAATTCCGACCGCAACCACTAACCAAACAACAATTGTCGTTGCCCAAACTTTTTTCTTACCTTCAATAAAAACAAATGGCCGATCTAAGTCTTTTTTAGCTTTAAAAAATGGGTAAGCAGCAATTAAAAATAAATATGGTGCTGATGAAGAAACATTCATCATATCCATTAAAATTGTATAGAATTGTTGTGCTCCATTACCACCAAATGAAATAAATAAGATAATAACGCTAACCACAATTGCTTGTACCCACATCGAGAATTCAGGCATATTGTGCTTATTTAACTTAACCATTTTCTTAGGTAATAGTCGCGGATCACACCCCTCAATAAATGATTTAATCGGTGAATAAACCATCAAAAAGGCAGCGGCAATTCCTGATAACACATCCGCAATTCCGGCCAAACGAGAAAAGACAGTTCCAATTGCCAGTGAAGTAGAATGTGATAGACCTAGGCTATGACCAGTGACAATACCTAAATTATTAATCAAAACATATTCGACATTAGCTAAGTCAACACCTTTACCACCTAACGATTTGTTCCAATTAACAGCCACCCCACACATAAAGATGTTTACAACATAAAGTGCTGTCATTAATACCATGGCCGTAATCAGAGCCTTAGGATAATTCTTTTCCGGTTTATCAACTGAATCAATTACTCCTGAGGTTGTTTCCAGACCACCATAGGCAAATAAAGCATAGACAATAAATGAAATAACCGCAATCGGTGACTGAAATGCTGGATTAGGTGAATGAACCATATTTTGTGCGGTCACTGGTTCAGCTAATTGCCCATGATTCAAAATAAAGACAAAAAGTGAAACTGCTGTAAAACCAATGGCAATTCCTAAAGTAAAGATCCCACCAATATTATTAATCGCCTTTATTTTATCAATTCCCTTTGCGGCACAGAATGTAACAATTGCCAAAAAATAACTTCTAAAACACCTAATAATTGGGTTGAAGTTAATGGTCCTAAATGCCAACTTTGGGTTGTATCATGACCAAAAATTGCAGTTGAAACTGAAACCAAGAAGAATTGGGTTGAAGAAACCAACCAAATCACCCAAGCTGATAGCCAAATAAAAGTTCCAATAAATGCTACTTTTTCATTAGTAGATCCTTCAAGCCATGAAAAGATTCCACCTTTAATTCCTTTAAAGGAAGCACCATATTCAGCGAAAATTAAGGCTGATGGCAAGAAGAATAAAATAGCGGTGACAATATACCAAATGATACTTGAATAACCCATTTGGTAAAAAGCTGTCAGAGAATTACTAAATCCAAAAATAGAAGAAAAAATCATCAAGACCAGACTACTACGACTTATCTTGCTGTGATCATTATTCTTCATAAAAAATAAAACAACTCCTTTAACATAAACAAACAATTTCTATTATGAACTTTTATCATGATATTTTCAAAAAGAGCTTTCGAATAAAAAAAGACGAGATAGCATGATGCTATCTCGTCATGGAACGACTTACGCTTCGTATAGCAATTAAATCATTTAAAGAGTAGTAACTGCAGATAACTTTTTTGGAAAATCATTTCAAGAATGAATATTTTTTATTTTGTAGAGTTTTTAGAAACAATATTCCATCAGTACGTGTTATCTGCAGGAAACGTATATTACTTGGCTGTTTTAACTAACTTAATATTGCCTGATCTAACCCAAGTGTTAGTTCCCTTGATTCTGTAGAAAGTTGTTCCTTTCATAAATTTCTTTGCATCAAATTTAACTTTCTTAGCCACAGTTAAGTACTTCTTAGTGTATTTACCATTAGCATTGTAAAGTTTAACACCATACTTCTTAGTAGCAGCAATCGTACCACGGGTATTAATCTTTTGAGCCTTTGACACTCTACCAACATTAGCTACTTTTACAAAACGGTTCTTGCCCACTCTGTAGTATTTCTTGCCTTTGATGGTATAAATCTTGCCATTATCAAGAATCTTAGCTTTAGTGTGGAGTGCCTTTAAGCGATAGCCATCCTTAGATAAAATCAACTTGCCATTTTTGTCATAAACAAAAGCATTATGAATGTAAACCAAGTTTTTGGTATTTGCTACGGTTGCTTTTTGACTTATATTTTGTTTATCAGTATTTTCGGAAGATGTATTAACAGTTGTTGCTGTTGAACTTGTAGTTACTGATGTAGGTTCTTCAACATTAGTAATAGGAGTAAATGAAAAGTCAGTACCATTATCTACTGGTGCATTATTCCAATCTGACTTATTTGAATCAGAATCGTTCTTAATTGCATCATCAGCTTTTTGACTTCCCTTCTTGTCACCATTTTCAGGTACTACAGGAGTATCTTGTACCCAATCGGCTGGTGCTCCAACGTCATATGGATTATGTGGAATTACAGTTGCATCTGTATCATTTGAAATCACGAATTGAACAAATGGCAACGTCATATATCTACCAAAGTCATAAAAAACAGGATTACCATTTATCTTTTTGTTTGATGTAATCCTAGGTAAATTACCAAACAAATCTGTTTTTTCTGTTAAGAAACCGTTACTTTCAGACACTCTACTTACGATTTCTACAGGTATTTTCTTTCCCATTTCTTTTTCAATTTCTTCAATCACATTCTTACCAATAGTATCTCCAGTCATTATCCATTTATACCACTTATTAGGTAACAGATATGAAGCATTTCGCTTAATTTCAATAGTATCTCCTGGTTCAAGAATCAAAACATGTTTTTTATTATAAATCTGTTGATTTTTTTTATTTCTTACAATGATAGCATAGCCACTGAATTTAGAGTATTTGTCCGTTTCATAACCGTATTTTTCATCAACATTTTTTTGTTCATCGTCGGTATTATTAATATTTTCGGTATAACGATTTACAGCCTTTTTACCATTTATAAACATACTAGAATGATTCATAAAATAATTTCTTACATCATCACTAGTTAATCCCTTGATGAATTTAATTTTATTGCTCCTCTTAATAGCATCATCATAATTAAAATTAAGTTCATAAGCTGTGTCAATCGAATCGCCATTGTTTACAGGTTGCTTAACATCATTATTTGTATTAACTACAGGTTGACTCATTTTAGGTTGAGCATTGGTGGCCGAAGACTTTGAAGTATCGTTCTTATTCTCTTCTGATTGTGCAGCAGATTTTGATCCTGCTAATTTATTTGTATCACTCTCATTAGCTACTACAGCAGAATTAGGTTGTGATACTGATTTGCTACTACCAGCATTTGTAGTAATATCTGCCTTAACTTGATCATTCAAATTAGCACCAGTTAATGCTAAAGATGCTAATGCAATTGCGGCTAGACTAGTAACTTTCACTTTTTTATTCATCTTTTTCTCCTCATTACTTTCTTAACCAATCTTTTGCATTCTACATCTTGTTATCTATCAAAATCTTTATATATTCGTAATTGCACTAACATTTTTTTATTTTAACAATTTTTTATTAATAAATGCTTTTAATATAAAAAAGCAGACCTTAATGGTCTACTTTAGTATCTAGTCATAATCAGTTGGGTTAATATCTGGTTTAGGTAGATTTGAGTTTTTATTCAACACAACACCTTGAATACCATTTTCGTAAGTCCAGTCTTTGAGAGCATTCATTTCTCCACTCAAATAATATTTACTAATTAATTCATTCCACTTATCCCATCTATCTAGTGGAACATTAATTAGTCCTGCCCCATGGTCAATCATTAATTTATTTGCAGCTAGTGTAGCAGTGCGCTTGTTCCCGTCCCAGAATAATTGATTACGCATATTATGATACATCAACGTCATTGCCTTATCTGCAATTGAAGTATCACTATGCATTAACTCATCAAAAAATTTTTCTTCTTGTTTATAGTTTAGACTATCTGGTTTGTACTCTCCCCGATTATTGCCCAACTCAACTGTAACTTCCCCAGTTCTAAAATTTCCTGGATCTAATGAATCATAACGTGCTACTAATAAATTAATGTTTTGTTCAATTTTCAAAGAAAGAGGCTTATTTTCATTAATTATATATTGCCATCCTCTCTTTAACTGTACAATTACGTTAGTATCATCTATTGACACACCTGCAGCACTCATTCCATCAACAATGGTTTGGGTTTGAGGCAATGTCGTAGTCAATCCTTCAAAACGTGAATTAGTAAATATTAATCTAACAAGATTTTTCCTAGCAAATCTTCTGTTCTGATCTTGCGTCAAATGAAATTTATCAGGATATTGCATATTCTCACTCCCTTATTTTTATCTAATAATCATTACTAATATCATACAGTACAAATTCAACTATTAGAAGATACATAAAAATTTAAAATTTTAATTATTTTATCCTCTGCCTCAACAATTCTGGCCTTTGCGCCAGCTCTGCGTATAAATGCCGACCATTTATGCTAATCCCCTCAAATTCACGACCTGTATGAAAGTGACCTCTAGCCAGCACTTTACCTGAGCGTTTCAATTTAAACAAATAATCATTAAAGGCCAAATAAATCTGTTTTTTATGCTTGTCATAGGTAATTCCTTGAACGGGAGAATCATTGCGCATAAAATCTCCTCTAGTAGCGCCAATCTCTTTAGGATACCAACTATTACCCTGACGAGTAACTTCCCAATATTCAAAACGGTGGTCTGTGGCATCATGGTAAAGGGCAATAAATTGGTGATCATTTACAAAAGTAGCATTATGGAAATAACGACCTGTTCTAGCTGAATGATTCCAAACTTTAAAAGTCCAAATCTGTTTAATTTGCAAATTGTTTTTACTAATCTGCATAATTTCTTCTGATTGAGAGCTCTTGCGCAATAAATGGTTATTAGCAATCACATAAATATACTTTCGAGTTGAACCGATTGCTTGTCCATGTCCCAATTTAATATATGGGCTTATCTTAACATGGGATGCAAGCCGCAGAAATTGTGACCAAGGTAGCCATGACAACTTTTGCATAACATAGCGATTAGGTACATGATTAAACTGATAAGAAACAATGTGAGCACGTGTATCATGTGGTGAATGATACATTGTTGCATACATTGAACCATTTGACACGGTCAATCCTTCTGGTACTGGTCCCACCGTTCCAGTTACCGAATCACTTTGACATAAAGTCGCAGGTTGATAGAAATAGGTTTTCAGTCTAAAATGTCCACTTTTCAAAACATGCGGTCTAGTTTCCGGAGCAAAGCTTCTACCCCAATTACCAGACGTCTTATAGTGCTTGAACCAGCTACGAGCACTGTCTCCAGCTTGTGGTTTTTTGGTTGCTTTAACAATGCCCTCTCTAGCATTAGCTCTCACTTGAACAATTGTCTGAGCATGAGCTTTACCATAAGAATAACTTACCCGATAGCTTTCCTTTTTACTTGATGAAACTTCTGCTCGAGATACTTTAACTTTACTTGGCTCAATTACCGTTCCTGCTGCATCTGTTGCATAATTAATCGCATCCCTAGTTGGAAAACTATAATGCGAATTCTTCACTAAACTAATCTGATGTACAACTGCAATTTTTCTTCTTAAAAAAGCTCGCTGATTGACCCAACCGCCTCTATGTCCGTCTAACCAAACATAGCAATACTTATTGCCGCGAACTTTTCTAACTGCACTGGCTTGAACATTGCCATGTTTAAACGTATTAGCAAGGCATAGACTTCTTGACGGACCTTTACGAGTTAAGTTTTGATAAATTCTATAAGACGTATGCGGATTAATCATCTTAGTCTGAAATGGATTTAGTTCTCGCGCCCCAACCACTTGCGGCTTCAAACATAATAACGTCATCAAACAAGCTAATCCTAAATAGACTTTTACTCTCTTCATTCTTATTTTTACAACTCCCTAAAAATAACGCAAAGTCTATTGTAGGTCAGTGAGATTTTTTATCAATATTATTATTAATTTTTAGATCAAAAAAGCGTAAAGGACAATAATTCATCCTTTACGCTACAATTTTTATTAACTTTTTCTAGTTTTGAACAATTAAGTTCTTCAAATCATCTGATAATTGAACTGGTGCGTACTTAGCACTTACTACTTTAATAGTAGAGGTCTTTAAGTATCTCTTCTTACCAATATAAGCATATCTGCTCTTACCGTTTTTAACGATCATCGATGACTTGTACTTCTTACCGTACTTGATCTTCTTCTTGGTTGCCTTAAAGTAAACCTTTTTAGCCTTAGCACTCTTCTTATATGCGTAGTAGATCTTTGCACCCTTTTTTGACTTAGGTGAAACAACGATGTACTTTAATGCTCTATTATTGTAAGCATCTTGAATGGCTTTTTGGTCACTTTGTGCTTGTTTTTGGAATTCGTCATAAGTTGGGACTTTGCTAGAAACCGTCACTTCTGATGCAGGAATGAAAATCATGCTATCTTTTCCGTTGATAGTTTTGTTCTCGACAAAGTATACTATATCTCCACCTACAGTAGTAGTTGAAAAGTAAACTTGAACAGTTTGTCCTTTTGTATATCCTGAATCTATACTATCCGTACTCTGTTTTGTGTCCGTGGTACTGAATGCCAATACTTTTGGATTATCACTATTAACAGTAGCCGATACTGATCTGCGCTTAAAGCTAATAGAACCTTTTTTGCTTGAAGTTTGTGTAGTTGCTGCATGAACTGGTTCTGCAGCAGACACACCTGCACCAGCTAAACCAGCTGAAAGCATCACTGCGGCAGCTAATGAAGTAAATAAATTCTTAGTTTTCATCGATATAATCTCCTAACGTAATCTCTTATAGTTCAATTATAACATTTTTTATTATTCGTCAAGGTAGAGATACGTCCCCCATTTCACTGGTTCTTGCTTACTTGGCTGAATTGCAAAATACAGAACAAAAATCCAACCTAACGGTATCAGCATTAACAAAATCCACCAACCTGTATAATTGATATCATGCAATCTTCTTACAGCTAGGCCTAATTGACATAATTTCAAATAAAGATAGATCAAGCCCCAAATGATCATGCCAATAATTACTATCGCTGAAATATGGTTACTATTGAAAGCAAAACCATTAATCATATCAACAGAATCATTTTCATAATGTGAAACTGGCATAAGTGTAGCACAAAAAGTAATAATGCCCCCGATCCAGATTAAAATCTCGCTTACAATGATGCCAATCCAGAAACTTCTTCTGGTAGTTCTTGCATTCCAGGTAAATGGTCGCAGAAAAGTTTCTTTCATAATTTGACCAAAACTAAAAACTGGGGCCTCACCATCTAACTTTCTTTCACCCTGGTATTCTTGTTTGTAATATGGCTCGCTCATCGCTTATTCTCCTAATTCCACATAAATTTTGACAGCTGCTTTAATAGTTTGATAAACAGTGGAAACATGCAAAGTGTGAGCTAAAAATTCTTCCTTCTCGGCTCTAGTCATTGCCGAATCAAAGAAGACCTTGATCTTCATCTCAGTTACTACTGATTTACCATGACCGAGATTCTCCGTTTTTGCCTGGTTTTCTACCCTAAAATTCCTAACATCAAGTTGATGTGCCTTGGTAATCATCCCTGCCGACATCACAATACATGAATTAACACTACCACATAGATACTCAACTGGGTTGGGACCTGCATCATGTTTAACATCATCACAAACAAAAACATGATCACGTACTTGGTTGGCAATTTGCCATTCTTTATCTTCTAACTTAGATTTAACTACATATTCGCTCATATTTTTCCCTCTAATGATGGTCAATTGCGCCATTCAAACGCTTACGCCAAATGAAATAAACTACTAAAATCAATGGAACTAAGACTAATTCTACTGGATAGAACCATTCTATCGGTAAAGCAGAATCAATTACACCACTGATCATCGGGCCAAAGGCCATAGCAATATCTAATCCTAAATAAAAAGTAGCACTAGCTAAGCCTTGTTCTTCAATCGGTGCTAACAACAGCGCAGTTGATTGCAAAACTGAATAAATGATCCCATAGCCTGACGCCATTAAAGCTGCCGCTAAAGCCATTTGCCAATCATTATTCATTACTGTGAGCAAGATAATGTAAGCAGCCGTTGAAACTAAACTTAACCAAAACCAGACGCCAAAACGTACTGTATCAAAATACCTTTTTAGTCCTACTCTAATAATCAACAAAACAACCGCATAGATCAAGAAATATGACCCAACTGCAACAGTCAGATGTTTTTGTTCTACATAAGTTACAATATCTGCCTGTGTTACAAAATACGGGATAGCAAATAAAGTTGTCAAAATTGCTACCGGTAAAACATTAAACTGGATAATTTTGAAACTCTTCTTCTGCGTTCGAACTCGCTTTTTAGGCAAAGCATGATCGCCCACAAACTGAATGGCCACAATCATAAGTAAAGCTGAAACAGCTGATGCCACCAAACTTGTTCGATAACCTATTTTTTGATAAATATTAATCGAAACTGCTGGAGCTAACGCCATTGCCAAAGCATTCATTAAACCATAAAAGCCCATTGCTTCACCAACATGTTGGCGCGGCACTAAAAAAGCAAGCCAGGTAGTCATACAAACTGTGCACAGGACATAACCGGTGCCGTTAATTAACCTAAAGAGCAAAAGCCAACCACTTGACGGAGTCAAAACGTAACCCATTACCCCTACAAAAATTAAAGTGCCGCCAATAAACGATAAGCGGTATTTAGAAAATTTATCGGTTAAATTGCCAGCTACCGGTCGCAAAAACATTGCTGCTAAACTCATAATCCCGACAATGATTCCAGCAAAAGCACTGCTAGCGCCTAATTCTTTGGCATATCCATTAATCAAAGGATTAACAAACATTGTACTAAACATAAAAAAGAAAGATGCTGCCATAACCAGGACAACATCTTTGGTATAAATTGATTTTCTCTTCGCCAAAATGATCCCCCAATTCTGCTCTAATTATACAACTATCACAGAATGATCATTTAGCAATTTTTAAACTAACAGTAAAAACAATGTCTTCACCTTTGTGGTGGGCCGAAATTTTACCATGAAAAGCTTCCACTAATTCCTGTGCCATGGCTAGACCAATGCCAAAGCCACCTTTCTTAGAATTATGTGACTTATCATCACGATAAAAGCGATCAAAGAAATGACTATAGTCTTTGCCTTTACCTTCACGATAAGTATTTTCTACCCGCAAAACTGCATATTTACTTAAGGTACCACCTTTAGTCAATTTTACCTGAATCTTGCCATGAGGATCACAATATTTCTGGGCATTGTCCAATAGGATGTTAACTATCTCAGCTAAAGTATGTTTTTCAGCTAAAACATTCAGCCCTTCACGCACCGATACTTGATAAACTAAGTCATTCTTCTTCATGACTGATTTAAAATCTTTAGTCGTTTCTTCAACAATTTTTGAAAAATCAATTTTACTTAAGGTAAGTTCACCCATCTCGCCGGTACGAGCTAACGAAATCAAACGATTAATTAATTTGGTTAATTTTGCTACTTGCTCTTTATTGCTTTCATTCCATTCAGAATTATTGCCAAGCATCTCTTCCATTTCTGTATTCGCTGAAATAACTGCTAATGGTGTTTTTAATTCATGACCAGCATTAGTAATAAACTCCTGCTGCTTATGATAAGCATCAACAGTAGGCTTGATTGCTTTACCTGAAACTAAAATCAAAACTAAAGCGAAGACAATCAAAGCTCCTAATCCTAAAACTAAAGCTACCCTGAATAATAACCAAAAACGATTAAAAATTAGGGTCTCATTTAAAAAGACAATCATCGTTTCACCAGTAGAATTTTTAGCAACTCTGAAGGCATATTGATTTTGCCCTAGGGCGACTACACCGCTTTTGTCTCCATTTTCTAAAGCTGCTCTGGTAATATTCTGAATCTTAGAATTATTAACCTTGTAAACATTATTATCGTTGATCACATGTACGCGATGACTTTCATCAATCATTACTGCAAAATAGCGATACTGATAAACCGCTTCAGGATTATATTGCCCACCTAAAAAATTGCGATTAATTGGATCGCGTTGATCACCAAAAGCTGGCTTGGCATTTTTAGGTGATAAACGTCCTTCATTTTTAACTAAAGCTGTCAGCACCCGATCGACTTCATTTTGACTTTGAACATGAGTCACCCAAACTAAGCCGCCTAAGGTTAACAATAGGACTACAAATAAGGCAGCAACAGAAGTACCAATAAACTTCCAACGAAATTTTTGAATCATCTGCTCACCTACTTAACTAACTTATACGAGCCACCCTTATCGCCTTCAATTCGAACTGAACTTTGAATTGACTGCAGTTTTTGTCGCAAATATGAAACATAGATCCAGACCACATCAGCGTTTGCATCAATATCATTTTTCCAAACATGATTGAGCAACTCTTCTGTTGATAATTCCTTATTTTGATTTAATAAAAAGTAATTCATCAACTGGGTCTCAGTTCCGCTCAAACGAATTGAGTTATGACTAACTAACTCTTGCTTAGATACATTTAAAGTTACATCCCCTAATTCCAATTTATTAGGTGTAAAATCATCTTCTCGACGTTCTTTTGAACGCAGCCGTGCTAGCAATTCCTTAAGTGAAAACGGCTTAGTCAAATAATCATCAGCACCACTATCAAGTCCAGTTACTCGGTCATCAACCTCGGCCTTAGCGGTCAACATTAAAATATAAGTCTTGTCGCCACTCTCACGGATCTTTTTCAAAGCAGTAATTCCATCCATGACTGGCATCATGATATCTAACATAATTACGTCATAAGAATTTTCTTTAGCATGTTCTACTGCCTTTAGTCCATTGTCTACTGGATCAACATCATAACCAGCATGTTCCATGGCAATGGTTAAAACACGCAATAGCTGTGGTTCATCTTCTGCTACTAAAATCTTCATTAATTACTAATCCTCTTCCCTAATTAATTGTCGAATCGTCTGCATTGATACATCACAAGAAGCTAATTCATCTGCTACTCTTTTTAATTCTTCGCCAATCATCTCAGGATTCTTAATCTTGTGCTTGTATTTCATTTCATGTTCTAGACTTGCCCAAGTATCCATGGCGATAGTTCTTAGCTGCACTTCAACAAAATAATGACCCGGTATATTACCGTCAACATCCTCATCGGGTATAGTCACATCAAGAATCATATGATATGAACGATAACCGTTCGGTTTAGCATTAGTAATATAATCTTTTTCCTGATAGACACTGACATTATCCCATTGTTTAATAAAGTCAATGCAAGTATAAATATCATCAATAAAATTGCAAACTACACGGAGACCAACACTATCACGGTTAACACGCAAAGCTGATTGTGGCGTCAATGGTAAATTTTTTCTTTGGCATTTACCTTCCATACTAGCTTCACTTTTTACCCGACCACGTAAATGTTCATAAAGTCGTTCGCCGTGTTCTTTTTCATAATTTTTATTTAACTGCTCAAACTGCGCCATCATTTGGCCAAGCAATTTATCTAAAGTTGGGGCGTATTTCCCGTAAATATTCAACATTTATCCCTTCTTCCCTCTTTAAGCATAACAAGATTATTTGATTTTTATTTGAATAAAGCTAATTTATTTTGTGATAAGTTGTTAGTAACCAAAATAAGCAACCTATACTCAAATTGAGCAGGATTGCTTATTTATATTGCTATTATTTATTTTTGGTCTAGAGGGAAAAGATTAAAATTTAACTTCTTTGCCGTTAACTACAACTTGATAAGTTAAATCTTTTAAATTAGCCTTTAATTCTGCTTGACTAGTTTGCTCTTTATTTTTACGAATAATTTGGATTTCATTTTCATTTGGAGTAGAAATTTCAATTGAACCATCAAGATCGAAGGCAGGTTCAGTATTTCTAAAAGTAAATAATTTTAAGAGTGAACTAACTACCGGACGTTTAACTTCTTCAGCTACTTCTTGGCGACTATAATAATGTCGATTAATGTTGCGTCCTTCCTTAGTTTTTTCTAGTAATTCAAGATCATTCTTGCCAGCCAGCATCCCCACATAATAAACTTGCGGGATCCCTGGCGCAAAGACTTGCAATAACCGTGCCATGAAGTATTTCTGGTCATCATCGCCTAAAGCAGAGTAAAAAGTAGTATTAATTTGGTAGATATCAAGATTATGGTATTCAGCACTAGAATACTTCTTCTTTACATTAGCGCCAACTTGATAGAGCTCTTGACTGGTATAATTGATTTCTTCAGGAGAGAGAATATCACGGGCATCAACTACACCTATTCCGTCATGTGTATCCAAAGTCGTAAACTGTTTCATTGGACACTTTTTCAGCCAAGCTGCCAAGCGATTGCTTTCACCAGAATACAGTGAATACAAGGTTACCATTGGCAAAGCAAAATCATAGATAAAGTAACCATGTTTAGCAATCTTGAACGGCATTGAATAGTGTTCATGAATTTCTGGTAAAATTGTTGCACCTTCATCGGCAATATCATCTTGTACTTGCTTAAGCAAATCCCAGATTTCTGGTTCTACGAAGAAATCATTACTATCTAGCTTTTTGACAGCATAAGCAAAGGCATCCAATCGAATAATATCGGCTCCGTGATGAATTAGGCTAACTAAGGTCTCTTTAATAAATTTTTGTGTTACTCGCTTACGCACATCAAGATCAATTTGTTCCGGACCAAAAGTATTCCAAAGTTTTTCTTTCGTCCCATCGGCAAAAGTAATTTCTTGATATGGGGCACGATCTTTTCTTTTATAGATTAAGTCCACATCTTCTTTGGTCGGACGACCTTTTGGCCAGAATTTATCCCAGCTTAAGAATAAATCTGCATAAGGACTTTGGTCTTTATTCTTTTGGAAATCTTCATAATACTTGGAATGGCGCGAAATATGATTAATCATAAAGTCAAACATTAAGTAATATTCTTCGCCTAACTTCTCAACGTCTGACCAATCGCCAAATTTAGGATCTACTGTCGTGTAGTCAGTTGGAGCAAAGCCGCGATCACCAGTTGATGGGAAAAACGGCAACAAGTGAATGCCACCAACTGCGCCTTTTAAGTCCTCATGTAAAACTTCATTTAATTCTTTTAGATTCTTACCTAAACTATCAGGGTAAGTAATCAACATTACTTTGTTTTTAATTGCCATTACAAACTTCCTCAGTTAATTGCTTTAAAGTGATACTGATAAGCCATGAAATCGCCGTGTTCAACCGGATCATAAATTCCCAGGTTCATCAATTCGTCACCGCCATATACTTGGTGGGTTACCTGATCTTCATACTGTTTATTTGGATCAAGACCAACTAATTTAGTCTTAGTGAAGTATGGCTGTGCACTGGCCATGACCTTAACTGTAGATAAAATTACTTCGTTTTTATCAGCTGAAACAGTTTCCCATGCACATTGGTTGCCTTCTTGCGCATTTTTCAAGCGATAAAAAGTACCATATTGAGTAACTGCTCTAATTTTCTTATATTCAGCTACTTGCTCAGCAACAGCCTTTTGATCTGATTCGCTTAATTTAGTTAAATCAAGCTCGTAACCTAAATCCCCCCACATTGCGACAATACCACGCGTCTTAAACGGCGTAATCCGGCCATTTTGCTCATTAGGACTAACCGAAACATGTGAAGTCATCATTGATTGTGGATAGACTAAACTAGTGCCATATTGAATGCTTAACCGATCAATTGCATCGCTGTCGTCACTAGCCCAGATTTGTGGGTTGTAATAGGCCATGCCTGCATCAAAGCGCCCACCACCACCTGAGCAGCCTTCAATTAAGAGGTCAGGATAACGATCAACAATTTTTTCAAGTAAATCATATAGACCTAATACATAACGGTGATAGACTTCGCCTTGTCGATCTACTGGCAAATCAGCTTGGTAAATATCAGACAAGTGGCGATTCATATCCCACTTAATGTAGTCAATCTTGCCTGAGTCAAGAATTGCTTTCATTTGGTCAAAAATATTATTACGTACTTCTGCTCGGCCTAAATCAAGCAAGTATTGGTTACGAGCTGGACTTGGTGTTCTTCCAGGAACATGCATCAAATAATCGGGATGCTTTTGATACAAATTAGAATCAATTGAGATCATCTCTGGTTCAAACCACAAACCAAACTTAAGCCCTTGCTGATGAACGTAATTGGCAAAGTGAGCTAGGCCATGAGGGAATTTTTTCTCAAAGACCTGCCAATCGCCCAAGGAAGAATTATCATCATCGCGATGGCCAAACCAACCATCATCAAGCACAAACATCTCAATGCCTAATTCCTTAGCCTTATCAACAATTGGCTTTAACTTATCTTCATCAAAATCGAAGTAAGTTGCTTCCCAGTTATTCACCACAATTGGCCGAACCTGATCTTTGTATTTGCTTCGCATAATGCGATCATGAATGATACTATGGAAAGCTTGGCTCATCTTATTCAAACCTTGATCTGAATAAACCATTAATACTTCAGGTGTTTGGAAACTCTCTTGCGCATTTAGCATCCAGCTAAAGTTGTAATCATTAATGCCAACAACAATCCTGGTTTGCGCATACGGATCTTTTTCTACTTCAAACTTGTGATTGCCAGAGTAAACAAAGGCGAAACCATATGCATCCCCAGCAAACTCATTTGTATCTTGATCAACTAAAGCAACAAATGGATTCATTTGGTGACTTGAAGTGCCGCGAATGCTGGAATAAACATGAATTCCTTGATTAACCGTGTTTCGTTCAACCCGTCTTTCATGCGCATGGGCACCTGGCAGTGTAATCATGTCAAAGTCACGATCTACGAAATCCATTTGCATCGAAGCTACTTTTTCAATTTTTACCGTTTCCTTACCAGCATTTCTAACTTTAGTCGAACGCACAATTACCGAACGATCACGATAAATTGTATAAAGCAAGTCAAATCTCAGCTCACTAAACTTATCTTTTAAAGTAATGATTAAAGTTTCAGCTTCATCCTTATTCTTTACCCATGCATGAGGCAAACCTTTTAGTTCAGGCTTTCCTGGCACAATTTGATAATTTTCATAGGTTAAAAATACTGCATTAGAACCGTCTGGTTGGCGCACAATCATTGCTGGCGCTCTAAAGTCCATTTCGCCTGCACTACTGTATTCTTGTGGCAAAGAATCTTTTGAAAAAGTACGATCTAATGATCCGGGTAAATTACCTGAAAATCCTCGATCAAGTCGTGGATACCGCAATTCACCATGATACGCTTTGATACTTTTACCGAAATACAAGTGACTTAGTGTGCCACCATCTTCAATTGAAATCAGATATGAAATTTGGTCATTATGCAAATGAAAAACTTTATTTTTTTCATCAAATGTAATTAAGTCTTTAGTCATTACTTAACCTCAGTTCTCAACTGCTACTTCAGTTTCAGGATCAAAGAAGTGCGCCTTATTCATTTCAAAGCCCATCTTTACCATATTGCCAGGCTTAGCATAGTCTCTTTGGTCTACCTTCGATACCAATTCAGTATTACCAACTTTAGTATAAAGCTGAGTTTCAGCACCTAACAATTCTGAAACTACCACTTTAGCTTCAACAACATTGTCTGGATAGGTTTCTAAAAATACTTGCTCAGTATGAACATCTTCTGGACGTATACCAAAGATCAACTCTTTTCCGTCATATCCTTTTTCTTTTAATGCCTTTAACTTACCTTCTGGAACTGGAATTTCAAAGTCATGATTATCTTTATCAATGATCTTGCCATCCTTTAAAATTACATGGAAGAAGTTCATAGCAGGCGAACCGATAAAACCAGCAACAAAGACATTAGCTGGTTTGTTATATACTTCAAGTGGACTACCAACTTGTTGTTGCTTACCATCCTTAATAATGACAATTCTATCAGCTAAGGTCATAGCTTCAGTTTGATCGTGAGTTACATAAATAGTAGTTGTCTTCAATTGTTGGTGTAGTTTAGCAATCTCGGCACGCATTGTTACACGAAGCTTAGCATCCAAGTTTGACAAAGGCTCGTCCATTAAAAAGATTGGAGCATCCCGCACAATCGCACGTCCCAAAGCAACACGCTGACGTTGACCACCAGAAAGTGCTGATGGCTTACGCTTTAAGTAATCTGTCAAGCCCAAGATCTTTGCAGCACGTTGTACTCGCTTATCAATATCTTCTTTGCTATACTTACGCAACTTCAAACCAAAGGCCATGTTGTCATAAACAGACATGTGAGGATACAAAGCATAGTTCTGGAATACCATTGCAATGTCACGGTTCTTTGGAGCAACATCGTTCATAACTTTACCACCAATTTTCAAAGTACCCTTTGAAATATCCTCTAGTCCAGCAATCATTCTTAAAGTAGTTGATTTACCACACCCAGATGGCCCAACAAAAACGATAAATTCATCGTCTTTAATATGTAAATTAAAGTCCGTTACTGAATACTTATCATTACCATCATACTTTTTATATACGTGATCTAAATCTACCTTAACCATTGTTAAAACCTCGTCTCTATTCTTAACTACTTCACAGCACCGTTACTCATACCGGCAATAATATTCTTTTGGAAAATTAAGTAAACAATTGTAATTGTGATGATACCTACTACATATGAAGCAAAACTTGGACCGTAATCGTTGAAATACTGACCTGTATAGTTGTATTGGAACAATGGCAATGTCCACATCTTTGAATCTTTGTTCAAGATTAACAGTGGAAGCATAAAGTCATTCCAGAACCACATTGCATTAATGATTAATGTTGTTGCATGCATTGGTTTTAATAATGGGAAGATAATCTTGAAATATGCGGTAATCTTATTAGCACCGTCAATTTCTGCTGCTTCATCCAAACTTTCAGGAACACTCTGTTTGATATAGCTTACATAAAGGAACAATGTTTGTGGAACTGCATAAGTTAAATACAGAATAATCAAGCCCCACATATTAGCTAAGCCAATCTTACTCATCATGACAGTAATTGGAATCATAATTACTTGGAATGGTACGAAGATACCAATGATTAGCAAGATATACATCCAATTAAAGGCTGTATGTTTTGACATATTTCTAGCAATAGAGTAAGCAGCCATTGGGACGAAAATCATTACTAAGACAATTGATAAAACCGTAATGACAATTGAGTTCCAGAAGTAACCCATTACTCCATCCGAAAACAATCTTTGAAAGTTAGCTGTTGTCCATGGATTTGGCCAAGCAAAGAAATGATTCATAATTTGCTTAGTTGTCTTAAATGAACTTAAAAATGTATAGAGCAATGGAATTAAAATCAGAATTCCACCGACAATCAGTAAAGCATAATCCCAAAACTTCTTTGATTTATTTTCTTTTTCCATTTTGATACTCCTCTTTAATCAACGGCATACTTGTTAGAAATCTTAATTTGAATGAATGAAACAATAGCAATTAAGATGAACAAGACAATGGCAATCGCATTGGCGTAACCAAATGAGTTATTGTTAAACGCATAGTTATAAACCAGCAAACCAAGTGAAGTAGTTGAGTTGTTAGGACCACCCGCAGTCATTGCAAAGATTTGATCGAAGGCTGTCAAACCTGACTTTAATGCCAAAATAAAGACCATTGAAATACTTGGTAACATGTATGGCAATTCAATGTTCCAGAAGATTTGACGACTATTAGCACCGTCCATCTCCGCAGCTTCTTTAATTTCATCGGGAATACTTTGTAAACCCGCTAAAAAGATAATGATTGGCATTGCCACACCTTGCCAAAGCAAAACGAAAATAGTTGCAATTACCGCACCAGTATTAGTACCTAATAAACTTGTTTGAAGCCATTCAATATGAAGTGCATTACCAATTGCTGGCAAACCATAATTGAATACTTGCTTAAAAATCAAAGCAACTGTTAAACCTGACAATACAGCTGGGAAGAAGAACCAGGCTCTAAAGAATGTTTGACCCTTAATCTTTGAGTTTAATGCTCTAGCTACTAAAATACCTATTACAATTTCACCAATAATCAATGAAATAGTTAGAATTGCAGTAAAACCAATGGATTTAGCAAAGTTTTGATCCATCAACAATAATTTATAGTTATTAATTCCTACAAACTTGTAGTTATAAGTCAAACCAGTCCAATTAGTAAAACTGTAAAAAGCACCTTGAAATAGTGGAAAATAGAAGAAAATTGCTTGTAAAATCAATGGAACGATTAAAAACAACCAACCCCAATGTTTTTCAATAAAACTTTTTGATTTCATTTTTTAACCCTCCTAGTTAGAAGCCTTCATTGGATTGAAGAAGGTGTTCATATCATTTACCATTTGTTGCTTATTACCAGTCATCAGGTAACTAGCCGTCAAATTGAAGAAATCATTCTCACTAGTCCAGTCTTGTGCTAACCAAACCATATCGTGTTTAGTGAAAGCCAAAGTAGACAAGCCTCCCAATTGAGAATTAATTCCCTTTTGCTTTACACCTTTAACGGCTACAGGACTTCCGTCAACGTTATAGTACTTTTGCATTGCAGCAGGTGTTGTCATATATGCTACAAACTTTTCTGCTGCCTTTTTGTGCTTACTCTTTGATGAAATAGACAAAGCTAAGTCGCCTGAACCAACTGTCATTTCATGACCAGCCTTTGCTGCTGGAAAAGCAAATGTTCTAACCTTAAATTTTGGCTTTTGTTGATTGATCATAGGTAATGCCCATGAACCGTTTGGCATAATCAAGCTTTTACCATTAGCAAATGAAACAACAGCATCGTTGTAACTAGCACCACGCCAATTTTGTTGTGCATTTTCACGAAGTAAGTTCAATCTAGTAAAATCTTTTTGAATATAAGGATTGTTTACTTTAATGCCGTTAGGCGCTGAGAACCTAAGTAATTGGTTAGCTTGCTTAGCACCACCTGTAACAGTAGCTAAAGATAATTGGTGATATCCGTTTAAAGTCCAAGGTTCAGTACCAGCTACAGCAAATGGTGCCTTGCCACTAGCCTTGATTTTTTTAACAATTTGTTCAAATTCGGCCCAAGTCTTAGGAGCTTTAATTCCTAATCTCTTAAATTCAGTTGCATTATAGAAGAAACCGTAAACGTTGGCACTAAGTGGTGCGTTGTAAATCTTACCGTTAATTTTAAAAGAATCAGCATAGTGATTTTTAATGTTTTTAATATATGAAGCATGAGTCATATCTTCAAAATAACCTGCTTTTGCCCATTCCTGAAAATCAATATTTTGTGGGTAAATATTAATTACATCAGGAACATCTCCTGAAAGCATTCTTGTCTTCAAAACCGTACCTGCATTAGGAACGTCAACTTCTTTGACATGAATATCAGGATTTTTCTTTTCAAAGTCTTTGATAATTTCTTTCAAAGTTGCTGACATTTCTTTTTTCTGGTTAAAGTACTCAATTGTCACTTTTTTACCAGAATTGCTGCTTTTATTTTGACCACAAGCTGTCAAACTTAAAGCCATCGTAGCGACTAAGCTAATTAAAGCCATTCTTTTTAGCCACTTTTTCATAAATCTTCACTCCTCTTGATCAAATATTGCTCTCCTTTAAGTAAGCGCTATCATGTTTACAATTACATCATACACTTCTATTTACAGTTTTCAATGGATTTACACAAATTTACACATTTAAATAAGTCAAAATACTATGATATAAGATTTTAAATGTGTAATATTTACATAAGGAAGTGAAAAAATATGGCAGTTACTATTAAAGATATAGCTAAAGAAGCAAACGTTTCGATAGCAACAGTTTCAAGATATATTAATCAAAATGGATATGTAGGTATTGAATCTGCTCTTAAGGTTAAAGAAGCAATAAAAAAATTAGGCTACAAAACAAAAAATACAGTCAATACTACATCTAAATTAAATTTAATTGAGGTTGATTTTCCAAAAATCAATAATCCTTTTTATTCTGAATTATTTGAATATTTAGCCTTTTATTTGCAAGACAAAGGATATGATTCCATTCTTCATTTGGATCATTATCAATCTCAAGATATCAATTATTATTTAGAACGTTTTAAGCGAAAAGAAATTGCTGGATTGATTACCAGCTCTCCTATTAAGATTCCTAAAAAAGGACTAAAAATAAAGTTTCCTATTGTTAGCTTTGACCGTAAAATTAGTCCTCAAATTCCGACTGTTCAATCTAACAACTACGATGCAGGCATGCAAATTGCACAATCTGTTTTAAAGCAAAAGAAAAATAGAATTATTATTATTGCTGGGGCTAAAGAAGATTATTATCCGATAAGTGATCGAATCAAAGGAATGATTCGTGTATTTAATACTTTTAATGCTAAATTTGATCTTCGTTCTCTCAGTGCAAGTGATTCAATTATTGCTAAAAAAATCGCCATTCTTCAATTTTTAAAGAATAAAAATTATGATGCGATATGTTGTACCGATGATATTACAGCGTTATTAGCCAAAGAATGTGCGGATTACTTAAAAAAAGACACTTTAATCACTGGTTTTGATGGCACTCACTTAATTCAAAATCTTTTTCCAAATTTAATTAGCGCTCGGCAACATACAAAAGAAATTGCTGAATTAATGAGTGATTTACTCTTACGCCAAATTAATGACCCATCCGCTTCATTAGAAAGTGTTTATACGCTACCTGTTAGTTTAATAAATCAAAATTAAAATCAAAAAAACGCTAGAATGTAGCGATCTAATAATCATTACATTCCAGCGTCTTTTTATAACATCTTATGCTTTTTCATTCTTTGTTCGAAAACCCCGTTAATCAACTCTGTCATTTGTTGTTTTTCTTCTGCAGTTGGTTCACCATCTTCAAAAGCCTTGTATAAATCAGGATGTTCTCTAGCGATTAACTTGCAAGTGCCTTCAACAGCATGCTTGCGAAAAATTTTTGGAATCTTGTTTAGATATTCTTCCTTGACTAAAGCAATAATCTTTTCGTTTGTCATCATTTTTACTATACCTTTCAGTTGATTTCTAAATATCTTAAATATTAATATGGATTTACTTGTAAAATCAAATCATAATATCCAAAGAAGGAAACATCCCTACCACTTCATTCAGTAAGGATGTTCTCCATATTTTTATTCAAACTTCCAATCAACGGTACGCTTAAATTTTTCACCAGGTAAAAGCGTGATCCGACCTAGGTCATCACCCTCTGCTGGCGGCACTTGTGCTTCAAAAGTAATCCCGCAATATGGACCAAAATCAGCCGTATATTTACCAGTATGATCAAATCCATTTCCTGTATAAAGAATCAAGGATGGAGCATTAGTCGTTACCGTTAACTTGTGTTTAGCAGAAGTTAGCACTGCATTTGGCATATTGCCATCCAAGATAAATGGATGATCCATTCCATCACGATTCTTAATTTGCGGATCATCAGACTCCAAAGCATCCCCTACACGTTTAGCTTTTCTAAAATCGAATGCTGTTCCATCAACTTTTTCCATACCACGATCAGGCAAGCCAGTCTCATCAACTGGAATATAATAATCAGCATTCATTTGCAGTTGCAAGTCATTAATCATTTTCTTTTCACCTAATGTGAAGAAAGTATGGTTAACCGGATTAAAAATAGTCAGCTTATCACTCATGGCACCCAATGAATAATGCAGAATATTGTTATTATCTAACTCATAACGAGCGTGTAATTTTAAATTACCAGGATAATCATTATGCCCATCTGGATCAAAAAGTGTTAAATCAACACGAGCACCTTTTTCATTACAACTAGGTCTAAAATTCCAAATTTCAGTATCAGTCCCAATACCACCATGAATGTGGTTAGGCCCTTCATTGATTGGTAATTGATGTAATTCTAAGCCGTGCCGCCATAAACCTCGTCTCACTCTTCCAGCAATACGTCCAACCGTACCGCCTAGATAATTACGCTCCTTGTCGTAATCTTCTGGCTTATCCAGTGACAAAATCATATTCTCACCATCAAGCAACACCTTTTCCAATGTAGCACCATAGTTCAATACCTTAACTACCATACCGTGATCATTCTCTAGTGTGATTTCACAAAGATCTTTATTATCTTTTCTGCCATATTTTCTAAAACTTGTCTTCATACTCTTGCCCTTCTTTTGTATTCGCTTTCATAAATATTATAAATTATTTAACCATCAGAATATATGAGTTACCGCTAACAAAAAAACGAGATCCAACAGATCTCGTTTTACACATTGATGAGTTAAATCTGCTTAGTTAAAGCGGTAATGAACTTATCCCAGCCTTCATCGCCATCTGCATTATTCTTGAAAACACCGGCATCTTGCAATACTTGTTCAAAGACTTCAACTAAAGCTTGCTGCATCACAGCGTCAGCATTCTCGGCAGTAATATTCTGCTCTGCTTTAATTTGATCGGCCCATTCTTTGTGGCTAATAGCCATCTTATTATCTTGGCCCAACCAGTATTTTTTTACTTCTTCAAGTTCACTCTTTAACCTACCTGGCAAAATAGCACGGCCCATTACTTCGATCAAGCCAATATTTTCCTTTTTAATATGCCACAATTCTTTATGTGGGTGGAAAATACCTAACGGATAATTTTCACTAGTGTTGTTGTCACGCAAAACTAGATCAAGTACGAAGTTCTTGCCTTCACGGTGCATAATTGGAGTCACAGTATGATGACGTGTTTTACCATCAAAAGCCTTAATTTGACGAGCAGAATCTGAATAATGATCCCAGAAATTAATAATTTTAGCGCCCAATTCAATCAAATCTAACGAATTATCGCTAATCAAGCGCAAGTCGCTCATTGGCCAATCAACAATGCCAGCAACCACTTCAGGATAATCATCAAAGACTACATTTTTCTTAATCTTAGCTTTCATCATTGGAAAAGTATGACGTCCGCCTTGATAGTGTTCATGTGCTAACATTGACCCACCAACAATTGGCAAGTCAGCATTTGAACCAACAAAATAATGTGGTAACGTCTTTTCAATTTCAACCAAATTAATCAAAGTTTGTTGGTTGATGACCATTGGAATATGCTTTTGATCTAAGAAAATACAATGTTCATTGAAGTAAGCATATGGTGAATACTGAAATCCCCAAGGGCGGCCACCAATATTCATGCGAATAATTCTCAAATTTGAACGAGCATTTTTGCCATATCCACCAAGGTAACCCTCGTTTTCTAGACAAAGTGCACATTGAGGATATTTCTTACCAGTTGCATGAGCTGCTGCCGCAATTGCCTTAGGATCCTTTTCCGGTTTAGACAAATTAATTGTAATTTCTAAGCCATGTTCTTTAGAGCTGGTCCCTGAGAATACAACATTCTTGGCAATTGCTTCCTTTTTGACATAATTGTTGTTTTCGCAAAGTTTATAAAACCAATCTGTTGCTTTTTCAGGTGATTTTTGCATTTTTTGCCAAAAGATGCCATTAGTTTTAGATGGTGTTGGCGTTATCAAGTCGTATAGTTGATCATTCAAAACTTCACGTGAAGTAACATCATCCGAAATCTTTTTATTTTGCACGGCTAAATCAACTAATTGCTTAACTGAAGTTTGTTCATCATTAGCTTCAACGCTACTTGCCTCATCGCCAACTAAAGCGCGAATTTTGTTAATCACATATACGCGATCGAGCGGCTCATACGCTCCACTATTAATAACTTCATCCGCAAATTTTTCAATAACTTTCATACTTATCCTCTTGTCTGATTAAATTCTCTTAGTTCCATCAACAATTTCCGCATCATAGAAGCTGGCATCGTAACCGATCTTGTCGCGGTAAATCTTGCCAACTTCTTGCTTAAAGTTTTCTGCTTCAGACTTCTTCACAATCGCAATTGCACTGCCACCGAAGCCGCCACCGATCATTCTAGCGCCTAATACACCAGGTTGTTTCCAAGAAGCTTCAGCTAAAGTATCTAGTTCTTGACCAGTTACTTCATAATTGTAATGAAGTGAAACGTGTGAAGCATCAATCAAACGTCCCAATTTTTCCAAATCTCCATCTTGCATGGCCTTTGTTGCCCGCAAAGTTCTTTGGTTTTCACTAACAGCATGACGAGCACGCTTAATTTCAGTTTCATTATTAATCAGGTAAGCATATTCATCAAAAGTATCATTATCAAGCTCACCTAAAGTCTTAATATCTAACTTAGCCTGCAACTTCTTCACTGCATCATGACATTCACGAACACGATCATTGTAAGCAGAATCGGCTAAGGTATGTGGCTTGTTAGTTGCCATAATAATAATTTCGTAATCGCCTAAAGCGAGTGGCTTATACTCATAATCTAATGTATTGCAATCGAGGAAGATAGCACTATCTTTTTTACCCATAATGCAGGCAAATTGATCCATAATCCCTGAATTCAAGCCAACAAATTCATTCTCTGTTCTTTGACCCATCTTGGCTAAAGCAATCCGGTCAACATCTAAGTTAAATTCATCCTTTAAAATTATGCCCATTAGCATTTCAATGGCAGCACTTGATGATAGCCCTGAACCTGATGGTAAATTGGCTTTGATATAAAGATTAAAACCATGATCAATGTTGTCATATTTTTCACGTAAGTACGTAATCATGCCCTTGAAGTAGTTAGCCCAAAAGCGATCATCTTTCTCAACAGTTGTGTCGTCAATATCGAATTCCACGATATCGCCATCAACATTGCCAGAAAACAAGCAAACTTTTTTATCCTCTCTTGGGCCGTAAACACCATAAACACCCAAACTAATTGCAGCTGGGAAAACATGACCACCATTGTAGTCAGTGTGTTCACCAATTACGTTAATTCGGCCAGGTGAAAAGAAGACGTCCTTACCCTTTTCACCAAAAGTTGTTTCATATTCTTTAAGCAATTCTTCTTTATTCATTGTTTTTACCTCAAATTCGTTCTGTAATCGTTTTCAATTATTAGTATATCTCTTCAGTTTCTTTTAGTAAATAGTTTACTCAAATAAATAAAATATTTATTCGAAATCTAACTTTATTTTCCTAGAAATACTTTTATTGTCCTATAACTACTATTCAAATATAATAAATATAAGAATAAATCCTATGAACGGTCGGCTCATGGTTAATCTGATATTTCACTAGGATGTAAGGGCCAAACAGGTGGCAGACACCAGAATAAACCGACCATGATGAGTTCGTATATAAACGTGAACTTATTTTTTAACATAATTACAAAAAAGCATCATTTAACAATTTCTCTGTTGAATGATGCTCTTTTAATTCTAATTATTTAACCAACACTTGCACATCCCAAGCCTTCATTTGTTTATGAGCTGGCTGATTAGTCAAAATATCCTGATACCCAGCAAATTTTTCTGGCAATTCACGTTCATCATTACTCATATTCAAAACGAAGTATAATTCCTTGCCATCTTTAGTAATTCGCTTCGTCACTTCAAGCTGATTGCCAGCGGCCACTAACGATTCAATGTCAGCAGCCAAGACAATATGATTGAACAATTGAGTTAAACCAGCATGATCCAGTTTAGTACCAACATACCAAGCTTTACCTTGACCATATTGATTTTCAGTAATGGCGGCAGTGCCTTGATAAAATTCATTAGCATATTTCGCCAACACTTTAGCAGTTTCAGGGTGAATCAAGTCGCAGACTAAACCAGCTTCATAATTCTGATCCTTTAATGAAACATAAGTCTTGTGACCTGGCACTACTGCGTCGCTTTCTTCAACCCAAATGCCAGTAACATCCTTCAGCGGACCAGGATAGCCGCCCAGATAAACATTGTCGCTTTCATTAACCATGCCCGACATGTAGCTGGTAACGAAATCACCACCATTTTTAACATAAGCATTGATCTTGTCAGCCAAGCCAGTTTTCACCATGTATAAAACCGGGGCAACCACTAAGTCATATTGACTGAAGTCATCATCAACGCTAATTACATCAGTTGGAATATTTCGTTCATAAAACTGGCGATAATAATCAAGAATTGAGTCAACATAATGCAGGTCTTGGCTAATGCCATCGACATATTCATAAGACCAGAAATTGCTCCAGTCAAAAATAATAGCAACTTTAGCCTTAGTCTCTGAGCCGAGAATGGTCGATCCCGCCTGCTTTAACTTTTGCCCTAAGTCAGTTAATTCATGAAAGACTCGTGTATCAGTTCTTTGTGAATGAGCAATAATTGCACTGTGGAATTTTTCGGAACCACCCACTGCTTGCTTTAATTGGAAGAACTGAACAGTGTCAGCACCGTGAGCAACAGCTTGCAATTCAGTTGCGGCCATTTGACCTGGACGCTTTAGTGGACTGTAAGATTGCCAGTTAACTTGTGAAGGTGCAGATTCCATTAACATAAATGGTTGATGCTTAAGGCTTCTCATTAAGTCATACAAGAATGCTGGCTTATAAGCAGGTGCGTCGTAAGTTGGATAACTATCATAGGAAATAATATCTTGATCCTTGGCCCACTTTTGATAGTCAATCATCTTGTTGATTGCTAAAGTATTATTATTAATCGCCACGTCAAACCATTCATCTGATTTTTGAATACAAATCATTAGAAAGTCAGCATAATTATCAATCTCATTTTCGTAAATATAAGTGATAATATCTTTCATCACACTTATTTTATTTGTTTTCGTTAATTCAAAATAACTTTCAACATCAGCACCACCATGAGCAACAATCTCATCTCTTGAGTATTGATATTTTTCAGGATTATCCAAATGAATAAAATACCTAATCATTCCACGTCCTGAACCAACTTTTTGTGGCGCAGGCACATTCAAAGGTTCAATGATTTTCTCAACTGCTTTAAGTGTAATTGGACCGTCTGCTGACAACATCACATGCCAATGCGGTTTTTTGAACGTTCCGTCAGGATTGAAATCTTTATCATGCAAAGGACTTTCAACCCAACGCATATGCGTTTCATCTAAAATCTCTCGCCAATTTTTTGGCGCACTCTCTGGATACACAATAAATGCCCAGTCTCTACCTTTTACAATCTTTTCACTCATGTTATAATAACCTCACAATCATATAATGCGTAAATATGTTTTTCGTACAAGTGTCTGGGAAATAACTAATTCTCGGACATGAAAAAAGAACGATGATTTCCTGACGGATTTCATCGTTCTTTTTCTATATTTTAAGTGCCTTCCTTGATATTATTGAATCACCACAAAACAAAAATGAAAGAAGGCAATCTCAATGTATCAAAATTATACCACAGGTCAAACTGCTTTAACACTTAATCTGGACTTTACTATCCCCAATAATCATTTAGCCAATACTATCAGCTGCTTCGTTGATTCTATTCCCGAAGATGTCTTGTTGGGTGATACTGCTAAAACTGGTCGGCCAGCTTATCACCCAGCCATGATGCTTAAAATTTTGCTTTTTGCTTATTCCAGAAGAGTATTTTCAGGCAGAAAGATTGAATTAATGCTGGAAGAAAACGTGCCCATGATGGTACTAGCAGAGAAGCAAAAAATTTCATATCATACTATCAATAACTTTAGGTCTAGTGAACATGCCAATGAATTGGTTAAGAAGAGCTTTCTATACTTTACCAATTTATTAGAGCAAGAAGGCTTAATCAATGAAGGAGCCATCTTTATTGACGGCACTAAGATCGAAGCTGACGCTAATCGCTATACTTTCGTCTGGCGCAAGGCAGTTGAAAAGTTTCATGAAAAGCTCAAAGGACAGGCGGTTGAGCTTTATGATGAACTGATTGCCAAAGAAGTTGTTAAAGCAATGGCTCAAGAAAAAGTACAGACCAGTCAAGGCTTAGAAGAACTAGTGCAAGAAACAGAAGCTGAGATTGATAAGCTGACTGAAGAAATTGAGCAAGAACCTAAAGCTATTCCTGGCGGCTCGCCTAGAAAAATAAGAAGACGCGGTCTTAAAAAACTGCTTCATAAATTAAGAAAAGACTACGTTCCTCGAATGAAGAAATACGAAGAAGCAGAAGAAATCTTCGCTGGACGCAACAGCTACTCCAAGACTGATCATGATGCGACTTTCATGCATATGAAGGAAGATCATATGAAGAATGGTCAGCTGAAGCCAGGCTACAATATTCAAACCGCTACAACGGATCAATATGTAGTCGACTTTGCCTTGTACCCTAACCCAACTGACTTTAAGACATTAGAACCATTCCTAAAGCAGATGACAACGCTAGATAAGTTCGATAAGATTGTCGCCGATGCTGGTTATGGCAGCGAGTCCAACTATTCTATGTTAGAGCAAGAATATCCAGACAAAAAATACTATATTCCTTACACCATGTATGAAAAGGAAAAGACTAGAAAATATCGCAACGATCCGACTAAGCTGGCTAACTGGTTCTATGATGAAAAAGATGATTACTATCTTGATCAAAATGGCGTCAGGTTCAACTTTAAGTATTATAATCGGCGCAAAGATCGTTCTACTGGTCAGGTTCGTGATTTTAAGGTTTATGAAGCAGATGAATTCCAACTAACGCCAGAATTAGAACGCCTAGCCAAAACCAAAAGCGGACGTCAACGCCAAGTACGCTACAATCCTAACTGGCAGTATTTAAAAGAAAAAGCTAAAAAAGTTCTTCAAAGTTCTGAAGGCAGACACATCTATAGTATGAGAAAGTATGATGTGGAGCCAATTTTTGGACATTTGAAGAACGTCTTTGGCATGCGCCGAACTCATTTAAGAGGCAAAAAGAAAGTTGAAACTGATGTGGGAATAGCCTTCATGATGATGAATTTAAGCAAATATTGGAACAGAAGATGGTCAAAAGGCCAATTTTCTTTGTTCAAAAATCAAAATAGGGAGAAAAAACGATCAATCAAACTCAAATTAAGAGTTGAATTGATCGTTTTTCAGTATCTAAGGGTTAGTTATTTCCCAGACACTTTTTTTATTTAAAAATAGAACCTTTTTCTTTTAACTGGTTAATTAAAAACGTAACTAGACCAGACTTAGTCATACCATGTTTTCTAGCCATTTCTTCCAAAGTATTATTTGTTTCAACAGGAATAGATAACGTTATCTTTTTCTTTTCGTTATTAACCACAATTAACACCTCATTTCTTTAAAATCAGTATATTATACATACAACGTAAATACAACCTTTTATTTTAAATTCGTCCCTATTTTTAAAAACATTGATATATCAACGTTCCCTTGCCTTTCACATAGAACATTGCACTCCTGGGGGGTGTCGTAGTACCCCCCAGAAGTTGGTCGATTTTTTTTCAAAATCTCCCCCAGAGTTTTTTGTTTTCAACCTTTTTTAACAAAAAACATCTAAAAACACTGTTATATCAGCATTTATTTAGTTATTATAAAAATGTAGTTGTTTCTATATAGTATCAAGACAAGAAGAAACTCGTTTTCAACTCGTTTCAAATTCCCAAGTTAGGAGGGATAAAATGAAAAATAATAATGTAACAGAAAAAGATTTATTTTATATTTTAGATTTATTTGAACACATGAAAGTAACTTATTGGTTAGATGGTGGCTGGGGGGTAGATGTATTAACTGGAAAACAACAAAGAGAACACAGAGATATAGATATAGATTTTGACGCTCAACACACTCAAAAAGTTATACAAAAATTAAAAGATATCGGATACAAAATAGAAGTTGATTGGATGCCTTCACGTATGGAACTCAAGCATGAAGAATATGGGTATTTAGATATTCATCCTATAAATCTAAATGATGATGGATCAATTACCCAAGCAAACCCAGAAGGTGGTAATTATGTTTTCCAAAATGACTGGTTTTCAGAAACTAATTACAAAGGTCGAAAAATACCATGTATTTCAAAAGAAGCTCAACTACTTTTTCATTCTGGTTATGATTTAACAGAAAAAGACCATTTTGATATAAAAAATTTAAAATCAATAACATAATCGCTTTATTGACGTTAAGCCTCGGAACCCTTTTAAAAACCGTGAGCTTCCGCCCACACCTGACAAACGCAATGCGTTTGATCATGCCTCTGAAAAGTGAGTAAACAGCCATACCTGTTGGCTTTTCTGTCGGTTTACAAAAGCTAAATGACAACAAAAAAAGCTGCAAGGGTAAATGCACTCACTACGTTCGCCCTTGCTGCTTTTTCTATTGCCATTTTTAACGCTTATGCCGACGAAAAGACCAAACAGGTGTAAATATACTCGAATTGATTTAAAACGCCTTAAAACGCAAATATGAGCTTCTAACGACTTAATTCATCTCTATCTCGTGTTCGAGTTTCATTTCTATGAATTTTTTCAAACTCTCCACCTTTTACAAACTCTTTAATTTCACTCACAAGGTTATTCATGAGCTTTTCAGCTTGTCTAACAGTTGCACCAAGGGGATTTTCCATAAACTGATTAAAACCTCTGTAAATGCCCTTAATTTCGTTTTTAAGCGATTTATTCTCTTTCTCCAACGAATCAATTTTCTCTAAATTATTATTAAATCTATCTGCCAAATCATTGTAATCACGCACTACCTCTTTGTATTTGCCTTTTACGTAATCAATTCTTTTTGGTAAATCTGTTTCTGCATATTTTTTTAGTTGCTCATTCGATTTATATAAATCTTCATAGCCTTGTATTAAAGCATTTAATTTACTTTCAGGGATAATCACATTTCCTGTTTTTCGTTCTTCATTTTTCGTAAATTCATGACGTAACTTACCAATTCCAATCGTTTCGCCACTTGGTACTTTGACCGTTTTCGTTTCGTCTTTTAAATCTAAACTTTCTTTGTTGATTGTTGGTGTTTTATCGTTCGATAACGCTAAAACTTCTGACTTTCGCTGTTCCAGCGTGGTAGTCATCTCTTTTAATTCGTCCTTTGCCTTTTTATATTCAGGCACCGTTAAATTTTTACGCTCTGAACCTTTTTCGCCACGTTCAAGCTCAAAACCACGCTCATTTAAATACTTTGGCAATTCGTCTTGTACCGCCTGTAAAGCTTGACGATTAAAAAGAGTCTTTGCTGATAACCGCTTTTCCGCATTGAAAGGCACAATACCTAAGTGCATATGCGGTGTTGTTTCGTCTAAGTGAACTTGAGCGTAGCGGATATTCTCATCACCAAATTTTTCAGCGAAGTAATCTTTCGACTGTTCGAAAAAGTCTTTAATTTCTTTATCGTCTTTATCTTTAAAAAATCGGTTGTCAGAAGTTATGATCCATTCGTTTATTAATACAGCATCTTTTCTGACAGCACGACTACTCGATTTGTTGTCGTTAATAAATTGCTGAATATCCGTTTTGTAATTGTCTGTGCGATTGACTAAGTCATAATTTAAATACGACCGTTCAACATCAATATCTTTGTTCGAATGATTGTCTGTATTTCTCTGATTATGATTACCCACCCCAACCAAATTTCCTGATTTCATCTTTTGCATACGAGCCACTACAAATGACATATAAACACTCCTAACTTCGGTACAACTTCCATGTAAAGTATACACACTATACTTTATATTCATATAAGTGTGTACTCTGCGAGGCTGTCGGCAGTGCCGACCAAAACCATAAAACCTTTTAAGACCTTTCTTTTTTTCGTAAAAAAAGAAACAAAAAAACCCGACCTCTGCCACCTCAGCAAAGGGGGGATGCTTTCGTTACCACTCAAAAATAAAAAAGATACAAGAGAAATCTCTCGTATCTTTATTCAACAATAGGGCCCAATTGCAGTATAAATTTAACAGTCGTTCATCATGTTATTATTTATCAGAGCTTGTGCTATAATTATTCTAATTTCATAAAAAGGAGAATTAATATATGGGCATTTTTAGTATTTTTGTAATCAACACAGTTCATTATCAACCAAACAAAAAATAAGTGGTTATAATGGATTGTTAATATAAACATTCATTATAACCTCATAGGAGTGGGTTATAATGAACAAAAAAAATATAAAAGATAGTCAAAACTTTATTACTTCAAAGCATCATATAAATGAAATTTTGAGAAATGTACATTTAAATACAAATGATAATATTATTGAGATTGGTTCAGGGAAAGGTCATTTCACGTTTGAATTAGCTAAAAGGTGTAATTATGTAACCGCCATTGAAATAGATCCTAAATTATGTAGGATAACTAAAAACAAACTTATTGAATATGAGAACTTCCAGGTTATCAATAAAGATATTTTACAATTTAAGTTTCCTAAAAATAAGTCATATAAGATATTTGGAAATATACCCTACAATATAAGTACAGATATAATTCGAAAAATTGTTTTTGAAAGCACAGCTACAGAAAGTTATTTAATAGTGGAATATGGATTTGCTAAAAGGTTGCTAAATACAAATCGTTCACTAGCACTATTTTTAATGACAGAAGTTGATATATCCATATTAAGTAAAATCCCTAGAGAATACTTTCATCCAAAACCTAGAGTTAATAGCTCGTTAATTGTATTAAAAAGACACCCTTCAAAAATATCACTCAAAGATAGAAAACAATATGAAAATTTTGTTATGAAATGGGTTAACAAAGAATACAGAAAACTATTTTCCAAAAACCAATTTTATCAAGCCTTAAAATATGCAAGAATTGACGATTTAAACAATATTAGCTTTGAACAATTCTTGTCTCTTTTCAATAGCTATAAATTATTTAATAGATAAGTTAAGGGGTGCATAAACTGCATCCCTTAACTTATCTTATTTTGCTTAAACAATCTTGGCCCGTAAACTGCATAACTCATATGTAAATCGCTCCTTTTTAGGTGGCACAAATGTGAGGCATTTTCACTATTTCCGGCAATTACTTCCATGTAAAGTATAACCCACTATACTTTGCAAGCAAAGTGTGGGCTCGCCGAGGGGTCTTGCAGACAGCTGTTCGGCTCTTTTGAGCCGAGTATCAGCGCACCCTTATGGTGCAATTAGCTGATACCTGTTTGACGTTTTGCTGCCCTACTTTTTCAGTAGGTATGCAAACATCAAACCAAAATAAAAAACCCCCTTCGACTTTCGTCAGGGGGCTTTTTATTATTAAGGATTATTAATTTTATCAATAACTTTTCTCAAATATTTAACTAACCAGACAAAAAAGATAACTAAAGCAATAATATATACAAAACCCATTATCATTTTAAACACCTACCAAGTATAAGTAACTTCTTTACACTTATAAGTTATCATAATTAGAAAACGTTTTCTAATAGTGTACTTTTATAAGCTATTTTTCTTCTTCAACCACATGCCATCAATCATCTTGTTTGGCAAACTGTGGAAGTTAGTAGTTACAGGCGTTTCAGGATCGTACTTCTTGATGACTGCCTTTTCCATCTTGAAGAGGTTTTGCAAACTTTCGGATTGAAAGCGTAAGTAGTCGATTGAAAGGCCAGCAACAATGGCTTCGCTACTTTCTGGCCCCCATGCATCCCCCAACTCGTTTGGAACAACAATTTCATCCCAGTCATAAATCGTGTGACTCCAAACATTCATGTTCCAAGCCTTGTTGAGCGCACCCAAGGTCTTGTATTTGTTTCTCAACCAATCACGGAAGGCGTTTTGACAATTTCCACAGTAGCAGTTGCCACCGTATTCATTGTTCACGTGCCAAACTACGATATGCGGATTGTCAGCGTAGTGCTGGGCCAATTTTTTAACTAACTCACTATCCAGTATTTGATAATTCTTGCTGTTCGGACAGAATTTGTGCCGCTGACCAAAGACGTGACGTCTGCCTTGGTAATCAACTCTTGCGATATCCGGATACTTTTTAAACATCCAGGCTGGCATTGCGGCTGTTGCCGTACCCATCACAATATCAAAGTTTGCATCAGATAATTCTTGAACGATCTTGTCTAATTTAGAAAAGTCATAGACTCCTTCTCTAGGTTCAAGAACTGCCCAAGAGAAAATATTAATTGTAGCTGAATTTAAATCTGCCTTTTTAAAGACCTTAATGTCTTCAGGCCATGTTTCTTCTGTCCATTGATCGGGATTGTAGTCCCCACCATAAAGAAAACGTGATAATGTTTTTGTCATTTTTAAAACTCTACTTAAACTGGACTTCTACTACTTCATCACCGTGTTTTACAGTAGAACCTGCTTTAATTGGACTAGCTTTTTTAATTCTACCTGGTTGAGTGTAGAAGGTAACGATCGTATCCTTGTAGCCATTCTTAAGAGTCAAATCACGATCAAATTCTAGTAATAAGTTGCCCTTCTTGACTTCTTGTCCATCATCATAATACGTTTCAAAGCCTTCACCACGCAAGTTTACTGTTCCAAGACCAACGTGGACGACTACTTGCAAGCCATTATCTGAGATAATCTCAAAGGCGTGTTTTGTACCAAAGGTAAATCTAATCTTACCATCGAATGGTGCATAGATCTTGCCGGCACTTGGTTTGATTGCGAATCCCTTTCCTGGGAATGGCTTACCATCTTCGTCGACGACGGAGGACATTTGCATCAATTCACCATCGGCTGGTGCGTAAATCTTTTGCTGTCTAGGTCTTGCTTTAGTTGAATCGTCTTTTTCGATTTCACCTTCAGCAAGCTTAGTCTTCAATTCTTCAACAACTTTGGCGTGTTTCTTTTCGGTCAAAGTTACTTTGCTTAAGAACACGATGATTGAAATCACAGCTAAGATTAAAGGAATATATAAGGCCATTGTAGTCAACTACCCTAGACTGAAGTCTAGGGCTTAGTGGCTCGCTAGCTTGTGCTAACCAGAACACCAACTTGCTTAGATACAGGCTCGGCTTGTCACTAATAATCTCGCAACTATTAGCGATAGAGGTCGTCTAATTACCAAAGCCTTTTAAGTCCGTGAGTTGCTAGCGGACTGCAGCCTTTCTAGGCTGCTTTTTTTATTTTAGGATTCTGCCACTTGCCTAATCCTTTTTCTAGAATATTCACTGCCGCATTCCAATCACGAATATGGTGCGTTCGACAGATTGGACAAGTCCATTCCCGATCCTTAAGGGTTAATTTCTTATAACCGTTTTGCCCCATAATACTGCCACATTGATGGCATCTTTGAGTGGTGTACTTAGGATCAATTGTTTTGAACTCTTTGCCATATAGATCTGCCTTATAAGCCAGCATGTTCAGGAAACTACGCCAGCCAACATCAGAAATGGCTTGAGACAAGGCATGATTCTTTAACAGATTTCTGCTTCTTAGTTCCTCGGCAACTACTAAATCGTGGTTTTTGATTAGTGCAGTTGAGAGAACTTGCAAGAAGTCATTACGCTGTCTTCTGATCTTATCGTGCAGTTTAGCTACAACTAAACGCTGCTTTTGATAGTTTTTTGCTAGCCGCAAATTGCGTCCTTCTTTTTTAGCCCGGCGCTGCCTGCGAGACAAGACACGTTGGGCATGGGCAAGCTTCTTTTTTGCTTTACGATAAAATCGTGGATTGACAACCATTGATCCATTTGACTCCGTTAAGAAATTATCAAGGTTAAGGTCAATGCCAATTTGACTCTGCGTCTTAGGCAATTCCTTGACAAAAGCAGTATCGCTGCCTAACTGCATAGACAGGTAGAATTGGTCATCAGCGGTCTTTTTTATCGTCACTGTTCCAATACGAGTTGGAATATGATTAACCAGACGCTCTTTGATTAGCTTTCTAAAGCCGGCAATGCGGACAATTCCTAGCTTAGGCAATTTAATATGCTTAGCATCAATAAACCTAGCCGTCCCGTTATCAAGAAAAGCTTCTTTTTGCTTAGGATATTGACAGTTGGTTTGGTATGACCAGCCACTGCGTTTTTTGTGAAAAGTCGGAATTCCATGGCCAATCTTGCGATAGTTGTTCCAAGCCTTCTGGTAGTTCTGAATCGCATTGGCAAGGGCAAGGCTATCAATTTCTTTAACACGCAAAAAGCTATAAGCATCGCGGATATTCTTAGGCTTAGCTAATAACAAGTTATTGGCGACTACTTCTTCTGCCAGCCTAGTCTCATAATTATTAAGAATAGAAAAGGCAAAA
>NZ_PCZI01000030.1:0-11373 GCF_002554085.1 Lactobacillus sp. UMNPBX1
ATTCAGGGAAATAAAATTAAGGAAATATTCATCCTTACACAAACTATTTTACGGTTTCTAAGGCTCTGAATGAACACTTAAGAAATTTTGCAATTTATGATTGTATTCAATATTATTTTCACTGTAAACACGAGGTTGCGGCTTTACTTGCAGTAGAAAATGAACATAACGTTAAAGTCCCTTTTGCTGACTTAATTTCTGAACATCTTAAGCAAATGATCGCACATAAAAGCCCAGTACTTAACCCCTTAAATTTGATTGGCAATATGAAATTTACCAAAAAAAGTTATGATCAGGCACTGGAACTTAATGATCACTGGTCGATTAGTAGTTGTCGGCATTTTGATGATAAGATGCGTAAATATGAATATTTTTGGGAGATAGTAACAGAGGACAATGAGTTAATTACATTATCTGTGCAATTTACTCGCTGGCAAATTATATCAATTAAATTTGATAGTGATTTTTCCCGTATTGAAAAAGATAGTGTTAGAATATTAGCTCTGTTTTACTTTATTAATGAGTATCTTGATGACGATCCATTTGATTTAACTAACCAGGCAGCTGAAGATCTACTTGAATTTTATAGTGACGCTTCTACCCAAAATGATGAGCCGATTATTTTGCGGGCAAGTATTGATAAGTATAATAACATCCCTAGTTTGACGTTTAAATTAGGAAAGAACAAGCATCTTTATAAAGTTAAAGATCTTAATCAACTAGTAGATGCATCCCGACACAGCTCTTCTCTAAAGCTAGGTAAATTTTTCAACGAGCCTATAAATCAGGCTAAAATGGATATTGATAGTCAACACTGGTTATCTTTTATTGAAAAAATTATAGATGCTCGTAATCTAAACGAAGAATTTTATTATAATTACAGTAGTCAGGTTGGTCGCATTACACTAGAGAACTCTGTGGCCGATGAAGTTAATGATTTACTTTATCAAGGCGTAAAGTTGTACTCAAATGAGCAGCCTATAGGATATACAACTGATCAACTAGATTTAAACATTAAAATTGAAACTCAAAAGTCATCTGCTTTAGTTAGTGTAGAGGATCTTCCAGTTTCTACTATAATTACTGGGAGTCATGCGTATTATGGCTATTACAAAGATGTATGGATCAAATATATAGGTCTTACACCTGCTTCTTTGCATAATTTAGGATTGCAGCCTGGTGCTGAAATGCAATTTAGTAAAAAGACCGTTGCTAAGTTTGCACATAATATTTTGCCTAAATTTGAGCAAACAAAGTTTATATTAGTGTCTGGTACTGATGAATTGAAAGCTATTTTGCCACCAGAGGCCCATTTTTTGTTTAAATTAGATTATCGTGTAGGCAGTATTTTATGTGTGGCTCGAGTACAGTATGGGGATGCACAATACGAGTTAAATCAAGGATATACTGAAGAGGACCGACGCGATGTTGAAAAAGAGACCGCAGCATGGAAGCACATTAATACATATTTTAGTGATTATCAGCATGGGAGGTATGTTTTATCCAATGAAGACTCGGATGTCGTACAAGCTTTTCTAGATGATGGTATCAATGAGTTGAAACGATTAGGCGAAGTACAAATTACAGCTAACTTTAGATCACTTTTAAAGGGAATAAAGATTAATTTGGATGTTGGAGTAGGTATCAACCTGACTAATGAATTATTAGATATCGATCTTGCTGATCAAAAGATGAGCTGGGAAGACATTCAAGCGGCTTTGAAAGCCTACCAAGAAAAGCGAAAATATTTTGTTTTAAAAAATGGAATGCTAGCTAAGGCAGAACAACCGACAATTGAACAATTGGCACAAACTTTGCATGATTTAGGTATTAGTTTTAAGGATTTCATTCACGGTAAATTACATTTACCAGCATATCGTGCCTTTTATTTTGCTAAGCAAATGAAAGCTGCTAATGCACTGCATTTCTCAACTAATGAATCCTTTAATACTCTGATTAATGATTTAGCTAAGAATCAGTTGAAGCAAAATCAAATACCAGTTAGTTTGCAAAATATTTTGCGTCCATATCAGAAGATAGATTTTAATTGGCTAAGCACTATCGTTAATTATAAATTTGGCGGGCTACTTGCTGATGAGATGGGATTAGGTAAAACCTTGCAGATTATTAGTCTTCTTTTAGCTCGCAAAGAAAAAATGCAAAATCAGTTACCTAGCTTAATCGAGATCTAGAAGCGTACCAAAATCTAATTTTTGATGTAGAAATAATTGATGAAGCACAAAATATTAAGAATCAGCAATCAGTTACCGCCAAGACAGTCAAAGTCATTAAAGCGCATCATAAACTAGCTCTAACAGGAACACCGATTGAAAATAAATTGAGCGAGTTATGGAGTATTTTTGATTACTTAATGCCAGGTTTTTTAGGTTCATATCCTGACTTTAGGAAAAAGTATGAATTACCGATTGTTAAAGAGCAAGATAAAGAGGCAGAAGATCAATTAGCTAATATGGTAATACCCTTTATCTTGCGGCGTCTAAAAAAAGATGTGCTACGTGACTTACCTGACAAAGATGAAGAAATTGTGCCTGTTAAAATGAATAAGAAACAAGCTGATTTGTATAATATGCAGACGCAAAAGATTATCGCTCAATTAAATGGACAGGGGGATGAAGACTTTAAGAGATCACGTTTTCAAATTTTGGCTCAGATTACTAAATTACGTGAAATTTGTTGTGATCCTCATTTGCTTTATGAAAACTATCACGGCAAGTCTAATAAATTAATTGCTACAATTGAGTTGATTAAGAATAATCTAGCAAATGGACATAAAATTTTATTGTTTTCACAGTTCACAGCTATGCTAGATATTTTGCATGAAAACCTTGCCAGATTAAGACTACCTTTATTTACTATTACTGGATCAACACCTAAAACTAAGCGTCAAGAACAAGTTCAAAAGTTTAATCAAATGGCTCAACCAGGGGTCTTTTTGATTTCATTAAAAGCAGGCGGAACAGGCATTAACTTGACTGGTGCTGATGTTGTAATTCATTATGATCCTTGGTGGAACTTGGCCGCAGAAAAACAGGCGACGGATCGAGCTCATAGAATTGGTCAAAAGCATTCTGTTAAGATTTATAAGATGGTTACAGAAGACAGTATTGAAGAGAGAATCATTGCTTTACAGCAAAAGAAAGCAGAATTAGCTGATATAATTTTGCAAAATGATCAGATTGCTGATGCAACAATGAGTAAAGACGATTTAATTAAGATTTTGAAATAAATAGATCATTATAATAAAATAAAAATATTTGTTTGCACTTGCGAACTATTGTTTGCAAAAGTATAATATTTAGGTAAACAAAAACCAACAAGCTAAATGCTTGCTGGTTTTATAATTTTAGTTTGAGTTAGTATGTTTCTTTTTATACCAATACACTAGACCGAATGGAACCAGATTCTCTTGGTGATGTTCGATTCGAATAATATTGCTTCGGTGACTCCAGTAAATTAAGATTACGAGCAATCCACTGATAATGCTCAAGGCAAGATCGTGGAAAAAGAATGAAGCAATAAAGATTAGAACTACTGAGATCAAACTAGTTAATGAAACCATACTTGTAATAAATAAGATAGGGAAGAAGATTAACGCACAGATCAAGAAAAAATGGACATTATATCCTAGTAAAAATCCAGCGGAAGTTGCTACTGCCTTGCCTCCTTTGAACTTTAAAAAGACAGGAAAAGCGTGGCCTAAAATTGCAGCTAAGCCAAAAATCAAGCAAAGATAATGTGGGCCTAGTTTAAAAATTATTGGTAATACTGTAGCAAAAGTTCCTTTGAGAAAATCTACTATAAAGACAATGATTCCAGCAGCTGGACCTAATACTCTAAAGGTATTAGTCGTTCCGATATTTCCTGATCCGTATTTCCTAATATCTTTATGAAAAAAGATATTACCCACTAACACACCTGTTGGGAATGATCCAATCAAGTATGCTAAAATAAACAACGATGCAAATTTTAATGCAAACATATTTAACAACACTCCTATTAATCTATCGCTATTTTAGCAAAGATTATCTTTTAAATATATGGTGCTGGTTAAATTAATGAACAAGTGGAGGAATTTTAGTGGCAAAAGCTAATACTTATGATGATTCTTCAATTCAAATTTTACATGGCCTAGAAGCCGTTCGTAAAAGACCTGGTATGTATATTGGTTCAACTGATATTCATGGTCTTAATCAATTAGTGTATGAAATCGTCGATAACTCTGTCGACGAAGCCATGGCTGGTTTTGGTAAAGAAATTGATGTAACCATTCATTCAGATAATAGTGTTACTGTAAGAGACTTTGGGCGTGGTATGCCGACAGGAATGCACAAATCGGGTAAGCCCACAATTGAAGTTATTTTAACTGTATTACATGCTGGTGGTAAGTTTACTGAACAAAATTATAAAACTTCAGGCGGGTTGCATGGCGTAGGTTCATCCGTTGTTAATGCACTTTCAAGTTATATGAAGGTTAGAGTCGTTCGCGATGGTAAAGCTTATGAAGAAGAATTTAAAGATGGTGGGCATCCGGTAGGTACATTAAAGTGTGTAGGAAAGACAAAAGAGCCAACAGGGACTACCATTACGTTTAAGCCAGATGAGACTATCTTTTCAACCACGAAGTATAAGTATGAGACAATTCAGGAGAGAATTCGTGAATCTGCTTTTCTACTTAAAGGGGTTAAATTTGTCTTAACAGATGAGCGTGAGCCAGAACATCATGATGTTTTTCAGTATGATGATGGAATTAAATCATTTGTTAAGTATTTAAACGAAGGTAAAGGCACAATTAGTGATGTCTTTTATTTTGAAGGCAAGCAAGATGGCATGGAAATTGAATTTTCAGGTCAATATAGTGATGGATATTCAGAAAATTTAGTTTCATTTGTTAACAATGTTAGAACTGGTGATGGTGGTACCCATGAGTCAGGTGCTCGTAGTGGATTTACACGTGCATTTAACGATTATGCTAAAAAGCAGGGTCTACTAGGTAAAAAAGATAAAAATATTGATGGTTCTGATTATCGTGAAGGGCTTAGCGCGGTTTTATCTGTTAAAATCCCTGAAGAATTACTTGAATTTGAAGGACAGACTAAGGGCAAATTAGGTACTCCACAAGCACGTTCTGCTGTAGATTCACTTGTTTATGAGAAAATGTCTTACTATTTAATGGAAAATGGTGAGCTGGCTCAGGAACTAGTTAAGAAGGCTCAAAGGGCTAGGGATGCACGTGAAGCAGCTAAAAAGGCACGTGATGAAAGCAGAAATGGTAAAAAGAGACGAAAAAAAGAAGTTTTGTCTGGTAAATTAACGCCAGCTCAATCACGAAATCCTAAAAAGAATGAATTATTCTTGGTCGAAGGTGACTCAGCTGGTGGATCTGCTAAGCAAGGTAGAGACAGAAGATTCCAAGCAATTTTGCCTCTTCGTGGTAAAGTATTAAATACTCAGAAGGCAAAATTGCAGGATATCTTTAAAAACGAAGAAATTAACACTATGATTTATACCATTGGTGCTGGTGTAGGAACCGAGTTTAATGTTGATGACTCTAATTATGATAAAGTCATTATCATGACTGACGCCGACGATGATGGTGCTCACATTCAGATCTTGCTATTAACATTCTTTTATCGTTATATGCGGCCGATGATTGAACACGGAAAAGTTTATATTGCTCTGCCACCGCTTTATCGCTTACAAAAAGGTCGAGGCAAAAAGACGCAAGTTCAATATGCATGGACTGATGAAGAACTAGCTGATGATGAAAAGAAAATGGGACGTGGCTATTCGCTGCAGCGATTCAAAGGTTTAGGTGAAATGAACGCGGAACAGCTATGGGCTACTACTATGGATCCTCAATCGAGAATGTTAATCAGAGTTAAAATTGACGATGCTGCTCTTGCTGAGAGACGAGTTACTACCTTAATGGGTGATAAAGTAGCCGCAAGAAGAAAGTGGATTGAAGAAAATGTTAAATTCAGAATGGGCGAAGACGGCTCAATTCTAGAATCCGAAGATGAATAAAAGAAGGTTTTAAATTTAATGGCCACAAAAGAACGAATTCGAGAAATGCCACTTGAACAAGTAATGGGTGAACGTTTTGGACGATATTCAAAATATATTATTCAAGAACGTGCTTTGCCTGATATTCGAGATGGCTTAAAGCCAGTTCAGCGGCGTATCCTTTATGCAATGTATCAAGATAGTAATACTTATGATAAACCATTTAAAAAGGCTGCTAAGGCTGTCGGTAATATCATGGGTAACTTTCACCCTCACGGTGACAGCTCAATCTATGGGGCTTTAGTGCACTTATCACAAGACTGGAAGATGCGCGAACCGTTAGTTGAAATGCATGGTAACAATGGTTCAATGGATGGTGATGGCCCAGCAGCTATGCGTTATACGGAATCCCGCTTAAGCAAAATCTCTAATATGCTTTTGCAAGATATTGATAAGCAAACCGTAAACATGGTGCTTAACTTTGACGATACTGAGTATGAACCTACAGTCTTACCTGCACGCTTTCCTAACTTATTAGTTAATGGATCAACTGGGATCTCATCTGGTTACGCTACAGAGATTCCACCACATAACTTAGGTGAAGTGATTGATGCAACAATTTATTTGTTGAAACATCCTGATGCTTCTCTTGAAGATTTGATGAAATATGTAAAAGGTCCTGACTTTCCAACTGGTGCTATTGTTATGGGGACTAAGGGAATTAAGGAAGCATATAGGACAGGACGTGGTAGAATTCAGGTCCGTGCCAAAACCACTATTCAAGAAATTCGTGGGCATAGGCAAGAAATTGTTGCTACGGAAATTCCATTCGATGTTAACAAAGCACTATTAGTAAAAAAGATAGATGAAATCCGTCTGAATAAAGAAATTGATGGAATCGCAGAAGTTCGTGATGAAACTGACCGCCATGGTTTGTCAATTGTGATTGAATTGAAAAAAGATGCTGATGCGCAGAATATTCTAAATTATTTATTTAAAAATACTGACTTACAAGTATCTTATAACTTCAACATGGTCGCTATTGATCACATGACTCCTGTTCAAGTTGGGCTAAAACGAATTTTAGCTTCTTATTTAGAACATGAAAAAGACGTTGTAACTAAACGTACGAAATTTGACTTAGATAAGGCAGAAGCTAGATTAGAGATTATTCAGGGCTTGATTCATGCCATGGATATTTTGGATCAAGTAATTAAAACCATCCGCGCTTCTAAAAATAAAGCCGATGCTAAGAAGAATTTAATAGCTAAGTATAAATTTACTGAAAAACAAGCTGAAGCAATTGTTTCTTTACAACTTTATCGTTTAACTAATACGGATGTTAATGAATTAATTGCTGAACAAGACAAGTTAAATAAATTGGCCGAAAAATACCGTAAATTATTATCAGATCGTGCAACTTTAGAAAAAGAAATTATTAAAGAGTTAAATGCAGTCAAGAAAGAATTTGCTAATCCACGTCGAACTCAAATTTCAGAAGAAAGTGCTAAAGTTGAAATTGATGAAAAAGCCTTAGTTGCTGATGAACAGGTTAGAGTACTAATTAGTCGAGATGGCTATTTAAAGCGTTCATCTTTACGTTCATATCAGTCAACTAATGATGATGACAATGGTTTACCAGATGGTGACAAAGTAGTTTATGAAAACACACTATCTACCCTGACTAACTTGTATTTATTTACCAATAAGGGGAATGTCATTTATCGTCCAGTACATGAACTAATTGAAACCAAATGGAAAGAAACAGGACAACACCTATCACAAGAAATTGGATTAGACAGTGATGAGCAAATTATTCGCGTCTTTGTATTTGATAAATTGAATACTGATTGCAACTTTATTCTGGCTACTAATGACGGTTATATCAAACAATTGGAGTTAGCTAACTTACAGCCGACGAGAACTTATAAGTCACGTGCAATGACAGCTATCAAGTTAAAGGGCAAGGATAGTTATGTGGTTGGGGTAGATTTGATCAAATCAGATAATCATAAGGAAATCACATTATTTACTCATCGCGCCTATGCAATTAGATATGATGTTAGCGAGATACCAACTTCAGGAGCTAAAGCAGTAGGTGTTAAATCTGCTAACTTGAAAGATGACGATTATATCGTAAATTATGTCCTAGTTGATTCTAAGTATGTTGATTTAATGCATGTTGGGCTAATTACTCAACGTGGGGCATTTAAGCAATTCAAACTTAAACTAGTTAATAAAGTTTCTAGAGCCAAGCGAGGGGTACTAGTACTGCGGGAATTGAAGAATAAACCGCATAGAATTGTTGCTCTAATGCCATATGCTCAAGATCATTTGTTACATGTCACTACTTCTAGTGACCGTCATGTAAATATTAAAACTACGGATTATCCATTAGGCGATCGTTATTCTAACGGCTCATTTGTTATTGATACTACCGTTGATGGGACGCCTGTAAGTATTGAATTGGGAAGACCCATTAGTAGTCAAAATTAAGATTTGAGTTTAACTAAAACAATATATTAATCTTTAAAAACAGTGTTAAGACATATGTTTTGACACTGTTTTGTTTTGGATAGATAATAGCAGTGTTATGGGACATGGCTTATCGTAAAATAATATTTTAGAAAAGAGATAATCGTTATGTCTAAAAGTGATACTATTTTATCGGCTAAATCATTGCGTTATTTTTTACAATTGATTGAGACGATGAATTATACCCAAGCTGCACAAATTTTAGGTATTACCCAACCGGCTTTAACTCAGCAAGTAAAAAAATTGGAACGCGCTATTGGTGCTCCATTATTTGGACAAATGGGGAAGAAGTTATACCTAACCGAAGCTGGTAAAGAAATGGAAGCAGCAGCGATAGAGTTGCTAAATACCATTAATGGTGTTATTAGTGACATTCAAGAATATACCCAGTCAGATAAAGGCAATATTTCAATTGGTATTCTAGAGTCCGTACATGTTGATCTTTTCTACCAATTTTTACGTTACTTCAATAAAAAGTATCCAGAAGTAACTTTTACCGTTGATTACTTTGACCGCAAAGAGCTATGGCACAGACTTGATTCCAATATGATTGATATGGCGATTATGTATATGCCAGATACTACTAATAAAACAGGAGCTAATTTCCGTCATCAATACAATCATCGTGATATTTGCCCTGAGCATATTGTTGTACTGACTCACAAGGATAATGTGGAAGCACGAGGGACATATTCTGTTACTCGTTTTGGCAACAGAAAGTGGGTTGCATATCCGGAGAATTACTACTTATCAAGATTAATGCGACTTAACTTTAGTAAAAAGATTGATCTCGTTACTCCGTTTAAAATTGCATCTACTAAGGAAATGATCAAAATTGCAGAAAATACTGATCTTGATACTTATGTAGATCAGACTTACTATGAGGCGCATAAGGATGAGATTAATTTGACTCCTGTTTATATTAAAAATATGCCTGAGTTTACGACTGCTTGTGTTTATCGTAGAGGAAAATTAGATGTTCCTAGGATGAAGAAATTACTAACGGAATTACAGATTTTCTTAGACAATAACTTGGATAGGAACAATAATTTTAGTAAACTATTAAGTGAAGAAATTAAATAAAATAATTAGAAAAAGAGGCAATTTATTTAATGGAAAAAGAATTTGTTTTTGGACACCAAAATCCAGATACTGATGCAATTGGCACTGCTATTGCATTTTCATATTTGCAAAACAAGTTAGGTTACAACACTGAAGCCGTTGCCTTGGGTGAGCCTAATGATGAAACTGCATATGCTCTTAAAAAATTCGGCTTTAAAGCACCTCGTGTAATTAAAGAAGCTGCTCCAGAAGTTAAATCTGTTATGTTGGTTGACCACAATGAACCACAACAAAGTGTTTCAGATATTGACAAAGTTAAGGTTACTCATGTTGTGGATCACCATAGAATAATGAATTTTAATACCGCTGATCCATTATATTACCGTGCAGAACCTGTAGGCTGTACTTCAACCATTGTTTGGAGAATGTTCAATGAATTTGGCATTGAAATTCCAGAAAACTACGCTGGTTTAATGCTTTCAGCTATTATTTCAGATACTTTACTTCTTAAATCACCAACTACTACAGATAAGGATAAAAAGGCTGTAGAAGCATTGGCTAAGATTGCTGGCGTAGATTACAAGGAATACGGCTTAGCAATGCTTAAGGCTGGTACTAACATCAGTGACAAGTCAGAAGAAGAATTGATTGATTTAGATGCCAAGAGCTTTGAATTAAATGGTCACAACGTCCGTGTTGCACAAATCAATGTTGTTGACTTACCTGAAGCGTTAGAACGTAAGGAAGCCTTTTTAAAGGCAATGGATGCTTCATCTAAGGATAATGGTTATGATATGTTTATGCTTTTAATTACTAACATTCTTGACTCAGATTCAGAAGCTTTAGTTGTTGGCTCTGATGAGACTAAGTCATTATTCGAAAAAGCATTTAATAAGCAACTTAGTGATTCAGAAGTTAAATTACCTGGTGTAGTATCACGTAAGAAGCAGGTTGTTCCACCTCTTACTGATGCTTTTAATGCTTAAAAGTAATGATGTAAAAAATAGGAGGTAGGGTTAACCGCCTCTTATTTTTTACCTAAAAATTAAAACTGATTTTAGGAGAAAAATATTGAAATACCCACAATTAAATTTAGAAAATCAACAGGGACCAACAGCTGTATTGAAAACCAATCAAGGTGAAATAAAAATTCAACTTTTTCCGGAACAAGCCCCAATGACGGTTGAAAATTTTATTCGTTTAGCTCAAAAAGGCTATTATGATGGTACTATTTTTCACCGCGTAATTAGCGACTTTATGATTCAAGGTGGAGATCCTGAAGGAAATGGCACTGGTGGTGAAAGCATTTGGGGGCATCCATTTGAAGATGAACTTTCACGAGAACTTTTTAATATTCGCGGAGCATTATCGATGGCTAATTCAGGCCCTAACACTAATGGTAGTCAATTTTTTATCGTTCAAAACAAGAATATGCCTAAGCGTTACATAAAACAGATGGAACCCGCAGGCTATCCAAAGGAAATTATTCATGCTTATAAGCAAGGCGGAACTCCATGGCTTGACGGTCGTCATACGGTCTTTGGACAAGTAATTACAGGCATGGATGTAGTTGATAAAATTGCTAAGTCGAAAAAAGATAAAATGGATAAACCACTAGAAGATATAACTATTGAGTCGATCCAAGTCCAAGGATCAAAGTTTGATGACTAACAAAAACGTAAGCGTCAAATAACCGGGTATCTGTTTTAGCCTTCATTTTTCAGGTATTCTAATCTCATCAATTTAATGGAG
>NZ_PCZI01000031.1:0-10540 GCF_002554085.1 Lactobacillus sp. UMNPBX1
CCCTACGGGCTAGGTCAGTGTGGATAGTCGCAAATTTATGATAATCAAAGCCTGAAACGTGCAAGCACACACTTACTGTATTAATACCAAGCATTTTCAAGCGTTCATAGTGTTCAGGGGTTGATGTGGTAATAGCTGAACAATAAGCCATTCTAGGGTAATTTTGGGTAGTTACTGTTCTTGGTGGAGTTTGAATTGTAGTAGTCATTTGTGACATTATGCTGGAGTTCCTTCCTTTTGTAAAAATTGTGTAATTGCGTCTTTATGCTTCTGTGAGAGCCTTTTTGAGCCTTCGACTAGAATTGATCTAAACCAGGCTAAATCACCCTCATGAGCCTCTAAAATAGCTGAAAGCGTTGGAGAAATTTGACGGTCGACCCAAGAAATCATGTCTTCGATTGTTTTATCTTCTTTTTCAATTGTGAGCTGTAGTTTTTCGACATTTGATAAAAGTTCACTCCACCAAGGAGCCGTGGGCCATCTGGCTTGATTTCGATCAGCTATCGGCAAAATAAATCGTAAGTACTGTTTGAGGCTTCCTCTCAGCACGTAGCCTGGAGATTTATGACCATTTATCATGTGGTCTACCAGTTTTTTCGCGCGATCTTTGCGATAAACCATTTCAAGGCGTGTCCATTTTTCAGGAATATCTTTCTGATCTGAATTAACCTTACGCTCTAGCGTCTTGTCATATACTCGGCAAAAAAGATCTGAAGCCTGAGAGCCGAAATACATCGTCCTACCTAAAAATGCATTGGTCGACGTTTGTCTTGACGTGACTTCGTCCCATTTACTCCAGCGAGAGGTAAAGTGCCCTTTGATCGCGGCATCGTGAATTTTGTCATAACTGACTATTTTTGATTCAAAATCATCGACTGCCAGGTCAATTCTCGTAAAATTCACGCGTTCATGTGCTGAGAGGACGCGGATAAGGTGCATTAGATCATGCTTTGCGGAGTATTGTCTGCAGCCTTGTCCTGTAATCATGACGTGTATGCCGCTCTGCGGGTTGATTTTAGTATCCAGGTCAACAACATCAGAATTGGCGGTAAACATGACGAAAATACTGCCACCTTGCCATTTGAGTTGATTATGGTACCCGAATCTTCCCTTGGCCAACGGTGAAAAATCCATCCAACCAAGATCTAACGTGTTAATCACCTTGGGTAATTGAGTGTTAAGCACGGTAAACTCTAGCCAGTCAATTTGTACTTTTAACATTGTCTCTATCCTTTTTTTCTGCATTCATGTATTTATTACCCCCCTATTAGTAATAGGGGGTGTTAAGTACGAAACTCTTCTTTTTCTTGGGGCTAGCCCCAACCCCCACGCTCGCCGCTAGGCAAGGAAGCCAACTTTGTTGGTTTCCTTGTTTATAGCTTTAAAGCGAAAAAAGCTGTCAACTCCTTATCCTCACACGCTTTGCGTGCTCCGGTACCGTTGACAGCCCTTTAGTTTTAATTAACTACGCTGCCATTTCAGTTTCCATAGCAGTGGATCTATTTGGATCATGTAAGAAATTAATAGTCGATACCACGATTGTATGATGATATCTGACACGCTTTGTATCATCGTCGATTGAAGTAGAAACTTGGAGACGACCTTGACACAAGACCTGTCGACCCTTTCCGCAATGCTGGGCAGTCGCAACTGCTAGCTTGTCAAAAGCAACGCACCTGATGAAATCCGCCTCATCTCGATTATTTTGTCGAGGTACGGCAACGGTAAACCAAGCATAGTCACGACCGTTGGAACTTTTCTTTAATTCAGGTGCATTTGTTAATCTTCCAAGTAACTTAATATCATTCATCTCTAATCTTCTCCTATAATTCAATTTTCGGTGTTAAATCGCTCAAATCTACTAGTGCAGACTGAGCATAGTGCGCAGTCATACCAAGGCTTTTATGTCCAAGCAAATACTGCACAGTTGTCAGTGGCACTCCTTTTTCAGTTAAAAGCGCCGCAAAGGTATGTCTAAGCAGGTGACAGTGAAAAGGTATGCCGGTCTTTTTGGCAAAATTTGTGGCATAGCCTTGCAAAGTCCGCTTAGATACTCTAAAAAGCGGGCGATTATCGACTTCTAGCTCTGCACGATACTTCCAAACTATTTCTGCTGCTGTCTGATCGATAATCGGTATGCATCTATCGCTGCCCCACTTGGCTTCGTGAATGTCGATGTAGACGGTTTTTCCGCGCAGAGTGATGTCTTCTGGCCGAAGATGCGCGGCTTCGCCTACACGGCACCCACTGCCATACATGAGCCAAAAGGCGGCTCTCGCATTTTCCTGAAGACCATCGATGTAAGCTTTAAAAATCTTCAGTTCTTCGTCGGTCAAACGTTTGATTCGTTTGACTTTGACATTTTTAGGGTAATCCGCAGGTCTGATCGGCACCTCAGAAATATACCCTTTGCTATATGACCAAACCAAATATACATGGATTGTCGATAAAATTCCACGGATTGTAGAAACCCGTGAACACTTTTCGAGTTTTGTACCTAAAAAACGAGACAAAATCTGAGTTTTTGTATCATTTTCTAGGTCGATGCCCATTTTTTTTACCTTTTTCAATCTTCGCTCATATTCTCGTAAAGTCCCCTCGGCGCGACCTTCAGCACGCATATCTTCTAAAAATTCTTCGATTTTTTCCATTTGCGTAAATATAGAAATTGGTCGTGTGTCTACAATGAATCTTTGCCAGTGGGCCGAATTGCTTCAGATAGCTTGATAACAGCATTTGTAAGCCCATCTAGTTTGGTCTCTATGCGCATTATCAGCAAAATTGCGATGGCCACGCCAGCGGCTTGATCCATAATCATCTTAAAAATGTCCATATTCTATCCTTTCCGGATAATTTCGCCCCAATTAGCTGCACAGTGCTTGCATAAGTCTAAACTTCCCGTCAGCATTGCCGATGTTTCAGCATTTTTGACATCTAATCGATAGCTAACATCCTTGACCCTTTTGCATAATTCGCACTTGCGGTAAACAGGGCGAGCATATCCTACTAGCTCTAAATACTTATTCATTTTTTCTCCTTATAGAAAAAGGGAAGGGAACCTTGTCCCTTCCCTTAAGCATTATTCAGCTTTTGCATCTGATGCAAAAATGTCGTCAGTTTGAGTGGTGTAGTACTCAGCACCAACAATCTTTGCATAAACCTTAACGCCGTTCTTTTCGAATGAATCAGCGTCAACGATCTTTTGCATAGCAGCCTTAACCACATCAGCAGCAAGATTTTCCTTAGGATATCTTACAGTGATCATGCTGGTCTTATTTTCAGCTGTTTTGAACTTTAATTTTAAAACCTTCTTCATGGTCTAGTCTCCTTCCTATTAGTCTTGTGAAATTACACGTGAGTCGTCTACAGTGTAGATTTCGTCACATGAAGCGTCGAATACTTCAGCTAATGCTTCACCGATTGCGTAAACATTATCTGGAGTAGCGTCTTCCTTTAAGTTTTGTAAAGTGAAGTTGTATTGACCGCCCTTAACGAGCTTAGTTCCCATTACAAACTTGGCTTTTCTGCCTACTAATTCTGCGGTTTGTGCCATTTTAGTCACTCCTTTTTCTTAGATTGATTTCTGTTAAAGATCGAGAGTGTGAAACTCGAAAATTACTTGCGAAAGCATCAAAAAAAGCAATGATGCTTTCTCGACGTTTTTGCGCGCGATACATCATTGCTTAGTTTCTTTTCTTAAATTTATGTCTCTTTCTTGATGTACTAATAGTATAACAAAAAGTTATTAATGGATCAATATTATAATTTAAAAGAATGACTAACTAAATTTTATTTGTGTGTTCGGTTTCATTGTCTGCATCTTTATCATATAATATAAACAACAACTTAATACAGAGAGCAATAAAAAAGCCCATCACCGATATTGGCGTATCGGTAACGGGTCAAGCTCATTGATTACTAGACCTAATCAACAAGTGATTTTTAACTTTCTTATGTTTCTATTCTACCAAGTGTGATAGATAAATTCAATAATAAGAGAGTAATTTACAAAGATGATTAACGGCTATAGTCAATGAACCTGACTATAGCTTTTTTAATTGCTAATCATCAATTTTTATTGCACTTTTTTATTGAATTAGAAACAAAAAAAGTAGGTGTCCTGAGCCGATGCAGAAAATCAGGCGTATGCAACTAGCAAAGGGAGCTAGCGGGAACGACAAGCGGCGACTACGGCCGTGGTAACTTTAGCCAGAATGGTAGGGGAGGTCATATACTTTATATGTGGACGCTGAGCAGTTAACGAAAGGTTAACCAGAAGTCCGGATATAGAGGCGATCACGTTTCTCTTGCGGAATTTCCGCGTTAGTAGTTGTCTGGGCTATATAGGACGTAAAACGTGCCCCTGAAAAGGGGAATTTGACGACGGACGACCGACGGTGACGTTGAGTTTGTTAATCATTTTATTTAGTGCTCTGTTTCAGGGCACTAACTCTCCTCTGGAGTCCCTCTGGCTCAATTGAGTTTGGGCTAAATATGTTATTTTTGCAATATATTTTGCATAGTGGTGCTGATTTGAGTAATGTTAATTTAATGAAGATAATTCGAAGATCTTTGAATTAATTTGAATTTATTCGAAGAGAATGAAGAAAGAGATGCTTTTATGAGTAAAACGGTTCGTCAAATTGCTAAAATCCTTGGTGTTTCAGCTGATGATTTAGTTAAAGAAAAACAAAGAATTAGAGATGAGATTAAACGTCAAAAGATTGAGACTAAGAAGATTGGAAATAAATTTGTTGTTTCAGATGATGATACCACAAAAATAATTGCTAGTATAAAGAGAAAGAATGTTGAAGATAATTCGAAGAAAACTGAAGAAAATAATGAATATCTTCAAATGATTGCAAAGCTTAAGGAGGAAAATAGTAGGCTTAAGGCTGATAATGAGGAAAAAACTGAAAGATTAATTCGAAGTAATTCAAAGAAAGATGAAGAAATTCGAAGATTAAATTCAAAGATTGAGAAGTATGCCGATGATTTTAAAGAGCTGAATGATAAGCAACTTCAGTTGAATAATCAGCAGCAGCAATTACAAGCTCGAATTTTAGAACAAACAAAACAGCTCAAAGATACTCAACAAAAATTGTTAGATAGTGCTGAGAAGAGCTCTGAGCTGCAAGATAAAGTTGACAAGATTGAGAATGCATCCTTATGGCAGAGAATTACTAGGAAATTTTAAATTTTAGAAGAAGTTAGGTGTTGAAATGAAGAAAAAGGTTATAAAAAACCATATTTGACTAAGAAAATGGTAAATAAGTTATATAAGAATTTGAAAAATAAAGATAATGAAAAAGATGAAAAAAATGCGTGGCGGGAATTTTTTAGTTAGTATAGGATTTTAACGGCTATTTCAGCATTTTTATTTTTGTTTCTTTTCAAATTTCATAAGTAGACCAATCGAAAAAAGAGTCTGCGTAATGCAGACTCTTTTTTCGATTTAAGAAACATGAACGCTGCTTCATGCCGACACTATAAAAGTGTTCTTGCTAATTGGTACGTTTTTTTATGACTTGCATAACGTCAAAGGCAGTAGTTACCTGATCTAAACGATCCTTACTTCTACGGTTATTTAAAGATATTTTAACGTAAATCAGCTTAATTTATGTCGATACTAAGATAACTCGATTACTAATCAATAATTTCAATATGATTTTACATCGTCTAAATTTATTAACTGCCCAGATAGAAAGAATTAATCGCTGTCATATCCATTCATGAGTATCTCAGAAAAGGTTGCAATATCTTGCGTTGTCTTCTCTTTTTATATTCTATTTTTGATCGTTGTCTTTCTTTATTTAGTGCAGCAGTGTGGGCACTAAGCATCATACCCTGCCACTTCATCATGTCGCGATCTTGATAGCTTTTGAAAAATTCTAATGCCTTATCATCGAAGTCTTTACTCATTATCTAACGTCTCTGTTAATTTATTTTCTGATTATTCTTCTTCTCAAAGTATTTATTATGTATCTTCATGTAATGTTGCCTATCTGGAGTCATAATTTTTTTATCGATCTTATAATGATTGTTTTCTACTTCTTGTACGAACATTGAATCGTCATCATCAGCAAAGATAGGATTTCCATCCATATCAAAAGTCATCTTATACTTATCAAGATATTGATCTGGATTACCAGGTGCTAAAAGTAATGCATTTTGAGGATCATATGCAGCATCGTTGTCATATTTTCTTAACGCTTCTGCAGATGCATATAAGTGAGAGACTACTAATCCCATACTTTCTTTTTTTGTTAACCAGCAGATCTTTTTACCATAAAGTCTTATACTTTCATCATATACAGCCTTTTTCATCAAACTAAATCGATAAGTATCTCGAGTGGTATCTCCTGGTTCGGGAAAATATTCTGGAGCATGATCAGCCAACATAATAATCTTATCTGCTAACTTCCTACCGCTAACTCGAAATAGGGACATCTTTGATAATATATTACATACATAGCTTATCTGGTTATATTTTCGTGCTTTAAAATCTATGCTTTCTGCCCATTTCTTATCAATTTGAATATCTTTTTCACGAGCATATTTTTGGCTTAATATCTGTGTATCATTCATAAGACCGATTAATTCGTCAGCAGTGAGACATTTATTTTTACGATTCAATATAGTCTGAACTAAGAATTTTATCTGATTAAATGGATCAGCTTTAGTTCTATTAGAATTAAAACTCGCATATTGATACACGGTATCTGAGAAAAGACGCTGTAAAGTCTCTTCAGACTGTCCTGGCTTAATATATTCTTTGGCTGCAGAATGATATCCTTGCAAGTATGGTTTTACAAATCCTAGTTTTATATATTGATTAATTTGTTTCCTAGTAGACGCACCAGTAGAATCATCATTTTCGTATATGCTCTTTATCTTTGCTTCGAGGTCCTTTGAATGTGTTACTTCTTGATTAAGAGTCTTCCCCTTTTTTAATTCATCTACGGTCTTATTGGCCAGATCATATTTATCAATATGATCTACTATTAGTGCAAGTGTTCTTATAAATTGATTGCCGAAGATATCTGATGTACCCAAAGTTATCTTCCAGTATTCTTCATATTTTTGATTGCGTATAACTTTTTTATGACTCAATATTCTAGCCTTCTATCTAATATATTAGTTTAAAGGTGACTTAGGGTAGGGGGGTGACTTTTAGCATGTATTATGTTAGTCTATTATCTAAAGGAGACTCTGACCATGAACTATATTGATTTATTCTCCGGAGCCGGTGGTTTAGGGCTAGGCTTTGAAGAAATGGGCTTTAATAATATATTCTCTATTGAGTTCAATAAAGACATAGCTAAAACGTATGAATATAATTTTCCCAAAAATCATCTTATTATTGATGATATAAAAAATATCTCCAATGCACAAATTAAGAAGTTACAGGAAAAAAATAAAATTGACGTTATAGTTGGTGGCCCCCCCTGTCAAGGCTTTAGTATAGCTGGTAATATTGGTAGAAAGTTCGTTGATGACCCTCGTAACCATTTATTTAAAGAGTTCGTAAGAGTTGTCAATGTAATTCGCCCTAGAATGTTCGTGATGGAAAATGTGGCAAGAATGGCTACACATAATCATGGCAAAACGATAAAAGAAATTTGTATAGAATTTAGAAATATAGGTTATCACGTACAATATAGGGTTCTGAATGCAGTAAACTATGGTGTTCCTCAAAATAGAAGAAGAATATTTGTAGTTGGAACTTTAGATGGCTTAAATCTTAGATATGGGTACCCTACTCCTTCTTTTAATTTTAAAACTGTAAAAGATGCTATTGATGATTTGCCACCATTAGCAAACGGAGAATCTAGTGATATTCCAAATCACTTTGCAATGCATCATTCTGAACAGATGTTGGAAAAGATGTCATATGTAACTGAATATGGTAATCGGGAGGAGATTCCAGAAGCTATAAGACCTAAGTCGGGAGATGCTCGTAAATATATCCGATATGAGCGAAATAAGCCGTCCGTTACCATTACTGGTGATATGAGAAAGGTATTCCACTATGAACAAAATCGGGCTTTGTCTCCGCGAGAATTAGCTAGAATTCAAACTTTCCCGGATAATTTTATCTTCCAGGGAAACAGCATTTCAATACAACAACAAATCGGTAATGCTGTGCCTCCTTTGTTAGGCAAAGCTATTGCGGGTTCAGTTAAACAAGCTCTTACTCTAAAAAGTAAGAGAGAATATCCTAAAGTTAATTATATTGGAAATAAAGAAAAACTATCTTCATGGATAGTTGATAATATGCCTTCTAATACTCAATCTGTACTTGATTTATTTTCTGGTGGAGCATCTGTATCCTATGAATTAAAAAAGAGAGGATTCCAGGTATTAGCTAATGATTCTTTATTTGCGTCATATTCTATAGCTAAAGCACTAATCGAGAATGATAGAGTTATTCTTGACGACAATACCATAGATAAGGCATTGACTGTATCGTTAGAAGAAAAAGATATTAAGAGAGTATCTTGGTTAGCCAATAAGCTATATTTTTCAAACGAAATCGAAGAATTGGCAAAATTAGTGAAGTATTCTGATGTATTAGAGGGATATCAGAAATATCTCTTTATTGCTCTCTTAAGGCGTGCGATGATTAGAAAACTTCCATATTCACGGATGAATCTCACATGGGAGAATATAAAGAAACTCAGAGATGAGGATTATTCATATAAGAAATACAAGAGACGCAGAGCATATCATAATCAACCATTTAGTAAACATATGAAAGCCGAGCTACATTCATATAACGCAGCTGTTTTTTGTAATGATCAGGATAATAAGGTTTATCAAAAAGACGCTGTAAAAATGATTGAAGATATTGATCATGTGGATGTAATTTACATGGATCCTCCATATCCAGGAACTATGAATAATTATGAGGGCTTCTACGGTAGCTTCGATAAGATCTTCAAAAAGGATATTAAATTTGAAAATTTAACTAATAGTAAAAACTTTGTTGCAAAGCTGGAAGAGATGGTTAGTTTAGCAGCAACAAAGGCTGATTATCTTTTATTAAGTATTAACTCACGAATAAAACCATCATATGAAGAAGTAATTAATATGTGCGAGTTTTACGGTAATGTTGAGTTAAAAAAGAAAAAGCATAATTATCAAGTTAGTGGTAAAGAAAATAAAAATAAAAATATGGAACTTTTAATAGAAGTAAAGTTTTATAAATAAAAGGAGACTGATATCAATCAGCCCCTTTTTATTTGCCATCTTTCTGACTCCCTAGGATTGAGGAAATGTTCTTGCGTGAGTAAGGACATGTCTAAGGACGGCGGTCAACTGACCGCTTTTTTTGTTACCTGGAAAGTTTGTGAATTTTGTAAATATGCAAAAACAAAAAGCCCATAAAATGGGCTTTTTGAATTGTGTACGATTTTATTTCACAAAGTCAAAAATCGCGTCCTGGTGGAAAATCCAGTAAGCATGCTATTTTACTATTGCTTTCATTAAAATTACTATTTTAATGAGTAGTACAATTTAGGTATCAGGAATAGCCTGTAGCTTTGACTGGCTGACCGAGCCGATAAGGAGAGACGCGTCCGCAGGCGTGGCTCGACCGGCGCAGGGCAGACACGGCATTGCGGAGGGCTATTCCTGATACCCTTATATCTTTCATGGAACACAAAAATGCACCAGGTACAGGTGCATTTTTTGTTATTTCAAGGATATAAGGCTTTTGTGCATGGTGCGGCTTCGCTTTGGCAACGACCACATGGGAAGTCTCCTCAATAGCCTTAAGTAAGCCAATCGCCCACTTTTATTAGAAGGATGGGATAGTGAGCGATTGTCTTACTTAAGGCTATTGAGGAGCCTTCCTGTCTACAACCGCGCGGCACTACGCCGCACCATGCACAAAAGCAAACTAAGCAATGCGGACTACTTGTCCGGCAAATATGCGATCTTCTGCTATCGCCCGATTGAGTGCGAGCAAATCAACTACAGGCATGCCATGTCTGCGTGCAATTGAGTACCAGGTATCACCAGGTTGTGCCACATAGTCAAAGTCGACCAAGGAAAGCTGATAGCCGCTGTCGTCAGTGTAGAAGCCATAATAATCATAGGCTAGATACTGTACATCGCCTTCCACTTCATCAGTATAAACCCATGTGCCAGCTTCCGGGACGCCTGAAGCCTTGGCACCACAATTAATAATGGTTAAATTAATCATTTTCGGCAGTTTAGACAGATCATACAAGCCATCATCTAGGTCACGCTTGAAGAAGGCTAGATCAATGCAGGAGCGGTCGTGGTAACGAGAGAGTAAATCGATCATTTCGATAATCCGTTCTTCACGATTCTTGCAGAATCTATCGCTGTTTATCAAAATGGTAATTTTGCTCTTACTGGTGTAATAGAGCTTTACCAATCTTTTAGTAAAGGCGATGACATCATCAATATGCTCATGCAGATCGGTAATCATGAAAGCATGTGTGGTCATCTCTGCCCTACGGGCTAGGTCAGTGTGGATAGTCGCAAATTTATGATAATCAAAGCCTGA
>NZ_PCZI01000032.1:0-10060 GCF_002554085.1 Lactobacillus sp. UMNPBX1
GAAATTAAGGTTAGACTAATGGTTCACAACCTACCGCAAAAATATTGACACTTACGAGTTAACATCTGAAGTTGCAGCATTAGCAGTATTGCTAGTTAATAAAACGGTAGATCCAGAAGCAAGAGCAATCATTGCGGCAGCTACCCACTTCTTGCGAACACTAATAATCGTATCGGCCTTCTTTTGTGTTTCTAAAGCTGCCAATCGATCCACTGATTTAAATAAAAACGACAGATCTTTATGATCATTTGGATTTGTTAAATTGCTCATACTTGCATCCCCTATCTAATTTTGTAAGTTTTATTAAATCTTGTTAAAGAAATTTAATAAATAATATCATCTATTTTTTAGATAATCAATATATTTTTATATTATTTTAATTTTTGCTATAAAAAATAGAATTAACACTTAAGTTGACTCCATACCAGCTTTTTATTCAATCTTTATTTTTCATTTATTTACGGAACTAATTTACATCTATTTTTATTTTGCTAAATAATTGATATTAAATAAGCCATTATAAATAAACAAAATTTCAACATGAGGTATCAGTAGATGTACTATGCCTCATCTTCTATCCTTGGAAATTTACAATATTAGCTCCAAGTATAAAATACTGTTCTTGATTTTCCGCTTCACTTTGAACTACTATGACATGCATTTATCATTACGACAAGAAAAAACAGTCCATGATTTCTCATGAACTGCTTAGAAAGAGATACTTCTAATATTTTCGAATTTTTATTGATGTTACTCTGTGACCTACATCTTTATAAAGAATGATATTAGCCCTTTCCTTGGTTGGTGCAATATAGTCACGTAGATTAACTAAATTAACTGTCCGCCAAACCTTTTTTGCATAATCAATTGATTCATCTAAAGGAATATGAGCCCAATGATAAAAGAAATTATTAGGATTATCTTTATTAATATCTAGCAAGCATTTAAAGCGAGTTAAGAACCATTCCTCTAATAAGCTTTCATCGGCATCAATGTATATAGACAGATCTATATAGTCACTAATAATCTTCTTTTCATTTACAGGAATTTGCAAAATATTGATTCCTTCTAAAATTAAAATATCTGGATTGGTAATGCTACGATATTTACCAGGAACTATGTCTGAAAGTTCATGCGAGTATACAGGATAGGAAACATCCTCTGCTCCATTACTTACTTGAGAAAGAAAATCATTTAAAAGCGATGTATTATAGCTATCAGGGAACCCTTTACGTGACATTAAATTCTTTTGCTCCAGTACTTTGTTGGGATAAATAAAGCCATCAGTCGTCAACGATTGAATATCTAAATCAGAGTAAAATTTACTAATAAGTGCTTCTATTACTTCAGCAGTCGTTGACTTTCCTGCAGCAACTGATCCAGTAATTCCTAAGATAAACGGCTGGTTTAAATCAGCACTCTTAATGTAATTTGTCTTTAATTTAGAGAACATTTTCTTATTTTGAACACAAATCAATATATATTGAACTAAGGGGATATATACTTCTTGAAGTTCATTGATTGTAACCTGTAACTTATTTTGATCAATAAAACTTTTTAATAGTTCATAAGAAGGAAGCTCCATTTTAGAGTTTAATTTAGCCCAGTGATTACGGTCAACAGTAATAAAATTATTCATCATTTACGCTCTTTTAAGTACCAAATTAAGAGGTGTAACAATTATAGGGACAAGAATTGCATTAAATATCGCTTCTACCAGACCATTGAAACCTAGAGCAGTGACTAGAATTATCAACAATGGAGTTGATTGACTAAAATGCCCCAAGTAACTTGTTAAGGTGCTTGAATTAGACATAAACATTAAATCGGTAAGTAAAATTACAAGAATAGTGTTCGTCAGTGAAGCGACTGCTCCACTGAGCATATACCCTATTTTTTGAATATGTGCATCCCTATCTTTAAATTTCTGACTGATTAATCCAGGAAAGAATCCTGCTAGAATACTAGGAACAAGAGAAATTACTGGATTTTGGAACAAAAGCAAGCTGACCATATCTCCTGGTTGTGTATAGGCCACAACCAAACGAGTAAGCCCCCAAACTAATCCAAAACTTAATCCCCATTTTGGTCCCATTAAAGTCCCATAAACAGCAATGGTTAATGGAATAGTAGTTATTGCAGGAAGACTAGGAAGAATTCTTACATACCCAACATTTGGAACAAATGTCTGAATAAATAGTAGTGCAATAAATACAGCTGTGATCGTTAAATTGGTAATTTCTTTTCTAGTCTTCATAATGATACGCTCCTTGCCATATGCTGATTTTTCATTCTTATTAGAGCACGATTTACACAAGCAGGAACAACATCTGAAATATCGCCCCCAAATAACATAATCTCTCTTACAATACTAGAAGATATGTATGAACATTCAGGGTTTGAAAATAGAATTAAAGTTTCTATATTGGGGTCCATTTTCTTGGTCATTAACGCTATTTGTTGTTCATAAATAAAATCTTCATTATTTCTCACACCACGTACAATAACATCAGCATTTAATTCATGAACCAAATTAACAGTTAAATCACTTTGAACAAGGCTCACGGAAACATTAGGATAAACAGACACAGCATCTTTAACAAATTGATATCTTTGTTGAGGAGAAAACATACCATTTTTGGAGGTATTATTTGAAACAACAACGACTAACTTATCAAATAATTTTGAAGCTCGACTAATGATATCTAAGTGACCATTAGTTATTGGATCAAAGCTACCTGGAAATATAGCTTTCATAATTATTCTTCCTTAATTTTTAATCAATTGATATCTTTTTATATTTAGAAAAGTATTTCAAAAACCAATTTTTAGCGTATTCTACTGTTGGATCTTCAGTGGAATTCATAGTATGACAAATTGATATCTTCCAAGGAAACTCAGGTGTAATTTCAGCATTCTTTATTGCATGATCACTATAGTTCTTTTCTATTGGTGCAGCTACAATACCAATCAAGTTCTTATCACGTTGAACTAAATTTAAAATCAAGTCCCATGACTGAGTTTGAAGAAAATAATTGGGGTTCAGCCTGTCACCTTTAAATCTTTTATTCAATTGAAAAGTAACCATAAAATCATCTGTCAGAGTAACAATCTTTTCTTTTTCTATTTCAGAGAATGGGATTGGACCAGCATAATCATTAAAACGATGATCTTTATTAAACCAAACCCTAACTGTATTTTCGTATATTAAATCCTCATAAATGCCTTCAACAGTCGCTGGAGAAACAATCACAGCTAGATCAATATCACCTAAAATCAACATCCTCTGTAATTCATAAGCTCCACGCTCTATAATTTTTAATTGAATGCCTGGATTATGATTAATAAAAGCTATTAAAGCGTCATTGAACACGGTCGATATAATAACTGGTGCAATACCCAATCTAACAATTCCGTTACTATTTTCTGATAATTCATTTAGTTTCGAAACCATTTCAATATATTGCTCATATACTTTTTTAGATTCCTTAACTAAAACTATACCGTAACGTGTCAATCCAATAATTTTACCCTTTCGGCGATTAAAGATTTTTACTTGTTGTTTAAATTCCATATCTTTAATTGCCTTACTAATAGCAGGTTGAGACACATGGAGGACTTCAGCACTACGAGTTAAGTTAAAGTCATTATCTGCTATAGTGAGCAAATAACGGATTTGGTTAATATCCAACTTTTAATCCCCCTCTGAATTAAAAATACTTAGCTATTTCTTATCATTCTTGATATTCATGACTGGTTCTTGGAAAATTCTTGGATCCATCTCCTGTAAGTTGTCACTAATAATTGGTTTAAACTCCATTTGATCAAGAACATCTTTTTGTAAATCAACGCCTGGGGCAATTTCCATTAATTCAATACCGCCTTTAACTAGCTTAAATACGGCTCTTTCAGTTACATACCAGACTTCTTGATTACTGTCATATGCGACCTTACCTGAGAAGGTAATTTGTTGAACATGCTTTACAAATTTCTTTACTTTACCTTCTTGGATAATGTTTAACTTCCCATCCTTGATTTCTTCCTTGAGTCCAGCTGCAGTAAATGTACCAGTGAAGACAATCTTAGGGGTATATTGAGTAATATCAACGAAACCACCAGTACCAGCAATCTTAGGACCAAATTTTGAAACATTTAAGTTACCATATTGGTCAGCTTCAGCTAAACCTAAGTAAGTTGCGTCAAGTCCACCACCATTGTAGAAATCGAACATGTAAGGTTCATCAATAGTAGCTTGAGGAGCAATAGCTGTACCAAAACTACCACCACCTAATGAAGTACCACCGAATGTACCTGCTTCAACAGTAGTTACGATATTGTCAGATAATCCTTCCTCTTTCATAACCATTGCGCAGTACATTGGATATTGACCAATACCGAAGTTTACACAATGGTCTGTATCAGGATTGAATAAGAATGCAGCTCTTCTGGCAATAACCTTCTTTTTATCAAGAGGCAAATCCATTTGCTTAACGTCTTTTACAATATTGGATTTGATAATATCTGGATTATAAATATAATCTGTGGTTTGCTTAGTCATTTCAGGGTTGTCAGTTGGAACAACATAATCAACTAAAACGCCAGGTACTCTTACCGCCTTTGGATCAAGGCTACCAGCCTTAACAACACGCTTAACTTGAACAATTACCTTACCACCATTGTTGTGAGCTGCCATGGCAACAGCAGTAACATCCATGGTTAAAGGCTCATCATCAAATGTGATATTACCGTTTTCATCAGCATAAGTACCACGGAAAATTGATACATCTGGCTTTGGTGTTTCATAAGCTAAGTAATCTTTACCATGAATCTTAATTCTATTTACCAAAGTAGAATTCTTTGCAGCTTCATTTAAACGACCACCATCATTTTCTGGGTCAACGAAAGTTCCTAATCCAGTATGAGTTACTAAAACTGGACGATGAGCAGCTGCATCTCTAAACAATTGTGAAATTGTACCTTGTGGGAAATTAAAAGCTTCAAAATCATTATCCGCAACCATCGGTGCAAGCTTTGGAGCTAATGACCAAAGCCCACCAACTACTCGACGGAGCATTCCTTTTTCAGCAAAATTTTCAACAGCTGAACCTTTGTTATCACCGATACCACATCCATACCAAACATCCAAATCCTTTGGGTGTCCAGTTTCTTGGTATCTCTTTTTCATCATTTCAAGAATTTCTTCAGCGACATCAGTGCCAAGGCAGCCATCAAGAGCTACACTGGCATTATCTGGGATCAATTCTGCTGCAGTTTTACTGTCAATAACTTTAACAGACATAGATTTATCCTCCTATGTTTAAATCTAACTAACTACGTTTCTACTGAATTGGAAACCAGATGAGTTTAATAATATGTATGAGAGTATGTTTCAAATTAGTAGAATTTTGGAATCATTTATTTTCTTTACGCCTATAAGATAACGCTTACATCACGAATTGTAAAATCATTAATTTTCAGTGTTTTCATAACTATTGGTTATAGCTCATAATAAAAAAAGACGAAATTATATTCGTCTTTTTTACCGCTTGATTATAAATCAATTTATACATTAATTCTACCATCATAAAATGGCTTTAAATTACATAATTTCGATGTTTTTATTTAAGATTCTTTGAGCATCATCCATCAAATCTTTAACAATTTCTGCAGCAGGTTTAGATTCTTTAATTAGACCGGCAACTTCACCAGCCATAAAGAAACTCTTATCAGGGTCATCTTCTCTTACACCAACGTACAAGCCTTTGTTCAATGCTGAATTAAATTCATCTCTTGATACACCTGTCTTTTCAAGCTCAAACAACTTACCTGCTTCTTCATTAGCAATACCTCGAGTAGCACCGCCCTTAATAGTAGAGCCCACAACAGCAGTACCAGTATCAGTAGCGTCAATAACAGCCTTACGCCAGTTATCACCTACAGGACTTTCCTTAGCAATTGAGAAAATAGTACCACATTGTACACCTTCAGCACCAGCTACAAATGCTTCAACAACACCACGACCGTCACCGATACCACCAGCAGCAATTAATGGAATATTGATTGCATCAGCAATTTGTGGCCATAATACCATTGAAGTAGTTCCACCGATATGACCGCCGGCTTCCATACCTTCAACGATAACTGCGTCAGCACCCATTTCTTCCATTTTCTTAGCAATCTTTACATTAGGAATAACTGGCATAACCTTAATTCCTGCTGCCTTTAAGTCAGGCATATATGGTTTAGGAGTACCAGCACCAGTAGTAACGATCTTTACGCCTTCATCAATAATTACTTTAACGTGTTCTGGTGTATTCTTATCCATCAACATTAAGTTAACAGCAAATGGCTTGTCAGTTAACTTCTTAGCCTTTTGAATTTGCTCTCTTAATTCATTTGGGGTCTTACCACCAGCGGCAATAATACCTAAACCACCCCCGTTAGAAACAGCAGCTGCTAGATCAGCAGTAGCTACTTCTTGCATAGCACCTTGTACAACTGGATACTTAATACCTAATAATTCTGTGACTCTATTCATAATTTATTCTCCTAGTATTAACCAAACAAAACACATTAAATTTTCAATTACTTGCCAGTAAAGTTCTTTTCTCTCTTTTCAACGAATCCTGCCATACCTTCTTTTTGGTCTGTAGTACCAAACATTTCAGCCCAAATTTGGCTTTCAAGATCGATAGCAATATCAAGTGGTAAGTCTGCACCTCTATCAACTGAGTACTTAGCACGAGCTACTGATAATGGAGCATTCTTCATAATCTTATGAGCGATTTCCTTAGCCTTATCCATTAATTCATCAGGTTCTGCAAGTTCATCGAACAAACCGATTCTATATGCTTCCTTAGCATCAATCATATCGCAGGTAGCAATCAATTCCTTAGCTTTACCTCTACCTACAACACGAGTTAATCTTTGGGTACCACCAAATCCAGGAATAATACCCAACCCAGTTTCAGGTTGACCAACCTTAGCCTTGGTAGAACCAATTCTCATATCACATGAGCATGCAAGTTCACAACCACCACCTAAAGCGTAGCCATTAACAGCAGCAATAACGAATTGTGGTAAATGTTCTATTTCGCCAAATGATGAGTGAGCAAGTTTTGATAACTTCAAAGCTTCAGTTACATTATCATTTTGCATTTCCTTAATGTCAGCACCTGCAACAAATGACTTAGCACCTGAACCAGTAACGATTAAAACACGAATGTCGTCTCTTGCTTTAACTTCTTTTAAAGCGTCACCGATATCTTGCAAAGTTGCTAAGTTCAAAGCGTTTAAAGCCTTTGGACGATTAATAGTTAAGACAGCAATGCCATCTTCTGCTTCATCTAACAAAACATTTTCGTATTTATTAAAACTCATAATTTTGTCCTTTCAAAAAATAAACTCATCTTTCGCTCTCATCGCCATTAATTTTTGTTCAAGTATGCACAAAATTCAAATTTACAATTATTTTCAGATATTTTTATGAAGCTTATGTAAGTGCTTGTCCTCGTAGTGTGAAAGCAGTGTATTACTTTTGGTTATATATAATATAACAAGCTAAATATTATTGTGAGTTATTTATTATAGTTCTGCGTAAACCGCTTTCATTATTGGCTATTTGCCTCATATAACTTTCTTTGATAGTTATCATAACAATTACTATTAGATAAGTCTTATGAGATTGTCATTTCTAGCTTAAGCTGCATATAATCAGGTTGAAATTATGTAAAAGGAGTGAGAAATATGTCGGGACTATGGATATCTCGTTATATTGCAGAGTTTTTTGGAACTGCAATCTTAGTAATTTTAGGTAATGGTGCTGTAGCAAATTCATTTTTGAAAGGCACCACAGGTAATGGAAAAGATGGTCAATCAAATGGTGGTTGGAATTTCATTGCTTGGGGCTTTGGATTCGGTGTTATGTTGTCTGCCATGCTATTTGGCTCAATTTCTGGTAACCACATTAATCCTGCCATTACTATAGGTGAAGCCGTATGTGGAATTTTCCCTTGGGATCACGTTGTACAATATATAATTGCTCAAATGCTTGGTGCAATTGCTGGGCAACTGCTAGTTGTAGCAATTTATTGGGTGTACTTTAAAGAGACTCCTAATAATGAAGGAGCAATTTTAGCTTGTTTCTCCACTGGTGAAACCTTAAACAATAAGCTCAACGGTTTTATCAGTGAATTCATTGATACTGCCATTTTAGGATTTGTCGCAATGGGACTTTATCGTGGAATGTTCTTTAAACAATCTATCGATATTGCCAACATTGGTATCGGACTAATTATTACCGCACTAGTTATGGCCGGCGGTGGTCCTACTGGTCCCGCATTAAATCCTGCTAGAGACTTAGGTCCAAGAATTGTACACGCAATTCTACCTATTCCAAACAAAGGAAATTCAAACTGGGGTTACAGTTGGATTCCTGTAGTTGCTACAACCTTAGGAGCAATACTAGGAATTTGGCTATATAAAATTAGTTTTGGTTTATAGATTTTTAAATTAAGCAAATACAAGAATGATGATGCATTAAACGTCACTTACTCGTTTTCTATATAGGAGAAAAGTGATATGAATTTTCTAACTAATGATGGAATTAAAATTAATTATCATGTGAAAGGTAATGGTAAACCTCTTATATTCGTGACAGGCTTTGGTGGTCACCAAGAGATTTGGAAATTACAAGTAGATTATTTTTCTGAACTTGGCTATCAGGTTATTACTTACGATCATCGTAATTTTGGTCGTAGCGAGCGAACTAAAAAAGGGCACACTTTAAATCGATTAACTTACGATTTGATTGAGTTAGTTGAACATCTAGGAATTAAAAAAGCGGCTTTTATAGGCCATTCAATGGGTGGTAGCGTACTCTATAATTTAATCAGATTAAAACCAAGTATCGTTCAGTTAGCAGTCATAATTGATCAAACACCTTTTATGATAAATACAACTGATTGGAAATACGGCTTTATGAATTATACTGTAGACAATTATATTGAAGAAGCTAAAAAAGTTCCCAATGTTCACGAAACTCTTCACGGATTAGATAACAGAGTAATGCCTGGTTTAATAGAAGCTAAGGTAGCTTATCCATTTAGCAGAACTGACAATTTTGATTTGTTGTGCGAACACGCTACTAAGGACTGGCGAAAGGTGGTTCAAAATGCCTCTATGCCAATCTTCGCAGTTGCAGCAATTAAAAGTCCATATTATAATTCTGACTTTACCACATGGATGACTCGACAAAACAACAATGTTAAAGCTACATTAGTTGCTAACAGCGGTCACGATATCATGGCTGAAGTTCCTGATCATTTTAATAAAATTCTTTATAAATTCTTGTTAGAAAATCATTATTCAAGTAAGTAAAAACGAAATTAGCTATAAGAAAAGGCCTAGGTTCATATCACAACCTAGGCCTTTTTTTCACACCATTTAAACTACGGGCAAAAGTATGTATTGCCATTTTAATTGCCTCATATAGCTTACATACTTCCCAGTCTACTAGATTTCTTACTGCTTTATGACCAAAAATAAATAGGCTACGTCTGCCTTTTACAAACGTAGCTTGTTTTGAGAGAGGGAAAATTTATAACTGATCATTTATTCAAAAACACTAGTAAATGTCTTAGCAATTTTCATAGTCTTGTAATTGCACCACCAATACCAGCTGGTCCAATATCAATCATTTTCTTTAATTATTCTGGACTATGAATTTTCCCTTCAGCAATAACTGGCATTTCAGCATCGACCAAAGCTTTAACTAAATCATAATCTATCTGAACTATTACTTCTGTCTTAAATGAAAAATACGATGCATACAACAAGTAGCCTGATATGATTATCGTTTGTTATATCTGATTTAACTATATTTCATAGATAGTATTAACGAGACTGTAAAATAGTTTGTGTAAGGATGAATGATTCCTTAAATTTATTTCTTTAAACATTAGAAAAAGGAGTTCCTTTCTCGTATGATTGGTTTGAACAAAAAAAACATACAGAAAGAAGAACTCCTTCATGAATGATTTTACCAAAGATTTTGCTCAAG
>NZ_PCZI01000033.1:0-5227 GCF_002554085.1 Lactobacillus sp. UMNPBX1
GTATTTTAATACGTCATCTGATAATTCCTGTTCATTTAAACTTAATTTGACCAATATAATAGCAACACCATCAACTCCTGAAACTACTGAAGAAGAACATTTGACAATAAAAGATCATGTAGGTTCATCAACTTTAAGAAGAGAATTACCACAAACTGGTGAAAAGAAATCTACTTTGAATGCAGGCTTTGCCCTTGCTTGCATAGGCTTGGCTTTGCTTGCAGGGATGTTGTTTGATCCTAAAAAGAAGCACTAATACTGAATAAGAATTAAGTTCGTTAAAGATCGAATCATTTTGGGTTCGATCTTTTTTAGTAACAAAATTTAAAAAATCCCACCTTCGTGAATAATTGAATACTTTATGTATTTCAATCGTCCACTTTAGTGGGATTGTATCAATTCAGGATGATCTTTTTGAATTTCCTGTTTTTGAAGGGCAGCCCAAGTCCATGGAAGAGTTTTTTAGTCGCCTAGAAACTATAGGCAAGGCTTGGCATAAAGCCTATGATACCATTGATTCCGATACAGATAGAGTCATTAAGAGAACTAAAATGGATGCTCGTACTACGTTAGACCTACTAGAACATCTATCACCTGTACAGCTCTTTTGAAGAGAAAAAGAATATCAGCACGTCACCAGTATGGTTCTTAGACTATGATCAAAAAATTTATTGTACTGATGACGCCATCATTGGTCAGATGCTTCAAACCATTAATCATGACATTACCCGACGCAGCAGTCGTAGCTTATTACACTGGAAAATTCTTAAACAAAATTGTTTCAGAGATTTTTATTTTTTGATGGGTGTTATTTTTTATTTAGTTTTAAGTGATTTTATCTATTAAAGGTAATAGCTCTATGTTATATTATAAGTGTTATAATAATGTAAAAATTATTAGGCACTGAAATATAGTGCCTTATGATACGAGGAGAAAGATCATGTTAGAAAGAGTCCCAAAATATACACTAAGAAAACTGTCAGTTGGCTTGGCCTCAGTGATGATTGGATCAGGAATACTGATGAACTCTCCAAAGGTACTTGCTGATACTATTAACTCAAATAAAGGTACTAGTACTGCTGTTAAACCTTCTAGTCAAATTGAAGATAAGAGGGGCAAGTCAGTTACTGAAGCAGCAACTATAACTGTCAATAACAAAGAGAGTGAAAATGAGTTAAAGTTAGCAAAAGCTTCAGGTGGTGCCCCTGCTTCAGCAACCACAACTAATGCTGAAGAAAAAGTAGTGGCAACAAATCCCCAAGATAAAGACAAGCGGACAAATGCGAATGAAACTACGCAAAATACTACCGGTGTCGGCAAAAAAGATACTGAAGTAACGCCGACTAACGACGCAACAACACCAGCTACACCGAAGACAACCGCCAAGTTTAAAGTACTGGCTGCACTACCAAAAATGAAGGTAGCATCCAAGGTTAACGCACCGGCTGCACGAACGGCAATGAAGGCAGCAGCTCCTGCTGAAACACCAGATCCAACGGTTCCAGATAACTCAGCTAATACTGCTATTATAAATGACAAGGATAGTTTGGAAAAAACTTGGCTTGAAACATCTACTGAGCGGGCCCAGGTCTACATTACCGTTAAGGGGACTGACCAAAAGAATTACGTCAGTTCTTATGCAGACTTTAAGAACCGCCTTTATTCAGAAATCTATACTAATCGGATGGATCCTAATAGCCTGGAATTACATATTAAATATCAGGTTTTAAAGGATCGGGTCCAAAACTTCATTGTAAACTGGGGAGAATCGTTGCGGTTAGATACCAGTAGAATTGGTAAAGATGGTTTAACTTTCACTACAGATACAGGTGAAAAAGTAGCCTATACGTTAACACCAGGATGGGGAAAGTATAAAACCTATGATGAATGGCTTAAAGAAGGCCAACAAGATATGAGTGCGATGAACGCTCTTAAAATTGGCAACAATTTAAAGGCCGGGACTAACTTCACATTAACTGCTCCACTAAAATATATTGGTAGAACTGATGGTGAAAAACAATTTAATAATATTCAAGTTGTAGATTACGGGCACCCAAACGCTAATATGGGATTTGGCTTCGTTGAATTACACCCAGAGAAAATCGATACTCCAGAAGCTCCAACTACTGATAAAGACACTGTTACTACTGGGATCTACAATAATCCCCAGATCACTGCTTCAGATTGGCACAAGATGGCCCATGGCCAGGTTATTGCTTATTACACGGCTAAGGGGAAAGACCGTAAAACTTATGTAACTGGGTATGTAACTGCTAATAATAAGTCTGAGTCGATCATCAATGTTGATCAGATTGATCCAAACACTCTGGAATACCATTTGATTTACCACAATGGTGACAAGGAAGTTGGTTCCGGGTTGTGGTTCAACTTTGCTGATAACAAGACTGTAGCGATTGATACGAGCCGTCTTGGTGCTAATGGTCCACAATTGAAGAGTCAGCAAGGCTGGTCTTATGGCTGGGGGATCAACGGTACTGGTGATGGTGGTAACTATTACCGTGACTGGGCAGAATACCTTAAGGCCCACAATGGTTCTGGAGATAAGGCTACGCAAATTACCATGACGGGGACTGCCTTTAAACCAGATGATAGAATCGAATTTATCATCCCGGTTAAGTACATTGGTCAGCTCTCTGATCAGGTTCATTCACTAACCTTTGCGCCACAGGTTAACGACTATGGTGGAGGTAACTTTGCCAATGGGATTAAACTCTACTTTACAACTGTGCGCAAGGACTTAAGTAAGGTTAAGCGGGTAGACTTGCTTCCGGCTGAGTTCATGGGGGAACAACCTGGTCAATCATACTGGAAGCCCGTTAAGGAAATTTCCAAAGATATGCCAAATGGGTGGGATGCCTTTAAAATTAGCAACTTCCCAACCTATAAGGGATCATTCAATATGGACTCACTACCAAAAGGGGACAGACCATCGCTTGTTTACGGCAGTGCGCAATACTTTATTGATCTAAGAAAAATTCAAGAAATTTTTGCTAGCCATGGTTACACGGTCAAGTATGCTAACAACAACGGTAAAGCTCAGGAAATGCCATTCTATGCATACTCCACCCTACCAGGGGCATTCCGTGTTGATGATGATAGACCTGTCTTGAATGACCCATCTATCTGGGTAATCCAAGTTCAAGCTGTGCCTGCTATTATTTTAAATAAGGATCAACACTATGTGGCAGATCCAAATGCTAAGTCATGGGACACCACTTCAATGATTGATGAGATTTATGCTGCCGATGACCCAGGAGCACGGAAGACGCGCGATCAACTAACAAAGTTGCCAAAGACGGACGTGGATATTAGTTATGAATACCAAGCTCCAGGGGCTGCTACAGCTGTTGCGGTTGATAAGGTCGATTTGACTAAGGCGGGGGTATACACTGTCACTTACAGTCATACTTATGCTGATGGGCAAGTAGTTAAAGATAGTCGAAAGGTTTATGTCGATGGTGTTAAGCAAGAAACCAAGGACATTACTCGAACAATTATTGTCCACACGCCAAACGAAAGTGACCAAAAAGTTATCCAAACAGCAACATTGACACGGGAAGTGATTCTTGATGCAACTACTGGGGAAGTGGTCAAGGATGGTGAATGGACTACTGGCAGTTGGAAAGAATTCGTTGCTCTAGAACATGCAGGATACACTCCAAACATTGCCAAAGTAGAACAAATAGACGTGACGGCTGATACCCAAGACACAACGGTTGAGATCAACTACACGGCTAATGACCAACAAACCCACGTGATCTACGTTGATGACGATAACAATTTGGATCCAATCAAGAAAGAGATGTTGAACGGGAAGACCGGCGAGACGGTAGCTACTAACATTGCAAATCCAGATGAAAGCAAGTATGAACTGGTTGGAACACCAGAAGCAGAATATACTTTCGCTGCCGAAAACAATGAAGATGTCATTGTGCACTTGAAGCACAAGCATGGGAAACAAGTCGAAGAAAAGACGATCACTCGGACAATCAACGTTACTCATCCAGATGGTAGTCATGAGAGCATCAAGCAAACAGTAACCTTGAACCGGACTAACGAAGTTGATTTGGCAACAGGCGAAGTGGTCAAGGATGGTGAATGGACTACTGGCAGTTGGAAAGAATTCGTTGCTCTAGAACATGCAGGATACACTCCAAACATTGCCAAAGTAGAACAAATAGACGTGACGGCTGATACCCAAGACACAACGGTTGAGATCAACTACACGGCTAACAAGCCAACTACGCCAGAGCAAAACAATGATCAGGGCCAAAAGCCACAAACTAACGATCAAGGTCAAAAGCCACAAACTGAAGACCAAGTGACAGAAAATGGCAAGGGCACTGCAACGGCTAACAAGCCAACTACGCCAGAGCAAAACAATGATCAGGGCCAAAAGCCACAAACTAACGATCAAGGTCAAAAGCCACAAGCTGAAGACCAAGTGACAGAAAATGGCAAGGGCACTGCAACGGCTAATACTCAGGGCCAAACTCCAGCGCCAGTAGCTCAATCAGCTCAAGCGCAAAAGTTGCCACATACTGGAGAAGCTGAAAACCGCTTAGGAATCTTAGGTGTCTTAACAGCTACCCTAGGGATGTTAGGTTTAGGCTGGAAGAAACGTGAGAGACAGTAATTTTGCAAATAGACTATATTGAAATAGTAAAGCTAATTATTGTTGTGATTTATACAGAATTATAGATTATCTTTGTTTATTTAACGTGTGAGATTAGTGAAACACTCAGTCTATAAAAAGCCGGTGATGAATTAAAAATTGAGGCTCTTTGTCAAATCCTGTTGATAATGAGTAAATAAAAAGAATCAAGCAACCATTAAAAGGCTGTTTGGTTCTTTTTCTTTGTACAGATTTTCTTCCAAACGAATTCTGGTTAAGAGATTAGTAAAATTAGAATAGCCAAAAGCTGTTCGTTCAATTTGTTTGAGCTTGCGGTTGAACCCTTCAAGGCAGCCGTTAGAATAAGGCAGTTTTGCTCCATTAAGCACAGCTTTTAGGTTATGTTTAAAGGTCAATAGTGTTTTGTGCATTAAAGTCCCAATTTGATCTTGGCAGTTGATTAATAATTTGAGCTCATGAGTATTGCCCGTTTTAACGGCTTGAATAAAGCTTTGCATCAGGTTATATGAATTCTCTAATGAAGAAAAGATAACTCATGGCTGGCTAGCTGTGGGTATTACCATTATTATG
>NZ_PCZI01000034.1:0-4487 GCF_002554085.1 Lactobacillus sp. UMNPBX1
CCCTACGGGCTAGGTCAGTGTGGATAGTCGCAAATTTATGATAATCAAAGCCTGAGACATGCAGACACACGCTTACGGTACTAATGCCAAACTTTTTAAGATGTTCATAGTGTTCTGGTGTTGAAGTAGTAATTGCTGAGCAGTAAGCCATTCTTGGGTAATTTTGTGTAGTTACTGTTCTTGGTGGAGTTTGAATTGTGGTAGTTGTTTGTGTCATTATGCTGGGGTTCCTTCCTTTTGTAAAAATTGTGTAATTGCGTCTTTATGCTTCTGTGAGAGCCTTTTTGAGCCTTCAGCTATAGTTGATCTAAGCCATGCTAAATCGCCACCATGAGCCTTTAAAATCGCTGAAAGCGTTGGAGAAATTTGCCGGTCGACCCAATCTCTCATGTCTTCGATTGTTTTTGCTTCTTTTTCAATTGTCAGCTGCAGCTGTTCGGCTTCTGCCAGCAGCTCGTCCCACCAAGGAGCAGTTGGCCAGCGAGCTTTATTCGAATCATTGCTTTTGATTAAAAATCTTAAGTATTGTTTGAGCGTCCCTCGCAAGGCATGTCCGATTGGCAGGTCATCATTAACGATGTACTCAGCGAGCTTCAGAGCTCGATCTTTACGATAGACTAGTTCTAATCTTGTCCAAGCCTCTGGAATGCTCGTCTCAGCATCATCTAGGTTACTTTTTGCTTTTCTTTCAAGAGTTTTGTTGTAGATACGGCAGTACAGATCAGATTTTTGTGATCCGAAATAAATTGTCTGTCCTAAAAATTCATTGGTCGATGTTTGGCGTGAATTTAGCTCGTCCCATTTTGACCATCTGGACGTAAACCAGCCGTTAATGGAAGCTTCGTGGATTTGCTCAAAATTAACAATCGTTGATCCAAAATCATCTAGTGCTAGATCGATCCTGGAAAAATTTCGGTGTGACCAAGCGAACACGCGGTGAAATAAGGCATGAAGATCATGATTCACCGCATATTCTTTACAACCGCGACCGGTAATCATCACATGATGCGTCGAAAACATCTGTTAAAGCTTCGCTTACTGCATAAATTGCATCTGGTGTTGCTCCATCCTTCAAATTTTGAAGGGTAAAGTTATACTGGCCGCCCTTAGCAAGCTTAGTTCCCATCACAAATTTAGCTTTTCTGTCTACTAATTCTGCGGTTTGTGCCATTTTAGTCACTCCTTTTTCTTAGATTGATTTCTGTTAAAGATCGAGAGTGTGAAACTCGAAAATTACTTGCGAAAGCATCAAAAAAAGCAATGATGCTTTCTCTGCGATTACTTTCTTCGCGATACATCATTGCTTAGTTTCTTTTCTTAAATTTATGTCTTTCTTGATGTGGTTTTATTATAACAAATAGTTATGCTTTGTGCAAAGCCATAATTAAATAGAATTGTATTACTCAATAATTTTTGAAATAGCCAATGGCTGATAATCTTTATATGCCTGCAACATTGCTTTAACAATCTGAGAGTCAAAATCAGTATCCAATTTTTCATTCAGTATCTGTTTGAAATCTGTAAAACTAATTTTGTCCTTCTGTCTGAGAATATCCAAAAATAGCTTGTCAATTTCATCAGATTGTTTTGAAGAAATCCCATAGTACAAGAGAAATGCTTCTCTATTAGGTGGGAAATCCAGTTTATCAATACAATCACGCAAAACGGATCTCATCAAATACAGTGTATATGTTAATTCATCAGATTCATGCATTTTAGACCAACAACTCCAGACCTAATCTAATCCAATATGCTAATGTTCTAGCGGTACTTGGGTTAACATGTGATGCGATTAATGCACTAGCAATTTGATCTTGAACTGCCTTAAATGATAAATCTTCCCATCTTGAAAGTTTTCTTAGCGTGGGAGTAACTTTATTGAGAACATTTCCAACTTCTACAGCAGCTTTTCTTCCTGCCACTTTTCCTACGGCACTAACTAATTTATTTCGATTTTTTAATACTGCTTTAACTGCAACCTTAGCACCTTTTCCCCAACCAATTTTTGATTCATTTAATGATTGTTCATTCTGAAAAGAAATACCATTGGTTGGTACTTGAAAAGTCTGTGTACTGCTATCAGAAGCCGTTTGAGTCGAAGAAGATGTCACTTCGGCAGCTTGCACACTATTTGAAACTACTTCAGCAGTGGGAACACTTAACAGAAGCGTTACTAATGACGTGAATACAACCTTTTTCAATTTCATTATTCTCACTCCTTATAAAACGCAAACATACTAAATGTTTACAAAAAATAATAATACCTATTGCTTTATTCCAGAATAGGCTTGTTTCAATTTGTTTATCATTTTATAAAATTAGCATTAAATATCAATAGTTAATACACATTTTTTTATCATTTTTAGTTAATCTATCTAAAAATCCAACTATACCAGTGTTTATCAGTCTTTTTATCTGAATCTAACTTCTCAGAGCTCGTCTCATCACTGTCTTTATGCATTAGTTGTGGTTTATCAGCGAGATTTAATTTCTGTGCCTGGTCAGCTAATCTATTAGCTGTATCTATCTGTTGATCTTTAATAGCCAGCTGTGATTTTAAGAATTCCACTTCTTCAGATAGTGCCTTAATGCGCGCATTTTTTTCCTGCATCAAAGCTTCCTTTGCATCTGGCTTAGTATCCCTATTATCATGGGCTTTCTTAAAGTCTTCTAACACTTGTGCAGAGTATAAAGGTGCATTACCTTTCATCTGTGCATTTTTAATTTTATGCTTAGCCAGCCAACGAGTAATTGTTGAACGGTTATAGCCTGTAGACTTTGCAATATCAGCGACTGTGTAGAATTTTTTAGACATAATTTTCTCCTTTTGTTTGCACTAGTGTGCATTGATGCACGCATATATTAATTGCTGATAGCTTCTCTTTTTTCTAGAATTTCATCCGCGTAATTCTGGAACATATTCTTATAAGCTCCAAAGATGTAATTTTCGATATTAACTTTTTTACCTTCGTCATATATTCTTCGCGTCCGATTAAGTACCCGTCTCATCGTATTGCTGATTTCTTTTTGTAGTTTATGAGGCTCGATTCCCATTTCATTGAGGAACTGAATATCACTTGAACTTAACTTACGATTACCATCAATATTCAAAACAGCTTCAGCATATTTTATATTTTGCTTTTTTAACTCCTTAACAACACTGTTCTTAGCATTAAGAACGATGCCAGTTATTCTAGCCAAATCTTTAGGAGTTTTAACCCACATACTTAACAGTTTATAAGTATCTTGGTTAAAGATAACTGTGTCTTTTGTATCAGTTTGAGTGTAGTAGTTAGCAGCATTTTTTACTAAGTCTTTATTTTGTGCATCGATTTCTGCAGGAGTGTAATTACTTGGGGAGAAATCTAATTGAGTATTTTCCTGTGTCTTAATTGTATCTTCAGAAGAAGTATAGTATAGATAGGGTTCGATTTTCGAACTTCCTTGTGGCTGTAGGGCTGAGGCCCCGTTTTCCGGAAGTTCGAAAATCGAACTTCCTTGTGGCTGTAGGGCTGAGGCCTTGTGGTCTGGAAGTTCGAAAATCGAACTTCCTTGTGGCTGTAGGGCTGAGGGGTCATTGTGGTGTGAAATTAGGTACACATCGTCGGCATTTACTTCTGGTCGGAGCAAATATAATCTATTAGGTTGATTCAATCCAATTCTTTTTTGCTCAAGTAAATTTGCTTTTTCTAGTTCCTTTTTGATCTTAACTACTTTTTCCTTAGCGCAATTAAGCATGTTCATTAACTCTTGGTTAGTGAAGATGAAGTAAATATTGCCATTGTCGTCAACCCAATTGTTTTTAACGGAGTAGGAGAAACGATCTTTAAGGATTGCGTATGCCACCTTAGTTTCTAATTTCAGTGGCTTATACTTTTCATTGGTAAAGAAGACCATAGGAAGCTGGTAAAACTTCTCAGCATATTCTTGATTGACATTGTAATAATTCTTTTTTGGCATTTTAAAAGCCCCTTTCTGTGTGTGAAGCACTTGCAGGGGCTTTAATTAATTATTCGTGTTGCATTAAATAGAGTTTGCCCTTTGACCAAGGGAAAACTTGTTGTATAATATTATCAAACGAAATATTAATCAAAGCACCTGCCCGAACTAGCAATTCTGTAAGTGCTTTTTTTATTGATTTAGGTATATTATACCAAATTACCAAAGGCGATGGAACCCACGTTTGTGCGATTCTATCGCCTTTTTGCTACCAAAAAAGCCGCCCCGAAGGACGGCTTTGGTCTGTTAATGCATTACTTTTAACGCTTAAGCATTTCATTTAGTTCATGTAGGACTAAGTGAAGTTCGTGCAAAAACAGAATAGTTAGGATTGAGAAAATTACTTCTTGCATGATATTGCTCCTTTCTAGCTTTTTACAGCGATGTAGGGGCATAGACATGCCAAATTTATTTTACCATGTTATAATAATTATAGGATTGAGGAAATGTTCTTGCGTGAGTAAGGACATGTCTAAGGACGGCGGTCA
>NZ_PCZI01000035.1:0-4314 GCF_002554085.1 Lactobacillus sp. UMNPBX1
TATCCTGATTGAATAGAGCATTAGCCATATCTTTGGTAAAATCATTCATGAAGGAGTTCTTCTTTCTGTATGTGTTTTTTTGTTCAAACCAATCATACGAGAAAGGAACTCCTTTTTCTAATGTTTAAAGAAATAAATTTAAGGAATCATCCATCCTTACACAAAATATTTTACAGTCTCTAAATATTAGAAAAGGGCAAAACATTTCAAATAGTTTTGCCCTTTTAATATCTATTCTTTTGTTAAATTTTCATTTTGCGCTTAACTTCCCATTTACGAAGCAAAGGTAAAATAAATCCTGTACCGAATAAGAATAGTACTACTACGATATTCATCCATAATTGATGAAACCATTTCGGTGTTCCAAATTGCCCATTCTGCGGAAGAAATGCCATTGTTGCACAAATGAATGTTAATAGAAAACACCACCAGCCTACAGCCAGTGCGCCTTTTCTGTTTTTAATAAATACAAATTCATTTTTACCAAAGTGTTTACGATTATATCTTAAAATCAGAAAACATAGAAATACTACAGCAGTTTTGTATGGTGAAACGATAGTATTGATATTAAGTAACCAGTTAACAAAATCGTTAATTTTAGGTAACGTACCACCAAGGACAATTAGTACTAAAGTAGTTCCAGCGGTAAAAATGTAACTGTTAATTGGACGGCCGTTTTTATTCTTTTTGAGTAGCCAACTAGGCATGTACTTAACTGCAGTATCTGATGCTAAGAAACGACTGGCGGCATCAATTAAGGCAGCAATTTGAGCTAATAGACTAACCAAGCAAACTATAGAGTATGCAAGCATTAAGCTATTACCCATACCAGCTTCGCGTCCTAATAATTGGAAAGCAAAATAATCACCATTCATTTTGAAGTCATTAGGAATATGCTTTGCATCAAATAAAACAGCTAATCCGAGTGTTTCTAGAATGACCATAAGGGCAGTAACAAAAAATAGGAGCCACATGGTCTTAGGAAATTCTTTTTGTGGGTTTCGTAATCTTGAAATATATGGTGCTGCCAGTTCTGCTCCTGACATTGCGAAAATAAGCATACTTGCACTGGAGAAATAATGCAGGCTTAAATGAGGTTTGATGTTGTTCCAAGTTAATTTAGTTGCAATATGTCCACCATGAGACAACGACCATACAATCATACCAAAGAATACTAACGTCATTACTACCATGGCGATACCGCTCCATAATGAAGTTGCATCTAGGGCATCCTTAACGGTATTATCGAAGATCAAAAATAACAATATGATTAGAAAGGTTATAAAACTAAAGACCATTGGCGACATTTTTTGACTTAGCGATCGATTGCCAAGAATTACCCAAGATATGGATACAACTACTGAACTAGCACAATCTATTAAATAAGGAATTGTTTGTGCCCAGTACATCCAACCAGTGGCATATCCTAGTAAATCGCTTCCTGTACCGCGCCTAATCCAAGAAGACATACCACCTGCTTCTTCACCTTCATATGCACTACCTAATTCGGTGGCAATCAAAGTGTAGGGCAGCTGATAGAAAAGAAGCATGATAATCCATAATACTAAGACGAATAGTCCATATTCTTGATATGGGTAGAATGGATCTTCGAAACTGATAACTGTTATGTAGACAAACATGGATAGGGTTATCCAACCCATATAATGCTTTTGAGTGTTTTCCTCTGTCATTTTTACTCCCTTTAAAAACTAATTTTGAGGTTGGTTTTCAAAATTAGAAGAAGGGGGCTTGTTTTGTCTTTTTAAAAACTCAAAAAAGTACTGCATTTTTGCTAAATAATTTTTCCTCCTAAAGGTTAGTCTTATTATTACGCAAAAATTATCTATAATAAAGGTATCATTAATATTTTATGGAGGGTAAAATGCATTATCTAAGAATAGCTGCTCGAAAAGATTTGTTGCCATATTTGCCGAAAAATTGGCCAACTATTGAATTAAAAGAGAATCTAAATGGTGCATATTTAGCCGCAGTTGTTGTCCGAAAAAAGGATAGCCGTGGAGTGGGTATGCAAAAAGTATTTGCTAAACAATTAAAGTTAGATTTACCTTTGATTATTTGGGAAGATAATCAAGATATGATAAAGGAAATTGATCAAAAAGCGAGTCAGTATGAAACAAATGTAATTCCTGAATTTCTTAGAGACTTAACTAAGTTTGCTGATCAGGATGATTTGATTTTAAGTACACCAGGACATCATAATGGTCATTTCTATGATCGTCATCCAGCTGGAGCGGTGATGAAAGAATTCTTTGGTCACAACTTGTTTAGAGCAGATGTTTCTGATAGTGTATTTGAACTGGGAGATATGATGACTCATGAGGGTGGACCATTAAAAGCAGAGGAAGAAGCCGCAAAAGCGTACAATGCTGATAAGGTTTACTTTTGCACTAATGGGACAACCAGTGCAAATACTATCTGTGCAACTGCTGTATTGAAAAATAATGATCTCGTTCTGTTTGATCGTAATAATCATAAAAGCTTATACAACAGTGCATTAATTATGACAGGTGCTAAACCTGTTTATTTACCTACTGATAGAAATGCTGATGGATTAATTGGACCATTGACTAAAGAAAGTTTAAACGAAAATAAAATTAGAGAAGAAATTGCTAAAGTTGATCCTGATCGAGCTAAAGTCAAACGTCCATTTAGAATGGCAGTATTACAGTTGGAAACATACGATGGCGTATTTTACAATGCAAAGTACTTAATTGAAAAATTGGGTAGGCTTTGTGATTATATTCTTTTTGATTGTGCTTGGGGAGGTTATGAACAATTTGTAGATGTTTTGCGCGACTTGTCACCATTACAACTGTCTTACGGTCCAGATGATCCAGGTATTCTAGTAACGCAATCTATTCATAAACAGCAAGCTGGAATTGCTCAAGCTTCTCAAATTCTTAAAAAGGATGGTCATTTGAAAGGGCAGAAGCGTTATGTTGACCATAAGCACTTCAATCATGCATATCTTAAATATGTAACCACAAGTTATTCTTATCCAATTTATTCTTCCTTAGTTGTAAATGCGAAGATGGCAAATTCACCAGCTTGCAAATCTTGGTGGGACGATACAGTTAAACTTTCAATTAAATTTAGAAAAAGATTGCTAAAGGAAAGTAAGCTTTTTAGACCGTTAGTGCCTTTAAAAATTAATGGTAAAAAATGGCAAGATATTTCTACAGAAGTGTTAATGCATGATAAGCAAGCCTGGAAATTAAGTCCTTCTGATGATTGGCATGGATTTAATAAAATCGACGATAATGAAGTAGTTTTGAGCCCGTTAAAATTAACAGTTCTTAATCCAGGTATTGATTTAAGTGGTGAAGAATATGCTGAAGAAGGGATTCCAGGGGTTATTCTTGAAAATTATCTTCACGAAGAACATATTATTCCAGAAAAATCTGATATATATTCAACACTTTATTTAATTACTCCTGGAGAAAGTAATGTTGATATGGAGACTTTATTTGATGCATTAATGAGGTTTGAGCATGCTTATTTGGATAAACAACCATTATCTGAAGTGATGCCACAATTAGTTAAGAAATTTCCTGATCGCTATAAAGGCTATACTCTTTACCAGCTTTGTCAGGAAATGCATCAATATTATAAGCAGAACCATATCTTTGAGCTTGAAAGAGATTTGTTTCTTAAGACAACCTTTCAAGATTATGTAATGAAGCCTGGCCAAGCTGATTTCGACTTTAATGAAAATAAAAGTCAATTAGTAGAGCTTGATAACTTAAAGGGAAGAATAGCGCTAGAAGGTGCATTACCATACCCACCAGGTGTCTTTATCGTGGCACCAGGAGAAAAATGGCAACAAATTGATATTGATTATTTCAAAATTTTACTTAGCGCGGCAGCTACTTTCCCTGGTTTTGAGCCAGAAGTTCAAGGTGTTTATAAAGATTCGGGTAAAATTGTTGGAGAGGTATTAAGGAAATAAGAAAATATACTTCTATTTTGAATAAGCATTATTTTATGTTGGTTTTAATCTCTAATTGAGTTATTTTAAAATGTTTTTGCTAGAAAAAAGGCACTATTATATCGGCAGATAATATGAACCCCGAAATTCAGACAAGAATTTCGGGGGCTTTTCTGTTTTGGGTCTGATAAAAATAAAAACGCCTTCATTAACAGAAGACGTTCTTATGAGTGCGAAGTATTATGAATTATCCAATTAATCTCTTCACCACAATTATTATAGCAGGTATATAAGGTTAACTGGTTAATACGAAACTGTCAAATCTTTTGTGTAAATAGATCTTTCTCGTAAATTGATTTTTTAAT
>NZ_PCZI01000036.1:0-4127 GCF_002554085.1 Lactobacillus sp. UMNPBX1
AATAAAAAAGTCAATCAACGAGAGAGATTATTTACACAAACTTCTTGACAGTCTCGAGCCTTATCCTGATGCGGATACATTAGTTATTTTCTTTACTAATGATTAATTACTAATACTAAATAAAAGACATTGGCCGTATTTACCAATGTCTTTTATCATTTTTCGTTTTCATTAATTCTTAAAGGATATAACCTATCATCATGTCCTGCAGGAGCATCTTCTTCGAGTAACAAATCATGATTAACCAATTCTTTCTTTAGTCGTTTCACCGTATAAGAATTGCAATACATGTCATCCTTTAGCTCTTGATTAGAATAAATAATATACATATTACCGTCAGCATCTACCCATCCATTGGTTTGTGAATCAATCATTCTCATCGTAAATATCATGTATAGGTATCATGCATCGGGGCTTAACTTCTTATACTTGGGATTATGAAAAAATGCTTGTGGTAGCCCATTTTGCTGTTCCGGGTAGTTTCCGCCCTTTTTAAACTTACGAATATTTGTATACATTTTGACCTCTTTAGTAAATTATGCAGGCCATTAAATTAATCAGCAATATTCGCACCTAATGCATTTTTAAAGTGAGCCATTGCCCATTCATCGCCATTTGATGTAAAAGTAGCAACAGCAGAACGTGGAATTGTAATTTCATAGTCTAAATTATATGCCGCAATCGCTGTGTGCAATACACAAATATCAGTACAAACACCAGTTAGTGTCAGGTCATGAATATGGCGTTCACGTAAATAATTATCTAGATTAGTATTTTGAAAAGCTGAATAACGATTTTTATCCATTAATAAAACATGATCATTATCTTTGTTTTCTAAATACCATTTACCCGTTTGACCATATACTTCACGGCCAGCAGTTCCAATAATATTATGCGGTGGATATAATTTAGTTTCAGGGTGATATGGATCATTTTTTAAGTGCGCGTCCATCGGGAAAATCACCCAATCTTTATTTTGTAGAAACTGTTTACACAGTTCTGTAATACGTTGATCAATTGCTTGAGCAGGCTTGCCACAAGTAAGAGCTCCATCATCAGCTACAAAGTCTTTACTATAGTCGATAACTAATAACGCTTTTGCCATTATTTTCTCCTTTATAAAATAATATTTAAAATATACATAATTAAATTAATTATTGCTAAAATCACTATTGATATAATGAATACCAAATAAATCCAGACAGTAATATTAACTAAAAACGGTAATAATGCAGCGTGAAAGCCTAGAAAAGAAACTAAGAGAAGCATGATAAAGATTATACCAATTAATCCTAAAAAAGCATATTTGCCACTACTTATATCAGCCTCGCTTAAATCGAATCCACCAAAACATAGACTGATTACTAGCAATAAAGCAACAATTGAGTGCCATATTGAATCAAAATTAAGCTGAAATAATTCAAAAATATAAATCCAACTATGAGTTAAGAAATTCCAGTTAAGTGCATTACCATTACTTAATAACTGAGTAGTAAGCTGATTCTGAACCAATGAAATAGGTGTATTCAATGTACGCATGATTATGTAAATCAGCAAGGTGCATCCTAATACAGGTGCAATGCCAATAAAAGCATTACCCACCTTTTGATAAGTAGATGTAGGAGACCAAGTATGTTTAACATAGCCAAGTGACATATCATTGGTATTACTAGGGATGCGCAATAAACTAACCGCATTAATATGATGACCAAAAATTATAGCCATAATCAAATGACTAAGTTCATGAACAATAATGCCTAATCCGCCAACAATAATTTGACTATTAAAACCAAATGTATTTACCAATTTTTGGTTAGCTTCATGGCTTAATTGTCGTAATGCTAATACAAATAAAGCCGGAACGAGTAACATGAAAAAAGTCCCATTAAGGGCATAAAGAATATGTTTCATCTCTGATTTAAATTTGTTTTACATATTGAGTCAATAATGTTAATGCCGCAAAAAGCTGATCAATTACGCCATCAGTTGCACTGAAATCAGTTTTAACAAACTGAATAACCCAATTATTTTTAATTGGAATTAAACGAACAACTTCATCTTGACCATAATTAAGCCGTAAACTATTGGCTAAAATCACTTCACGATAACGATGTCCATCACTTCCTAGCCACTGTGTTGTTTGATCAGTACTTTGCTTAATTAGGCTATAAGCTTTGGATATTTTTCGCAACTTATTACGCAGATCAAACCAGGACTTTATTTCTACTAACTCACTATTTTTAACATATTCAGATAATTGCATGCCTTCTTGACTTTGCGCAATTCTTTCTAATGTAGTTAAGGCAATCGCCATAGATTTGAGCGAATCAATTGAAAGTTGCGGCATTAAAATTTGGATTAGCCAATTGTGACTGAATTCATCAGGTGGATACAGTCGACTAACTTCAAGATTATTTTCAAAAAATACACGATATGTATTCTTACTTAGGCTTTCATATTCTTTTTCATCATCTTGAGTGCGATACGTCAAAATGACATTATGTTTAATTTTTCGAATGGCAAAATTATCGTCTGATGAAAAAATTGTACTTTCAAATTGTGTAAAATCTGTCATTAAATTCTATCTTTCGTCTATAATTTTATTTATCGTGTTTACTAAAATATATTGCTCTACACTTTTTTAAACTAGCAATAACCTTATCAATGTCTTCATCAGACATTCCCCTGCGTTTGGCATTGTTTCGCCATTGTAATTCACTGATTGGAACACAACTAACAGTATTCAAATTCATCCATATCCAGAGCGATAACAAACTACCTGCAAGACCTACTAGCACAAATGTACCAGTAATAAAAGTTAAAGATCCTACGAAATGTGATACGCTCCAAAGCCAACCGAACAAGGTTATGATATATAAAATAGGCAAAATAGCTGGACGATGATTTTTTCCATATTCAGCATTCGGGCCAAAGAAAGTTTGCCAATAACGAGGTATTGAGCGATTAATTACTAAATTTGCTAATGCTAATAGTAAGCAAATTAGTACAGAAACATTAGACTTAATTAATAAAATACTAATAGCTGACAGAATGATTACATAAAATGTAGCAAAATTAGTAGAAAAGAAAACCCAACGTCGAAATTTAGCACCATTGCCAATGATTATTGCTTGCTTAGGATTTAATGTTGTCTGGAAAAACATTTTATCAGTTGAGACAGTTTTTCGATTAAAGATATCAAAGTGCATCTAATTCTCCTTACAAGCTTAATTTTACTACATTTCTAGCTATGACTTAAATTTCAAAAATAAAAGCGGCTTACATCTCGTAAGTCACTTCCGTTAACTAATTTTCAAACCAATTCCAATCATCGCCAACCACGTCAACTTTAGCATCATCGGCAGCTGCTGATCTGATTTTTTCTGCTTGAGTTGGGCGTTCAATTGTGAAGCCATTGTTAGAATCTTTTTCAACCATGCCTTCAAATTCAACTACATCGCCCCTCTTCAAATCAAGGTCTTTGAAAGTTTTCAAGTAATGCAGTGCTAACTGCTTAACAATTGGATTGCCACCAGCACCTGCAATACGCAAATCCTTAAAAATAGCTAAGCGATCGTTTAATCTATCAAAAGTACCACTAAATTTATGACGCTTACCATCGTCGTATGGTTCAAGTTTTTCATTGTAAATATCTACAGACATATGTACATAATCTTCTTTCTACCTCTCTAATATAACATTGATTTTGATAAAATAAAGAGGCTAGATAAATAAAAATCACTCTTTAATCCGATTTTAACGTATACTTTTAACTGTAACTTAGGAGAGAAAATGAGCATTTATTATCAATTTGGAATTATTATAGGTTTGGTTCTGTTGGCTTTCGCCATTCACATCGCAATGAAACAACATAAAACTACCTTTCCATTCAACATTGTCAACTTAGGCATTGCATTCATAATCTCAACATTAGCAATTTATATTATTGTAGCCTGTCTAGGAGCAATTCAACCGCAAAACTGGTACACCAATAATGCATTATGGAAATTTTTAATAGCTAGTTAATCATAATTGAGAAAATCTAAAAAAGATTTTCTCTTTTTTATTAAAATCGAAAATTGCAATTTCAAATTGAACACTTTTGAAAATTAAATTCTGTATATTGA
>NZ_PCZI01000037.1:0-3782 GCF_002554085.1 Lactobacillus sp. UMNPBX1
GGACTTGAGCTTTTTAATTATTTATTCAACTTACCGCAAAAAATTATACACTTAGATGATAGTAGTACAAGTAATAATACATGCATTTTTATCTGTACATGTATCAATAGTCAACTACCCTAGACTGAAGTCTTGGGCTTGGTGGCTTGTTAGCTTGCACCAACCAGAACACCAACTTGCTTAGATACGGATTTGACTTACCAGCAATAATCTTTTGACTATTGCCGATAGAGGTCGTCTAATTACCAAAGCCTTTTGAGTCCGCGAGTTGCTAGCGGACTGCAGCCTAGCTTAGGCTGCTTTTTTTATTTTAGGATTTTGCCACTTGCCTAATCCTTTTTCTAAGATGTTCACGGCGGCATTCCAATCACGAATATGGTGCGTTCGACAGATTGGGCAAGTCCACTCTCGATCCTTAAGGGTTAATTTCTTATAACCGTTTTGGCCCATAATACTGCCACATTGATGGCATCTTTGGGTGGTGTAGTTAGGATCAATTGTTAGAAATTCTTTGCCATATAGATCTGCCTTATAAGCCAGCATGTTCAGGAAACTACGCCAGCCAACATCTGAAATAGCTTGAGATAAGGCATGATTCTTTAACAGGTTTCTGCTTCTTAGTTCTTTTTTCATCCCAAAAATCACGCAGCGGACAAAAACCACCCACCTACCCCTAGCAAATAAGAGGACAAAAACCACCCTTTCATCGCTTGGCAAAAATCGAGTACACAATATACGTGCTTCAGGCGTGTCGCCTGTACGCATGCTGATCCTTCAGCAAGACTACTACCTCATGAGAGTTATAAACTCATGGATCTTGCTTTGAATGATTTTGTACATTATAGGCTCCTACATGCTGAACCTATGGCCTATTACATTTTTTATATTTCAAGGAGGAAAAGACCACATGAAGAAAAATTTAAGAATTGTTAGCGCTGCTGCTGCTGCTTTATTAGCTGTTGCTCCAGTTGCTGCTGCTGGCGTTGTTGCACCTGCTTCTACTGTTTCAGCCGCTACTTCTCAAGAAGTTACTGATCTTGGTACATTAAGAGGTACTGTTGTTCTTGACCGTGCTTCAAATACTCAATTTAGTGTTAAGTTAAGTGACGCTCAAAAAGATGCTATCTTACAATTAGGTGGCGATGCATTAAAGAATGCTAAGCCAGCAGATATGAAGGATATCACTGTTAAGTCAGCATCTGCTTCAAACTCAAACGGTGAATTCCAACAAGTTGTTACATTCACTGTTAATGACAAAGCTTACCAAGTTACTTTAAATGCTAAGTTCGCTAGCCAACAAGGTACTCCATACTTCTACAACAAGGATACTAACACTGTTGTAAACGATGGAAGCACTGTTTCATTAAACGAAATTGCTAACGGCTTTAGCTCATCCGATCTTTTGAATGCTATTCAAAAGCATTATGCTTGGAAGACCAGTGATCAATCAAATGACACTATTAATATGACTACTACCGCTTCAGATGTAGAAAGTCAATTAGTAGCTCAAGGCTTGAAGCGTGCTTCAAACGGTAACTTTGATTATCCAGCAAACGGTTTCAACCTTAAGTTGACTGCTAAGTCAGAAAATGGTAATTCAACTACAATTACTGTAAGAATTAACGCTTCAGTAAACTACAACGCACCAGCATTTGTATTTGATGGAAATGTTTACTACAATGACAACGTTATGTCAAACGGTAAGACTTCTGGCAATTTAGTACTTAAGGATACTGATAAGACAAAGGTTATTGTAAACGGTAAGTTTAACGATGCTACTGTAACTGATTCTGTCAAAGCTTACGTACAAAGCGCTTATGGTGCTAATGATTTTGACAAGAAGCCAGAAGAATTAGCTGCTCACCAACAATTAGTTAACCCAAGCAACATCAAGATTGATTCAAGCAAGGTTAACACTAGTGTTGCAGGTATGTACCCAGTAACTATTACTGCTACTAACCCAGCTGGCTTCACTTCAAAGCTTGTTGTTTACGCAATTGTAATGGGTAATCCTGAAAAGGCTCCACAAGAATACGTAAAGGCTGATAACACTAAGGTTTACAACATCAACGGTAACGTTGTTTCAGAAGCTACTAATGTTCCAGCACTTTCAAAGGGTGCAGCTGTTTACACCTTCGGTAAGTTAACTGTTAACGGTGTTGAATACACTCGTATCAACAAGGAAGGCTCAAACGAATTCGTAAAGAGCTCAGACTTAACTGCAACTAAGCCAGACACTACTGTTCCAAGTCAACCTAAGACTATTATGCACAACGCATACTTCTACGACAAGGACGCTAAGCGTGTTGGTACTGACAAGTTAACTCGTTACAACTCAGTAACTGTAGCTATGTCAACTACTACTATCCACGGTAAGGCTTACTACGAAGTAGTTGAAAACAATAAGGCAACTGGCAAGTTCATCAACGCCGACAACATCGATGGTACTAAGCGTACTTTGAAGCACAACGCATACGTATACCGTTCATCAAAGAAGCGTGCTAACAAGGTTGTTCTTAAGAAGGGTGAAGAAGTAACTACTTACGGTGGTACTTACACATTCAAGAACGGTAAGCAATACTACAAGATCGGTGACAACACTCACAAGACTTACGTAAAGGCTTCAAACTTTTAATTAAGTCTGTGGTATACGCTGACAAATAAGAAAGGCAGAGCGAAAGCTCTGTCTTTTTTTGGAGGAAATAATAATGAAAAAGAATTTTAAATTTACTAATATTGTAGCGGCAGCTTTGTTCGCTGCATCGCCTGTAGTTTCATTGGTAGCTGCTCCAAATACTATTCAAGCAGCAGCAGTTGTAACTAAAAGTAGTGTTATTACTCACTATCTTCGTGATAGAAGTGTATACACAAACAGTACTAAAATTAGGGCTTCCACCTCAATTAACAATATCCATTTGACTAATAATACTGGTACTGAAATTGAAACAAACGATGCAGTTTTAAACAATGGTAAATATACCTTAAATGCACAAGTAACAATAATGGGTTTGACGCCAACTTCAACTGATCGTTCAGTTACTATTGTTAATAACAATGGTGAAATTATTGGTTCTGCTAGTGTTAATGCACACAGTACTCTTGCACAAGGTAATCTTGAATTTGATTTTGCGGTCAAGAATGGTCAATTAAGTCATACTAGTTTGGGTAATATTACTGGAAATACTATTAAAGTAAGCAAGAAGAAAGTTACCAAGAAGAAACATAATAAAGTAGCTCATAAGAAGAATCACAAAAAGGCACATAAGAAAACTGTCAAACATACTAAAAAGAGAAAATAATTTAAAACGAGGCAATTGCCCCGTTTTTCTTTTGCTCTTAAAAAATAAGTACGATTTTGACTAATGTTTGAATAAAAATAATTGAATTTAGGTATAATATTGTTATAATTTTTCGTAGAAAAAATCAAATCAGGCTGATATAATGCTGTGTTTTTTCGCTGTAGTTGTGAGGCGCTATGGTGCCCGACAGAGGCTTTATATCTGATCGTTAGTCTTGATAGGCGATACGGTTCTGTCCGTCCTCTTATTACTAGACTGTTAGGCTGTATATTGTGCAGCCTAACAGTCTTTCTTTTGCTCTAAAAAAGATGCCGCTTATGCGACATCTTGGAAAATATTGTTGTTACAGTGTTACGATCTAGCTCTGTTTCAGAAATTCTTCTAACTGCTTATCAGAGAACACATTGCCATACTTTTGCTTTAATTGTTGCAGGATTTGTTGGCTAGTGCAGCCAACATCTTTCAAAGAAGCGACTAAGGTAA
>NZ_PCZI01000038.1:0-3308 GCF_002554085.1 Lactobacillus sp. UMNPBX1
AACCCTTCTTTTTTTGTTATCTAATTTCTATTTACACAAGAATTTATACTGAACCAAAATTATTAGTGTTAACATAATATACGCTGAATTAATTATGGGGGTGTAATTATGTTAGGGATTATTTTTATTGTAGTTTCAATCGCCTCTCTGATTCTTGAGAAATATGTGCTAGGTAACAATTCACATGTTTGGTTAGGCGCAATTATTCCATTTTTAGCAATTGCCTTTATCGTTGGAATGATGCTCACTAATAACATGAAATTCGATGTTTTCAATATAATATTGGCTGTCGTTTATGTTTCACTAAGCTTTATTTTCTGGGGACAGGGAAGTGACCTTTATCATCAGAAGGTCGTAAATAAAATATACGAGTAGAGTACCGCCAGAGGTGGCTAGTGTATTTTTTACTGGTATATCATATCTATTATTAATAAATTGGATTCACTAAATAGTAAAGGCCGTGTAAACAATCATTCTTGGATTGCTTGCACGGCCTTTTTTGCTTTTATTTTTCCATTAAACTGTTTATCAATTCAACTGTGGGCGTTGTTTGCATTAGTTTAGGAACATTAACAGTTATCCATTCAACATCTTTATTCCACCATGCCAGGTTTTCTAATGCTTGAATAACTTCTGGTTCAAATCTTGGTTTGATGAGTTGAATTGGATTGCCACCGACAATTGTATATGGAGCGACGTCTTTTGTTACGACACTATTTGCTCCGATAATGGCACCGTCACCTATTTTTACGCCTGGTAGGACGGTCACATTTTGCCCAAACCACACGTCATTTCCGACTACAGTATCACCTTTCAACGGCAAATCAGTCAGTTCAGGAGTATATTTCTGCCAATCGCCACCCAAAATATTAAATGGATAAGTTGAAATACCTTTCATTACGTGATTGGCACCGTTCATAATAAATTCAATACCACTGGCGATAGAACAGAATTTACCGATGATTAATTTGTCGCCTAGAAATTCATAGTGATGGGTAACGTGTTTCTCAAAATCGGTGGGATTTACTGGGTCATCATAATAGGTGTAGTCCCCAATTTCAATATTGGGACTTTTGATCACGTTCTTGATAAAGACAACCTCTTTGATGGCTGGATTGGGATAAATTGCATTTGCGTCAGGTATGGTCATGTTAGTACCTCCGAATTGAGTTATTTGATTTTAATTATAGTCTAGAAGATTGGTAGCGTCAAGAATCTTGTGTAAATGAAATGCCTTCGTACATATAATATGTAACTAACTCAAATAAATGATGCTTCCAAGGTGTCCTGGAGTCCTTTAAAGCCTCGGTGGATCCGCTTCAGAGACTTCTCGTTATAAGCATTAAACTGAGAAACCAGGAATCGATCCAGTGAATCTTCCGTTGGAAATTGTTCTTTGCGGTGGGTGGTGCGCTTGAGATGCTTGTTAAAGTTCTCAATCAAGTTAGTGGAGTAGAGTGATTGCCGAATGGCTGGTGGAAAGTCCATGAAAGTGAGCAGATTCGGCATTTTAAGCAGATCTTTGATTAACTTGGGATAGGTACGATGCCAGTTGTTGGCGAACTCATTCAGTTTCAGTTCGGCTGCTTCACGATTGGCAGCCCAATGAACTTGTTTAAAGTCATTGATCACGGCCTTACGGTCTTTCACCCGAACTTTGTTTATCAAATTACGCCCAACATGAACCAGGCAACGTTGTCGTTTAGCTTTGGGAAAATGCCGATTTAAACCTTCATCCAAACCAACTAACCCATCGGCCACAAACAACAGCACATCTTTGACACCTTGCTTAATCAGGGTTCCCAGTAATTCAGTCCAGATCCCAGTTGATTCCGTCGGCGCCACTTGGTAGTTCAGCACTTCTTTCGTACCATCTGGACGAATGCCAATCGCAATATGAACCGCTTCTTTTTGAACGGTATCCCGCTTTAACGGCAAGTAAGTGGCATCTAAGAAGATAGCCGCATATTGTGAAGCCAGTCGACGTTGCTGGAAAGCTTGAACCTGTTCATTGACGGCTTTAGTCATGTTGGAAACCGTGGCTTTGGAGTAGTGAGCACCGTACATATTCTCAATGAGTTCGGCAATTTCAGCAGTGGTAATTCCCTTGGTATACAACTGAATAACCGTTGTTTCTAAATTATCACTGTGCCGACCGTAGGCTGGCAAGGTATGATTTTCAAACCGGCCATTGCGATCTCGAGGAATGGTTAAGTTAAGTTGGCCGTACTTCGTATCAAACGAGCGCTCATAACTGCCGTTGCGGTTATTACCAGTGTTAATCCCAGCGTATGAGTAGCGTTCGTAACCCAAAAACTCTGCCAATTCAGTTTGAAGCAGCTGGTTGATGGCGATTTCAAGGTGGTGACGAAAAACTTCGTCCAAATCTTGTTTTTGGGCTAGTGCAGCGATAATTTCTGTGGTAAGTTCATTCATGGGGAATGCCTCCTGTGATGTTTTCTGTGGTTACTAAATATCATAAGGGAAGGCATTCCCTATTTCTATACAATTTAGAAATCTTTTGTGCGTTTACACAAGATATTTTACGCTCTCCAATCCCAAGAAGCCATTGATAAACGAAATGAGAAATTGACCCATTATTTGACGGAAGAATTGCAGGTATTAAATGAAGAAATGATTCGTAAGGATATTCCTACTAGTTCTAGTGTGAACGATATACAGGTGTGGCAGGTTTCTCAAGTGAATGAGAACACCTTTGAGGTACTGTTTTCTGTTGAACAAGTTATTACCGAAGACAAAGACAAGGAAACTATATCGTCTAGCTTTCATGTGGTTGTCCATATAGATGAATCAGATAATATGGTTATTATCAAAAATCCGACAATGAGTAAGAAACCTCAAAAATCGGACTACCAACCCAAACAGCTAGAAAGTGACCATACAGTAGATACAGAAACGATGGACGAAATCATTAGCTTTTTAGAAACGTTCTTCCAGCTCTATCCTACCGCCACAGAAAAAGAATTGACTTACTATGTAAGTAATCATGTGTTACCTATGATTAACAAGGAATATGTTTTCGAGGAATTGGTGAATCCTATCTTTACCAGAAAAGATAACCAAGTAATCGTGAATGTCGCTGTGAAATATTTAGATCAAGAAACAAAGGCAACCCAAATCTCGCAATTTGAGTTGATATTAGAAAAACAAGATAATTGGAAGATTGTAAAATAACAAATATTGGTACATGATTACAGATACTTTGTAATCATGTACTCTTTTTGATAAAAAAGGTTCAGTATAAATTCTTGTGTAAACGGCTGTGAGATTTAGGATGCCTTTCGGGA
>NZ_PCZI01000039.1:0-3198 GCF_002554085.1 Lactobacillus sp. UMNPBX1
GAGCACGGCAGCTTCCTTTCCTCGCAGGCAGTTGCCCACCAACTACTTTCGGCGTTAAGAAGCTTAACTTCTGTGTTCGGCATGGGAACAGGTGTATCCTTCTTGCTTTCGCCACCGTACTCTTTTGAGCTTTTACACTCAAAACTAAACATAATCCTTCTCGCAAAAAACCTTCCAGTTTGCTTCGCTTTGGTCAAGTCCTCGACTGATTAGTACTGGTCCGCTCCATCCTTCACAGGACTTCCACTCCCAGCCTATCTACCTCATCGTCTCTGAGGTGTCTTACTGCTTACGCAAAGGAAATCTCATCTTGAGGGGGGCTTCGCACTTAGATGCTTTCAGCGCTTATCCCTTCCGCACATAGCTACCCAGCGATGCTCCTGGCGGAACAACTGGTACACCAGCGGTGCGTCCATCCCGGTCCTCTCGTACTAAGGACAGCTCCTCTCAAATTTCCTACGCCCACGACGGATAGGGACCGAACTGTCTCACGACGTTCTGAACCCAGCTCGCGTGCCGCTTTAATGGGCGAACAGCCCAACCCTTGGGACCGACTTCAGCCCCAGGATGCGACGAGCCGACATCGAGGTGCCAAACCTCCCCGTCGATGTGAACTCTTGGGGGAGATAAGCCTGTTATCCCCAGGGTAGCTTTTATCCGTTGAGTGATGGCCCTTCCATACGGTACCACCAGATCACTAAGTCCTAGTTTCCTACCTGCTCGAGTTGTCTCTCTCGCAGTCAAGCTCCCTTATACCTTTACACTCTGCGAATGATTTCCAACCATTCTGAGGGAACCTTTGAGCGCCTCCGTTACACTTTAGGAGGCGACCGCCCCAGTCAAACTGCCCACCTGACACTGTCCCTGGCCTGGCTTACAAGTCGAGGTTAGAGCATCCTTCAAACAAGGGTAGTATCCCAACATTGCCTCCAATAAGACTAGCGTCCTATCTTCTCTGGCTCCTACCTATCCTGTACATGTTTAAAAGATACTCAATATCAAGCTACAGTGAAGCTCCATGGGGTCTTTCCGTCCTGTCGCGGGTAACCCGCATCTTCACGGGTATTATAATTTCACCGAGTCTCTCGTTGAGACAGTGCCCAAATCATTACACCTTTCGTGCAGGTCGGAACTTACCCGACAAGGAATTTCGCTACCTTAGGACCGTTATAGTTACGGCCGCCGTTTACTGGGGCTTCAATTCAAACCTTCGCTTACGCTAAGCTCTCCTCTTAACCTTCCAGCACCGGGCAGGTGTCAGCCTCTATACGTCATCTTACGATTTTGCAGAGACCTGTGTTTTTGATAAACAGTTGTTTGGGCCTATTCACTGCGGCTAACCAATCTCTTGGCTAGCACCCCTTCTTCCGAAGTTACGGGGTCATTTTGCCGAGTTCCTTAACGAGAGTTCTCTCGCTCACCTTAGTGTTCTCCACTCGACTACCTGTGTCGGTTTGCGGTACGGGTATGTCATCTCTGGCTAGAAGCTTTTCTTGGCAGTGTGATTACCACACCTTCGCTACTTTTAATTCACTCCTCTTCACAACTCGTGTTGCTGGTTAGAAGCATTTGACTCTTAACCGCACTTGTTGCTTGAACATCGTTCCATCGCGATGCGTGCTTCACCTCCTGCGTCCCTCCTTCGCTCTTAACGATTTGACACAGTACAGGAATCTCTACCTGTTATCCATCGACTACGCCTCTCGGCCTTGCCTTAGGTCCCGACTTACCCTGGGCGGACGAGCCTGCCCCAGGAAACCTTAGTCTTTCGGCGGATAGGATTCTCACCTATCTTTCGCTACTCATACCGGCATTCTCACTTCTAAGCGCTCCATTGATCCTCTCGATTCAACTTCTCCGCCCTTAGAACGCTCTCCTACCACGTGCTCTTTAAAACACATCCACAGTTTCGGTACTATGCTTAGCCCCGGTAAATTTTCGGCGCAGCGCCACTCGACTAGTGAGCTATTACGCACTCTTTGAATGATGGCTGCTTCTGAGCCAACGTCCTAGTTGTCTACGCAACTCCACATCCTTTTCCACTTAGCATAGATTTGGGGACCTTAACTGGTGATCTGGGCTGTTTCCCTTTCGACTACGGATCTTATCACTCGCAGTCTGACTCCCGTGTATGGATATCTGGAATTCGTAGTTTATCTGGATTCAGTAACCCCTGACGGGCCCCTAGTCCAAACAGAGCTCTACCTCCATTATCCTCTCCACGAGGCTAGCCCTAAAGCTATTTCGGAGAGAACCAGCTATCTCCAAGTTCGTTTGGAATTTCACCGCTACCCACAACTCATCCCCGCAATTTTTAACTTACGTGGGTTCGGCCCTCCAGTGCGTTTTACCACACCTTCAGCCTGGTCATGGGTAGGTCACTTGGTTTCGGGTCTACGTCACCTAACTTTTCGCCCTATTAAGACTCGCTTTCGCTCCGGCTCCGTCTTTTCTGACTTAACCTCGCTAGATAACGTAACTCGCCGGTTCATTCTACAAAAGGCACGCCATTGCACTTTAATGTGCTTTGACTACTTGTAGACACACGGTTTCAGGTTCTTTTTCACTCCCCTTCCGGGGTTCTTTTCACCTTTCCCTCACGGTACTGGTTCACTATCGGTCACTAACTAGTATTTAGCCTTGCGAGATGGTCCTCGCGGTTTCAACCGGGATTCCTCGTGTCCCGGCCTACTCAGGATTCTGCTAGGCGTGCTTGAGATTTCGCTTACGGGGCTCTCACCCTCTCTGGCTTACCTTCCCAGATAATTCAACTATCTCTTACACTGCCACGTCGCAGTCCTACAACCCCAAATGATAAATCACTTGGTTTGGGCTCTTTCCTCTTCGCTCGCCGCTACTAAGGAAATCGATCTTTCTTTCTCTTCCTGCAGCTACTTAGATGTTTCAGTTCACTGCGTCTTCCTTTGATTAGCTATCTATTCACTAATCAATAATGCATCTCTGCATTGGGTTCCCCCATTCGGATATCTCCGGATCACTGCGTACTTACCGCTCCCCGAAGCTTTTCGTAGTTCGTCACGTCCTTCTTCGGCTGTTAGTGCCTAGGCATTCACCGTGCGCCCTTTTCTACTTGACCTTACTCAAGAATTCTCTTCTCGGTCGCTCTACAATCTGTTCTCTTTGATTGTCTCGGTTTTTTGCTTGGATTATATTCAGTTTTCAATGTACTAGCTCTTT
>NZ_PCZI01000003.1:0-112807 GCF_002554085.1 Lactobacillus sp. UMNPBX1
GTATCAAATATTTCCAAGCAGATGATTCCAAAGGTTGAGGCTTACCACAAACGCAAGCTAAGCGACAAGTTTTTCTGCGTCTATTTGGATGCGACATACCTTCCTTTGCGCCGAGAAACATTTGAGCGTGAAGCAGTCTATATTGCCATTGGCATCAAGCCTAATGGGCACAAGGAGGTCATTGACTACTGCATTGCGCCTAGCGAGAACATTGAAGTCTGGACAGATATGCTTCAAAACATGAAATCCCGAGGCTTAAAGCAAGTTGAGCTTTTTCTTTCTGATGGTGTTGTTGGCATGAAAACAGCCTTGGCCAGGACTTATCCTAAAGCTCATTTTCAACGCTGTTTGGTTCATGTCATGCGCAATATCTGCGCTAAAGTACGCGTCGACGATCGTGAAAAGATCATGAACGAATTCAAACAGGTGCATCAACAGACAAACAAAGAAGAAGCCACAGCTGTCCTGCATGACTTCTATACCAAATGGGGCAAGGTTTACAGCCATGTTATCAGAAGCTTGAAAGACATAGAACCAGATCTGCTGGTCTTTTATAACTATCCCAAGCAGATCAGAGCTTCAATTTATTCGACTAACATGATTGAATCATTTAACAATGTGATCAAGCGCAAAGCTAAGCCTAAGGCAGAGTTTCCAACTGAACAGTCGCTTGATGCTTTTATTGGTATTCAGGCAATGAGCTACAATGACCGTTATTTCAATCGAATTCATAAAGGCTTTGGTCAGGTTCAGGACACCTTAGAATCCTACTTTGATTAAATAAATAATTAAAAAATCAATTTACGAGAAAGATCTATTTACACAAAAGATTTGACAGTTTCTTATTAACTGCTCTTAAAGTTACTTGAAATATTATTAAATAAATAATCAAGCGGTAAAAATGATAATTCTACTAAACTCATGACTCAAGTCGCTACTTAAATCTGTGTTTTTACATGAATAAGACATCTAAATAAAGTTTCAATCTTCAAAAAATGCTGAGAATTACTCTAAGATTTCTTTTTAATGAATTAATTTATCGTGGTTACTCAATCTTTATACAAACAAGCAACATTTTAATACATTATTATAACCCTTATACCTCTATCTCCCCTCCTCTGCTGACCAGGGAAGACGAAAAAAGAGCCGAAATCAGACATAATTCGTCCAATCAGGCTCTTTGCTTATCTAGCTAGAATAAAAATCTGAATAAAATCAATCTGTTGCAGGTCTAATTTTATTCATAATGAATGCAACGACGATTACCAAGATAACTGCACCTAAAATTGACGGTACAATTGCCATGTCCGCAACCTTCGGTCCCCATTCCCCTAAAAGGGCTTGGCCTAGTGAAGATCCAACCAATCCTGCTAAAATATTAGCAATCCAGTTCATTGACTTACCATGTCCAGTTAAAGCACCTGCAATTAAGCCGATTACTCCACCAACAATTAATACCCAAATCCAATGTAGCATTTTGATCACCTTTGCTTTCTTGCAAAATATCTTATCACATTTCTGATTAAACAAAGCGCTTTCTTTAACTATCTTTATTTTAAGCGAATGAACTATTTCTTGTCACTTTTAAAATATATTATTTGACTGTCTTATACTTTTCTTTAGATTTGGGGCATATTTCTTGCCACGACTAATTCTTTATTTTTTGTCTATTGTATATCTCAATTTGATTTCAATTTTTTTCGGTTTGATTACTGATATATTAATAAATGATCTCATCTATTGCCTTTTGAGAACTATATCTGTAGTCTATAAAGTATAAATTATGTGAGAGATATAGATAAGATTCTCTCCACTAAGTATGGAGGACATAAATTGTTTAAAAGGAAATCAATTATTAAATTAGCATGTGCAACTATGTTAACGAATGCAGGTGTCACACTTTTATCTCAAATGACTCGTTTCTCTGACTCAGAGAGCATTGTGCAAGCTTCATCAACATCAGTTGTTGCTAAAGCCCTTGGAATTGATGTTGCCAGCTACCAAAGCGCAGATTTAACTGCTCATGCCAAGGCTGGTTCTCAATTTGCAATCGTTAAAGTTAGTGAGGGAACCAGTTATCGCAACCCTAAGGCAGCCAATCAGATTAAATCTGCTATTGCTAATGATATGATGCCGATGGCTTATCATTTTGCAACTTTTAGTTCAAGTTCATCGGCCGCTAAGCGCGAAGCGCAATACGCAATTTCTTCTGCTAAGGCGTTGGGATTACCAGCTGGCTCATACTTAGCCTGCGATTATGAAACTGGTCAGGGCAATATCATTACTAATGGTAAAAATGTAACAGCTAAGGCTATTATTGCCTTTATGGATCAAATTAAGGCGGCTGGCTATCAACCACTTCTCTATGCTAGTTCTTCCGTTTTGCAAAACAATATTAATACTCCATCTATCGTGAACAAGTATCCTAATTCACTCTGGGTAGCCGCATATGCGATTTCAGGCCGAGTAGACCAACCCAACTTTAAATACTTCCCTTCAATGGATGGTGTCGCAATCTGGCAGTTCACAGATAATTGGCGCGGAATGAATACTGATGGCAATATTACAGTCTTGCCATTATCAATCGCAGGTAACGCGGCAGTCTCACAGGCTCCTAAGGCTTCCAATACCAAGAAAACAGCTACAGTTATGTACAAGTCATATGTTTATGACAAAAATAGCAACCGGACAAATGATTTTTATAATGCTTACAGCTCTATTACTTATTATGACAATAAGGTGAGAATTAAAGGCAAATCAATGATTCGTGTCGGTGAAGACAAGTATGTGATGGCAAGTAACGTACTAGGCAATTCACGCGTCTTTAAAGCTGATGCTAAAGTGTATAAAAATGATGGCACCATTAATACAAAATGGTCTACTAAAAAATCCGGTTCACCGATCAAGACTTATGGCCCTAAACATTACATCAATAATGAAGCTTACTATCGAATTGGTAAAAATGCTTACGTTAAAGCAGACAAGTTCTAATTTATTTTTAGCAGCAAATATTTGCTGCTTTTTTGATGCATCCCTAAAACGTAAATGAACTGACGAATCATTTCCAATTTATTTATCTGCATCCCTTTTTTACCCATGTTAAAATTAAGGCATTATATAGAAACGAGGATAAGATAAGGATGAAATTTAAAAAGAAGTTAGCTTTATTCTTAGGTCTGGGAGTATTATTGCTTTCTCTGACTGGTTGTAGTGATTTTCAAAACTGGGAATTATCTATGCGCTCTAAGATTGGGGCATTGCCCTTAACAGTATCAACGTATGATTCTAATGGACAAAAGATCGACCAGATCAAAGCTAAGTCAGTTAATATTCATACTGATAAAAAGATGTCACAGAAAAGTAGTAATGGCACTGAACATTCTAGCGTAATTGATGTTGACTATGGCAATAATCGAATGATTCACGTTGGTTCTACTATGATTGCCTATGAAGGACTGAAAAACTACGAGGATGCATTTAACAAAAAAGTTAAGATCGACGATCAAAATCGTTCTGTTCCTCTGTTAAATACAATGTATCAGAATTTTAAAAACGATTGGAATGGTAGCTCAAGAGTAGTAATGATTAGAAGCCAATTAGGAATGCCGATTGCTGTCTTTATTGGAAATCACGTCTCAATTCATAAGAGTGATATGAAGAATGCAACTCAATTTGTGATTGATGGTCATCGTCTATTTGTTTACCGTGCTGATTACACAGTTTATCCAATGTCCAGTTTAAAAAGCAATTAACGATAAAAAGTGTCAATCCTCATTTTAAGGACTGACACTTTTTATTATTTATCATCAATTAATGCATTAAATGCTTCATTAGTTTCAACGATGTCGCTCATTACTTGATTAATCCAGTCATTAAGCTTATCGTTATCGTAGTTTTCTAAACCGCCTTCGGAATCTCCAATGTCCGCAATACCATTATTGAAATCTACTAGTTCAGTAATTAACTTTTGAGCAAAAATCTTAGTGGTGCCACCAAAGTTTTCCGCAAAATTATTTACATCCCCATATGCATCGGCAATATCACTGAAAACTGTGACAGTTTTACCAAAAGTCTCACTCAAGTTATCTACATCTGCTTGAGTTGGTACAGTCAATTCTTCATCTTCATTATTAAGTTGTTCATCTAAACGAACGCCAATGTCGTTTAACACTAAGTGACCATCATATAGACGATTCAGTAATTTGATACCACTAGGGTTTTTAGCTTGGAAGTTTACACTAATTTCTTCTGTCATACTTTTTCCTCATCTCACATAATGTATTTTCATCTATTGTACAATTTTTAGCCAAAAAATACGACTAAACAAGGAAAATAAGCTTTTTTCGATTCTTTATAAAAAATGTTATATTTTACTTGAACATTAGCAATAAAGAGCATAAAATAAACGATTGAAAAGTGTTGTACCATACAAACAACATATGTTTGTAAGTAATGTTTGAATTACTAAATGTAATTTGCCCTTACTTACTGACGAGCAATCACTGTTGCTATAATTAGAATGCTAAGAGTTTTCTATAAGCGTTGCTGGTATTCTAGTTATAGTGACATGATTATCTAAGTTAAATTTAGTTGCAATCATTTTTCTACGTTAGTACTATAGATATTCACGTTCGAATGAGCGCAGTAATTTTAAATTAGACTGTTTTTTATCACCTATTCCTGAGAATAGGTGATTTTTTTATGATTAACGTATTTGTATGATATAATATAAACATTAGTTCGTGAAAGGAGCAGATATGGAAACTGCTAAATACCTAGAATTGATCCAAATTGAAGTAAATAAATTGCCTGATTTTGTTAAGCAATTTAATCTTGGTACTAATCATTCATTAACTACTACTTACCAGTACTTAACTGAAATTCGACGCTTCTTCGATTGGCTACGTCAAGAAAATATTTCTTCTGCTTCAGATAATGCTCATGTTACTACGGATACATTAGCCAACTTACGTCGCAATGACATAATGCTGTATATTGATTATTTAGGACATACCCGTAATAAGCAAGGCCGACTAAACTCCCCCACTACGATTAATCGCTCAATTAATGCTTTACGCTCCCTATTTAAGTTTTTAACCATTACTGCCGACAATAATCATGGTGAGCCATATTTTGAGCGGAATGTAATGCTTAAAATTAATTCTTTAAATGATACGCAAACACTTAATTATCGGGCTCATGTACTTGAAAGCCACATGTACACTGGTAAGTTAAAATTTGAATTTTTGACTTTTATTGATCAGGACTATATTAACCATTGTAATAAGCAAGCAAAGATTGGTTTTAAGCAAAACAAAGAACGTGACATGGCAATTGCTGCATTAATCTTAGGTACCGGCATTCGGGTGTCTGAATGTGCTGGCGTTGATTTGAGTGATTTAAACCTTAAGGATGCTGTACTAGATGTAACTAGAAAAGGCGGACAAAAAGATAGTGTACCAATTGCAGAATGGACACTTCCTTATATCAAGCGATATAAAGGTATTCGTAATGAACGCTATCATGCAGATAGTAAGCAAGTGGCATTCTTTTTAACTCAATGGCATGGTCAAACGCGGCGAATTACAACTAACGCAATTGAAAAAATGATCAATAAGTATTCTGCAGCTTTTGGTCATCCCCTTACCCCACATAAGTTACGTCATACGGTTGCTTCTGAGCTCTATGAAGTAACTAAAGATCAAGTGCTTGTAGCACAACAGCTAGGTCAAAAAGGCACTTCAGCCACCGATCTATATACTCATGTTGATCAGAAAAAACAGCGTGCGGCTCTCAATGAGATCTCAAAAGAAAATCACGATTAATCAAATTAAATGCAAAAACGAGTTTGGCTATTCAATTCCAAACTCGTTTTTTATTAATGTTTCAATTTCTTGTAAGCTTTTTTGGAGCCACGATCTAGATCACGATTAAACTTATAATCTTGCCAGTCTTTAACAAAGAGTAAATCTAAGTTATATCCTTTTGGGTACAAGTCTTTAGCTAGTCGTCTTAATTGTAAACGTCTGAGTGGTACTTCTACAAATTCTTTTGCCACAAATATCTTTGCTGCATTTTGGGTAGGAAGATATTTATAAAAGATTCCTTCTTCTTTTAAATTGGTAGCATATACAATATCACCTTTATGAAATTCTTTTTTAACAACCAGGTTGCTTTTGTTTTTCCGCTGGTGAACGAAACGTTTTTTTAAAGATAAAGGTAAATTATTGCCCGCTAATATGGCTTCTGCTTGATGCAGAACATTTTCTGGAATACCTGATTTTTTGGCGATCCATAGTGCTCGACTATTACCAATACTTCCTATCTTTAACTTATAAGTAGGTTGCAGATTTTTTAAGTCAAAATCCATTGCAGCTGTGATAAAACCATCATGCTGCTTAGCAAAATCCTTAATAGAGCTGTAGTGTGTTGTGGCCATGATTAAACAGCCACGTAAATACAACTCTTGTAGAATTCCAATAGCGAGTGCGCTTCCTTCATTTGGATCTGTCCCTGTCCCTAATTCATCTAATAATACTAAACTATGGAATTGAGCATATTTGGTAATCATGGCAATATCTTTCATTTCGGCTGAAAAAGTACTCAGAGAATTATCTAGGTCCTGATGATCACCTATTAAAGTAAAAACGTCATCCATTAATGGAATATCACATGGTTTATCGCTTGGTAAAAACAGACCTAGTTCGGTCATTAAAATCATCAAACCAGTAGTTTTAAGCGCGACGGTTTTACCACCAGCATTTGGTCCTGTAATCATTAGAACACTATTTTCTTGGGTTAATTCTAAGGTTAACGGAACAGGATTAATGATCAAGGGATGCCGCACTGCACGTAAAACAAGAGAATTTTCACGATTAATTTTAGGCCTAATACAATTATATTTTTGTGCAAACTTTCCCCTAGCAAAAATCATATCTAGTAAAGTGATTAGTTCAATGTTACGCTTAATATCATCCTTCACGTCGTATATTTTTGCAGTTAAAGCACCTAAGATTGCTAGTTCTAGATTACGTATTTGTGCCTTTAAATTGGTTATTTGCTGATTTAGACGAACAACCTTAGCAGGTTGAAAGTAGACGGTTTGTCCACCATTAGAAACAGCCACAATAGTCCCTGACAATTGATTTTTGTAGTTTGCTTTAATTGGAATGGTAGCGTAGCCCTCTTTTTCAACGATCATTGCGTCTCTAATCATTTTTTGATTAGGTTTACTAGTCAAAAAATGATTTAATGCAGTTTTGAGTTCAGTAACAGATTTCTTTAAGTTGCGGCGCATTTTTGCTAGTTCACGATCTGCCTCATCGCGTACTTGACCATGTTCAATAGTAGTATAAATAGCATCTTCAATGTCTGGCAATAGCGTCATGTCTTGGACATATGCATTGAGTAATGGTGCTAGCTGCTCATGTCTGGCTAAAAAGCGTTGTAGTAGGCGATTTACTCGTAAAAATTCTGCTACTTTTTCTAGATCATCAGGAGTTAAGATTAGCCCTTTTTCAGCTTTAGTAATTAAATGCTCGATATCCTCAGAACTGGCAAAAGGAATGTGCTGCCGTAATTTCAAAATCTTCACGGCTTCTTCTGTTTCATTAAGCAGTTGTTCTACTTTATGTAAATTGCTACTTGGTTGGGCGGAACTTAATTGTTCTTTGGCAGCAATAGTAATTGCCTGTTGAGCTAAGATATCTTTAACTTGAGTAAAGTTTAAGTTTTGATTATTGTTGATATTTTTCAATTTGATGTAATTTCCTTATGTTTAATTTAACGTTGATTGTAACTAATGGCTTAATAAGTATGCTTGCAGACATATGCATTTCCTCGAATTTCTATAATTTGATTTAAAAATGATTGTAACATAAAAAGAACATTAAAATAAGCACTATAGTAAAACAGTTATTAAATTAATTCCTATATTTTTGCGATAATTATATTACTATTGCCTATTATAGCAATTTTACTATGACATTCAGCACTAGTATCTCAACTGTAATTTTTAATTACAAATCTATTATCGCAAAAAGGGTAAACAAAAAAGACCATAGTTTGTACTATGGCCTATGGCTATTTGTTCTTATTTTAATTCGAGCTTATCAATATCAACCATCCATGCAATTGCAATTGATTTCTCTCCTAAGTGTGTAGCGATTACTGGACTAAATTCAGCTACATCAACTGGCTTATCTGGAAAGTTTTCATTAACAAATTGCTTAATTTGCTCCGCTTGCTTTAAATCATTTGAGTGAAATACAAACAAGCGGAGCTTATCTTTATAAGGCAAATTTGCTGTCTTATCTAAAGTTAATTTTTCTACCTTAGAAACAGCACGCTTTAATGATCTGATCTTATCAAAAGCAACGATTTTTCCTTCATCATTAAAAGTTAACAAAGGCTTGATTTGAAGCATTGTCCCAATAAAAGCACCGGCATTGCTTAAACGGCCACCACGACTTAAGTTTTTAAGATCATCTACTACAAAGAATTCATCAATTGTCTTACGTATCTCATCTAATTTCTTTAAGATAGCCTCTGGTTCCATACCATTTTTTATCATTCTTGCGGCAGCTAACACCAAGTAGCCTTGCAATCTAACTGTCATCTTAGAATCGTATGGATATAAATTATATTCAGGATTGTTATGTGCCATATTTACCATATTTTGATAAAAGCCTGAGATACCACTGGACAAAGTGATAGCGATAATAGCTTCATAGCCTTCTCCGTGTAATTTATTACATAATTCTATCATTTGACCCATGCTGGGCTGTGAAGTTTTAGGAAAAGCAGCACCTTGTCTCTCCATCTCAAAAAGCTGGGTGGAAGTGATATTAACGCCTTCTGAATATTCCTTATCACCTACGATGACAGGAATAGGAACTACATTAATATCATTATTTTTAACTTCTTGATCAGTTAAGACACTAGTACTGTCAGTAACTAATGCAATTTTCAATTTATTAACCCTTCCCATATCTAATTTAGCATAGAAAAATTATAGCATAAAAGGCACCTATCACGCACCCTATTCCATTTTTTCTAGGGTCATAGAAGTATCAGCGACTTGATTTAATTGCTTAATAAATAAATTAGCAGCATCTCTGTCAAAATAGACAAATAATAAATTCTCAATCTTAGTCAGAGTTTTTTTAAGTTCTTTAGCTTTAGTCACGCCAGCTTCACTTAGATTCACAATCTTGCTTGAATCTTTTTCCGATCTAGTGATATTAATAAAGCTCATAGTCTTCTTTTGCTGCAATTGACGACTTAAGGTTGATAATGAAATATTAAGCGCTTCTGCCAGCTTCCCCATCGCTAATGCTTGATTTTTGTTTTCATCAAAAAATAGCAAAATTCGAGTTTGTGAAATATTTAAGCCACATTTGTGATTTATTTCTTTTTTCACTTGATCTGCGATCGTACTAAAAAATAATACATCCATTCGTATAGTCCTTTTTCTCCAATGTAGATTACTATATACTTGTATTTTATCATTTAATATTACATTTGATAATACCAAAAGGCTAATTTATCAGCAATATTGTATAATACAATGCACTTTTATGTTGTAATATACAACTGAATGATATAGCAGACTTAGCGTGAAACATTTACTACTGTATTGTAGGCTTCAATTATGATTAGCTATAACTTATAAATATAATCATTTTAGAATCTGACTAAAAATTGATATAATATTACACGAACTTTGAGGTGATATTTATGGCATTTGATGGATTATTTATCCATAGTTTATTAAAAGACTTAGTCCCTACTCTGGTAGGTGGTCGCTTATCAAAAATTTATCAACCATTTGATCAAGACCTAGTCTTAATTTTTAGAAAAGATAGAAAGAATTATCAATTTTTAATTTCGGCCAATGCACAATATCCAAGAATGTATTTGACTAAACAAAACATTGCAAATCCTGATAAAGCACCTATTTTTGTCATGGTTTTAAGAAAATACTTAGAAGGTTCAGTTTTGCAATCGATTGAGCAAGTTGGCTTAGGTCGAATTGTCAACTTTCATTTTAGTAATCGAAATGAACTTGGTGATCAAGTCAAGCTCATGCTTTCTGTAGAATTAATGGGACGTCATAGTAATGTCATCCTTTATAATCAAGAAGACAATCACATTATTGATTTACTTAAGCGAATTAATCCTGATGAAAATAGAGCGCGTGTTTTACTGCCAAAAGCAAAATATGAGTTGCCCCCACTAAAACCAGGATTAAATGGGTTGACTCTATCAGAAAGTGAATTTAAACAATTAAGTAGTGAAAACCAGCCTAATGAAATTGCTCAAAAAATGGATGGCTTAGATAAAGATGATCGAACTGAATTATTAGGCTATCTTGAAGACGATTACACTTATTCATCTTTTAAGATCTTTTTTAATCAGTTTGACAATCCGCGTGCTTTTATTTTAAAAACACCTAGAAATAAGCGTAAGATTTTTTGTTATTTGCCCTATCATTTAGATTTAGAGAAAGAAAGCTCTAATCCAGATCTGAATGCTGGCTTAGATGAATTTTATGAATATCAGGCAACACGTGATTGGGTTAAGCAGCGTGCAGGACAAGTTGAACGTGTAGTTAAGAATGAGCAAAAGAAACTAACTAAGAAAGTTAAAAAACTTGAGAAGCAATTAGATCTTGCTGAAAATTCAGAGGGCTATAGAATTAAAGGCGAAATTTTAAATGCAAATTTGGCTCAAGTAAAACCTGGAATGACTAAAGTTTCATTACCTAACTATTACGAAAATAATGCTCCATTAGAGATTAAATTAGATCCTGCTCTCTCCCCTGCTCGTAATGCGCAAAAGTATTTTACTCGTTACAAAAAGTTACGTGATTCTATTAAGCACATTAATGAACAGCTTCGTATTGCTAAGGATGATATTCGTTACTTTGATTCAATTCAAACAGCTATTGACAATGCGGATCCACAGGATATTGATCAAATTACAGATGAATTGATTAATCAAGGATATTTACGTAAACAAAAGAAAAATAAGCGTAGGAAGAAAATCACTGAACGCAATTTAAATGAATTTAAACTTTCATCTGGTAAACACGTATTGGTTGGTAAAAACAACTATCAAAACGATTGGCTTACTCTTAAAAAAGCTAATAAATCTGATTACTGGTTTCATGTTAAGAATATGCCAGGCTCACATGTGATCTTACGCGATGATCAGCCTACTGATCAAGATATTAAAGAAGCGGCTGAGATTGCAGCTTACTTTTCTAAGGCTAAAAATTCCGCTCACGTACAAGTTGATTATGTGCAAGACAAGCGTGTGAAAAAGCCTAATGGTGCTAAACCAGGATTTGTAATCTACACTGGACAAAATTCAATTGAAGTAACTCCTGAAGAAAAGGAAATTATGAATAAAAAAATTGAAAAATAAAAATCATCGAACTAGTTAGTTCAATGATTCTCATAAATGCAAAGTCATATCGACTTTGCATTTTGTTTTGCTTATTAAATAGGTTGAGTAGTTAAAGCCAATGATTCTAGAACGTCTAAAATCAATTCCGCTGTTTCGATACTTGAGAAAACAGGAATATGTGTATTCAGCGCTTCATCTCTGATGCGCGATGCATCTTCGCTAGCTGCATCAGACAAATTAGTAATATTAACAACCATGACGATCTTATGTTGACGAATTTTATCTAGTAGATTTCTAGGGTCTTTATGAACCTTCTCCACTACTCCAGTAGTAATCCCAGCTTCCGCAAACATATTAGCTGTTCCTTCGGTCGCAATTAATTTGAAACCTAAGCGATCAAATCGGCGAGCTAGTTGGGTCACGCGATTCTTGTCTTCATCTCTGACTGAAATAAAGATTGTTCCATAACTTGGAATATGTAAATCACTTGCTTCATATCCTTTGTATAAAGCCTTAGCTAGTTGAGTATCTCGACCCATTACAGAACCTGAGGATTTCATATTTGAATCGAAAGTATTACCACTTGAATAATTAAGAAATGAAAATACTGGCATTTTAATATGAATAAAATCGCTGTTTTGCCATAGACCATTAGGATATCCTAGCTCTGCTAAATTTTTGCCAATTAAAGCTTCTGTAGCACAAGTAGTGATATCCTTATCTAGTGATTTTGATAAAAATGCTACATTATGACCTGCATATGGTTTAATTTGCAATAGATATAGGTCATTATCAACGAATAAATAGTGCAGATTAAAAATGCCTTTTGTTTTCAGCTGCTTAATTAATTTAATTGACTCTTGCTCAATCTTTTTTTGCTGCTCTTCGGTTAAATTTTGCGGCTGAATCACTGCAATTGAATCAGAGGCATGCGAACCTGTTTGCTCTAGATGTTCAATTATACCGGGCAAAGTTACATTGGTACCATCAGAGATAGCCGTTACCTCATATTTGTGTCCCTCAATAAAGCGAGAAATAGTTATTTGATCAAGTTGGTTTTCTGCTAAATATTTCTCTATTGCAGGAACATCATAAACAACTGCAGATTTTTGCTTGTTTTCTTTATTCATACCACCAATTAAAAGTGGAAAACCATATTTAGAAGCAAAAGCGAAAACCTGGTCTGTATCAGTTGTTTTATTTAATGCCGGGACTCGCTTTAAGGTAGTAAATTGTTGATCAAGCAAAGTAGTAATCTTATCCCGTGGATCGTCGTTTGCCTTTTGCCCAATAACGTGCAAACCACATTTTTCCAACTCTTTACTCAATGCACTGATTCTTTTGCCAGAAAATTGAACTAATACATCAGAAATATTTTCTCTTTTAGCAACAGTTAGAATATTTTCAACTGTAATGGAATCAAAATAAACTCGGTCAATATTCTTATACCTTGATGAAATCGATTCGTCATTATTTGATAGAAGCACAGTAACATAGCCATACTTATGTAAAGTATCGGCCGCGTGAGCAATCATATAGTCAAACTCGCTAGTAACCGAAACTTGAAGCGGCAACATGCCCAAAATCAAGATCTTTTTTTCAGCATTTAAAGCTTGTGCTTCATTTTGAACATCATATGCACTGTAGTAAGCACAAACATTAGGTTTATATACACCTGCTGAGCCGTCGATCTTCAAATATGATGGCTGCAAGTCAATTTTATTAATCAAAGAGTGAACTTCAGTAACTGATTTTTGTAAAATCTTAGCTAATAATGGGTTAAAGAATCCATAGTCTTTAGCTTCTTGCAGCAAATCACGCGAAGGCTGCTCCTTCTCTTGTAATAACTTTTTGCCAAGTCTTACAATGTGAAGCAATTTCTGATAATAAACCGGATGCAAATGTGTTACTTTTTGTAATTCAGAATATGGAATATCTTGATCAATTGCGGCTAATAATTTAACTAAATGCAATTCATCAGGATGTGCCAAATCATTCAAAATATCTGCAGTGGATTTTTCTTTTTCTTTTATAAAAGCATGCCAACCCAGTTCTAAATTAATAGTTGCATCTAAGCCTTTCAGAAAAGCAGTTTCAAAATTACGACCTACACCCATTGCTTCTCCACTTGCTTGCATGCGACTTCCTAGCAAATAGTGGTTATAACCGGATTCAGCAAATGACCAATATGGCATTTTAATTGCTACTGCATCTAAGGTGGGTTCAATTGAGGCATTAAGTCCAGATAGAGGATCGGTAATCTCATTCAGTCGATAACCGATAGCAACTTTGCTAACGACATATCCCACATCATACATTCCAATTCTTTGAGCCCAAACAGAACTTCGCGTCAAACGCGGACGAATTGTCAAAAGCTTAGATCGAATTTGAGTTCCATGGTGTTTAATCGCAAAATGAAAACTAGCAAATCCAATGAGATCAAGATTAGACATGATTTTTCTAACGGTTATTCTTAACTCTTGAATATGATCATTGTTTAGGGTTAATGATGGCATCACAACTGCAGAGTCACCTGAATTAATACCTACAGCTTCAATAGATCCCGCAAAATTGATAAAAGCTAAATTGCCATCCTTATCACGGATCACGTCAACAATTACTTCTTCCCAACTAGATAAGTCTTCAGTTAAGCGATAATTCTTCCATGTAAAATTATCATTTTGCTTTTCTTCTTTAAAGTAACTGATTAAATCGGTAGGATTTGCAAATTGCAAATGTTCGTTGTGTACAAAACGGTTGTACTTAGTAACTAATACGGGAAAAGTGACTTTATCGTTAATGCTTTCTAGCGCATTATCTAAATTATCCTGAATACTCTGATTAAGTTCCCAAGATTGCCCGGTATCAATATGTAGCTTAGTAAGCAACTCTGTCTTTTTCTGTTGATTCCCCATTTGTAGAGCACGCGAATTCAATGTTAGTAACTGAATTCCCATTTGTTCTAAAATGCCATCTTGTAATAACTTATGTGCAACCTTTAAACCATTAGTTGAACCATAAGCTGTCATAATTGCATCTGGCTCTTCCATCCGTAGAATTCTTTTCAGGAAGTCGAGAGTCATCGGTTCAAGATAGACTGTTACACCAGGTTTTTTATCAGTTGAAATTGTAGCTGGATTAGGATTGACTAGCACAACTTGAATGCCTTCTTCTGTCAAAGCATCAATTGCTTCTGTTGCCATAAGATCCATTTCTGCTACACTACCGATTAAAGTAGGGCCTGATCCGATAATTAAAACTTTATCTAAATCGTTTTCTAATGGCATATAACTACCCCATCATCTGTAAAAAATAATCAAAAATTTCATCTGCATCATTAGTGCCTGGTGCTCCTTCAGGATTAAAAGCAGTGGCGATCAATTTGTCCTTACTGTTCCAGAAGCCCGCCATCAGTTCACTGTGTAGATCAAAGTATTCACGATTCATGTTCATCTTCACACTATCAGGCAACACTAGTTGGTCAATATTCATCGCTGTTTGCCAGATAGCATTACTATTTTGTTCAATCACTGGATAATTAATACCATCAAATTCTTGTGGTAATTGAACCAGTTCAAAGCCGAGATAATCGCTCAAAGTTAAAAAACCTAATCCGATTCCTAAAATTGGATACTTACCATAAAAATGATCTAAAACTGGCGTTAGCTGATTAATTACTTCTTCTGGTTTTCCTGGCCCATTTGAAATAATTATTCCTTCAGGACGTAAGTTTTCAATATCAATCGGACTGGCACTGTATGGTAAAACTGTCGTATTTACTTTTCGTAAAGATAAAGCACGCAGCATTGAGTGCTTTAGCCCAAGATCTAGCACAGCTACAGTTCGTCCAACATTAGGGGATGCATATGCATTCTTAGTTGAAACAGTCGCAGATTTATTTTTAGGTAAAACTAGTGCTTTAATCTGATCAAAGGCATGCTCGTCATTAGTATCCATGATCGAAGCCTTAATTGTACCTTCTTCCATTAGACGATGAACTAAAGCACGAGTGTCAACTTTGAAAATTGCAGGGATGTTCTTTTCTTTCAAAAAAGAACTTAAATCTTCAAAATTTTCACTATCTGAAATATTTAATGCAATATCGTTAGCAATAATCCCTTTAACTACGGGATCAATACTTTCATAATCAATGGCATTAATACCGTTATTACCAATCATTGGTGAAGTAAAGACCAAAATTTTACCAGCATTAGTAGGATCTGTTAATGCTTCTTGGTAGCCAAAATTAGCCGTTTGAATTGCTAATTCACCGGTTGAAATAATACTGGCACCAATTCCTTCACCTGGAAATGAACTGCCATCTTCTAAAATCAAATACCGTTTCATATTATCACTTACTTGTTTGTTCTAGTTGAGCCAACGTTTCTTGAAAAATTTGTGGTGGTTCTACACTAAACTCTAGCCATTCGCCAGTACTTGGATGTTTAAATCCTAATACTTTAGCATGCAAAAATTGACCATGACCTTTCAAGGTTTTACGTGGACCGTATAATGGGTCTCCTGCAACCGGATGTCCAATATAGTCAAGATGAACTCTAATTTGATGGGTTCTTCCAGTTTCAAGCTGACACTCAATTAAGCTATAATCCTTGAACTGCTCAAGCACCTTGAAGTGAGTAATAGCTTTTTTGCCTGTTTCAACTACCGCCATTTTCTTGCGGTCATATGGATTGCGACCAATTGGTGCATCAATTACCCCATTTTTTTCCGCAAAATTACCATGAACAATTGCCCAATAAAGACGTTTGTTAGTCTTATGAGCCAATTGATCTTCTAATGATTCACGAGCCTTGGCGGTCTTAGCGATCATTAATAAACCAGATGTATCTTTATCAATCCGGTGGACAATTCCAGGACGAAATCCTTCTGGTGATTGTGCTAAGGCCTTGGTGTGATATAACAACGCATTTACTAAAGTATGATCTGGATGACCTGGTGCGGGATGCACTACCATACCTTGAGGCTTGTTAACTACAATGACATCATCGTCTTCATACACGATATCAAGTGGAATATTTTCGGGTATAACATCTAACGGTTTAACCGCTGGAATATTAACTTCGATTTTATCTCCCGCCTGAATCTTATAAGATACTTTTTCGACTTTGCCATTAACTAGGATATTTTGGTCTTTAACCAGTTCTTTAACTCTAGTTCGAGATAGATCAGGAATTTGTTCTGAAACAAACTTATCTAAACGTCCCTTTTCGTTTTTTACTTCAAGTGAATATTCTTTAGTCATGTTGTTCTTCCTTACCTTCAATAAAAATTAAGTAAATGAACACAAGGATTACTCCAACAGTAATTGCGGAATCCGCAATATTAAAAATGTTGAAGTGAACAAAATCAAGCTGAAGCATATCAACTACATATTTTAAATGCAAACGATCAATAAAATTACCAACAATTCCACCTAAGATGAGGGCTAAACCCACATCAAACAAGGTATTCTTGTACTTTTTGTTAAAAAGAAAATACAAGCAAACACTAATGGCAATAATACTGATAATGTAAAAAAGCCACATTTGACCAGTTAAAATGTTCCAAGCCGCGCCATTATTTTGTAGATAATTAAAAGAAAGAATTCCAGGAATAATCTGGTGTACTTCTCCTATAGCATAATGAGCAACAATATAATTTTTTAGTCCTTGATCAGCAAGAACGACAACTAATGAAATAATTAAATATAAAAATTGCATATTTTTTAGAATAATCCACTAATTTTACCATTGTTATCAACGTCAATGTCTAAGGCTGCAGGATGCTTAGGTAAACCAGGCATATCTAGCACGTGACCAGTAGTGACTACGATAAAACGAGCTCCATTTTTTAAACTAATTCCCTTTACATGAAGCTTAAAATCAGTTGGAGCACCTAATTCATTCTTATTATCAGTGAATGAATATTGTGTTTTAGCGATAATTACAGGTAAGTTAGCCTTGTCTAACTTTCTTAATTCTTCGATTTGTTTTTCAGCTTTTTCGCTGTATTCAACTCCGGCTGCATGATAAATCTTAGTGGCGACTTTTTTAATTTTATCTTTAACATCGTCATTATCTGCGTATGTTGGAGTTAAATTTGCTGCATTAGAATTAGCCAAATCAACAACAGCTTGAGCAGCTTTAATGCCACCTTTTGAACCTTCACCATGGTAAGTAACCACTTGAGCTTGAACGGCCTGTTCTTCAATTAATTGCTTAAGTAAAGCGAGTTCTTGTTCAGTATCTGAAGCAAAACGATTGATCAAGACAATTACTGGTACATTGTATGAACGCATGTTGTTCATATGACGCTCGAGGTTTTTAAAACCTTCTTTTAAAGCATCTAGGTTTTCTTCATCTAAGTGATCAGTTGAGCCTAAAGCTTGATACTTCAATGCACGAACAGTTGCTACAACTACTGCAGCATCGGGCGTCTTGTCCAGATGTCTTGAGACAAAGTCCATGAACTTTTGCCCACCAAGATCACTACCAAAGCCGGCCTCAGTTAATACATAGTCGCTTAAATGCAAAGCCAAGTTTGTCGCAATGACGGAATTGGCTCCATGCGCGATATTAGCAAAAGGCCCCCCGTGCACTAATGCTGGTGTGTGTTCCAAGGTCTGTACTAAGTTAGGCTTCAGCGCATTAGACAATAGTGCAGCAATTGCACCTTGGAATCCTAACTGTTTAACATAAACCGGCTCATCATCTTTAGTGTAGCCAACTAGCATATCACCAATTCTACTCTTTAAGTCGTTGATATCTGTTGCTAAACAGAGAATTGCCATTAATTCATTAGCAACAGTAATAGCAAAACTAGCTTGGTGCTCAACACCATTGAATTTAGAGCCTTGACCAACCGTGATTTTTCTTAAAGCACGGTCATTAACATCAAGCCCACGCTTAAGTAAAATTCGGTCAGGATCAAGATTTAGGCTATTGTCTTGGTAGATGTAGTTATCAACTAAAGCTGCAAGTGTGTCAATTGCAGCAGTTAAAGCATGCATATCTCCTGTGAAGTGTAGGTTGATATCTTCCATAGGGATGATTTGTGCTTTCCCACCACCTGTAGCACCGCCTTTTAATCCAAAAACAGGTCCCATCGAAGGTTCACGCAAGGCGATCATCGTATTCTGGTGCAACTGATTGTGAATTGCATCCCCCAAGCCAATTGTAATCGTTGACTTACCTTCTCCAGCGGGAGTAGGAGAAATTGAGGTTACTAATACTAATTTACCTAACTTTTTACTAGCACGAGTCCTGTTAATGGCTTGCCAAGTAATCTTAGCCTTATCATGACCATAAGGTTCTAAGTCTTCCTCTTTCAAGCCTACCTTAGCGGCTATTTCATTAATAGGTAATTCTTTGGTTTCTTGTGCGATTTCAATATCTGATTTCATTATTGCTTATTCTTCTTTCTAGACATCATTAAAACAGAATAGCTTTGGTAATCACTTTTTAGTTGATAAACTTGAAAATTACGCCAACTTGAAAGCAAAGTCATTTGATTGATTTTTACTTTTGAACGATATGGCAACTTGAGTAATATTTTGTCTCCACCCTTTTGCAAGTAAGAAAAGGACCAAGTATAAACTGCTAAAAGTAAGAAAATGATACCAACTACTATTCCAGGTATACTAATTGCTTTGTTCCCTTCATAGCCCAAAATAAAGGCGATAAATAGAACGATTAAGAGCCAAGAATAATAGATAATTCCTGCAACTCCTAGAAACATGAAATGCCGTTTAGATTTTAGAATTTAGATCACACCCTATTTATTTAATCATGTCTATTGTATCAAAGATTTAATCAAAATAAGAGGGTTGAACTTACAGCAATTAAATATAAGTCCAATCCTCTATCACATTTATTTACTTTACTACTGCTATTTCGTCTCTAACCTTTATATTGCTTGAATCGATGCCAGGTTTTTGACCGTGAAGATTAAAGTCTAAATCAACTGTCGGTTGAAACAGTAAGACATGTGTTGAACCACCAAAGTGGAACATGCCCAATTGCTCACCTTTTTTGACATGCTGTCCAATACGAACAGTAATTTCGTTGTTTGATACATCTCCCATACCTACGGCTACAAAGCACATCAGGCCTATCTTAGGGTTATCAGCTTGAATAAAGATTACAGCACGTGTTGCAGTTGAAGTTAAAAAGGCTTGTGAGTCATTAGCAGCTACTGGATCAGCACCATTTGGATTTTCGAAACCTTGACTTAACGCTTCACCATAGTAGCTACCATTGATGTGATATGCTTTAACAATCTTACCACTAACTGGACTGTTCCAACGGTGATAGCTTAAGGCGCTTAAAAATGCCTGATAAATAGTGCCACCCTCGAATTTAGAAGTCCAAGGATCATTATGAAGTAGATCAAGCAAGGAATATGGTTGCCCCTTGATCCAAAACTTATTTTTCAAAGGAACATTTCTAGCAATTCTAAATGGAGCAGATTCACACGCGTTGGCAATTACATTTGGATCATCAGCATTCACTACTGGTCTAACGTCGTTTTTAAAAGTTCTAGTGAAAAAGTCATCCCATGATCTAAAACCTAGTTTTTGCTTTACATCATTTGATCGACAGTTAAATAAATCTAAGAAATCGTCACCTTTAGCTTCTTTAGCCATCTCATTTAGTGCAGTATTAGATAACCAACCCTTGTCTGAAGTATTCAACACATAAGTTGAATCTTCCGATTGTAAATATCTTCCCCAATAATTAAGGATATTTCTAAATCGTGCATTAACTTTGGGATCATTAAACAGAACGTAACCAGCTTTAGTCCCCATTGGATAGTCTAAAATAGCATTAATCGGGGTACCAACTAGTCCTGTTGTATTTCCTGGATAATCACCAGTTTTCGTATCATCAGTGTCTGAACCTAGTGAAATGTACGTGATCTTAATAGGTTCAAAGTGATCACCATGTTTAACAACTTCAACAGCTTTGGCATTTCGATTTGGAGTATAACCTTGAATTTCTGGGGCATTGTATTCACTAAAACTACCAATTGTCCAGTTACTATACTTAATCACCTTCCCTGTTTGCTAATGTGCGATAAAGAAGTAATAGAAGTGTAAAAAAATTTGCCGTTCCTATCCGGCACTTAGGGCTGTGTCGGATAGGTCAGGCGTTAGGCTTCCGGCAAGTCTATCTTGCCGACAAAGCTGTAATAAATCTCAATGTCCTGCCTGCGGGTGCCGTTCTCGTCATAGCTGCACTCATGCACGACGATTTTCTCAATCATTTCCCGCAAGAGGGTGGGGGTCAATTCTTCAAAAGCAAGGTGCTTTCTCACAATCCCCATGAATTTCTCGGCGTTGACGGTGGCGGCCTGCGACTTGGAAAGTTCCTCCTGCAAAGCGGCAGCCCGGTCTTTCAGTTCCCGCTGCTCCTGCTCATAGTCCGCCGACAGCTCCATGAAACGCTCGTCGCTGATTTTGCCGCTTACATTGTCCTCATACAGCCGCTTGATAATGCGGTTCACTTCGGCAATGCGTGTCTGGGCCTGTTCAAGCTGCTTCGTGGCTGCGGCGGTCTTTCTCTTGCCGCCGATTTCGTTCTGCTGGATGAGCAGCTTTACAAAGCGGCTCTCATGCCTGGCGGCGTATTCCGTCACTTGCCGGAGATTGGAAAGCACGCCCGCCGTCAAAAGGTCGGTGCGGATAAAGTGTGCCGTACAGTCACGGGTACGCTTCTTGTAGCTGCCGCAGATATAACCGTCCTGCTTGCGGTTCTTGTTCTGATACCGCTGCTGATACAGCACATGGCCGCAGTCGGCGCAGAACAGCATACCAGAGAACAGCCCCACTTCATCATAGCGGTTCGGGCGTTTTCGCTGCTTGCGTAACTCCTGCACACGCTCCCATGTTTCCGTGTCGATAATCGGCTCATGGTGATTTGGGAAGATAGCCTGCTTCTCGATGGGGTTCTCAACGCTGTGCTTGACCTTGTAAGAGGGCTTCTCCGTCTTGAAGTTTACCAGACAGCCAGTGTACTCCCGGTTTTCCAGCAGATGGACGGCGGTGCGGTCAAAGTCGCCGCCCAGCTTCCGGGCGGTGATAGGCTTCGTCCTGTCTGGCGTGAGGTAGGACAGCCGCCCCCGGCTCTCCTTGACGGTCACACCCTCCCGCAACAGCAGAGAGGAAAACTCGTCAAAGCTGGCAGCGGTGGCAAGGGCTTTCCGTAGGGTCTGCCGCAGCTTCTCCTTGTTCGTTTCAAACTTGGTCTGCCGGGGCGTGATACCGCCTGCAATCATGGGGGCGTTCTGCTTGTCCAGTGCGGCCTGTCCCTTTTTCTGCGCCCAATATTCCCGGTCTGTGACACGGTTCTTGCTGCCGTTCAAGAGGTCGATTTGGTAAAGTCCTTCCCGGTGGCACATCTCCATGACCTCGGACTTGAAGTAGCGTAGGGCTGCGTCGGTGCAGCGGTGCTTGCACCCGGCTTTCGTGTCCGCTGGCCTGTCCATGTAGGGCAGGAACGGCACTTCCTCTATCCGCAGGCTGTTAATGACGATATGCACATGGATGTTGCCGCTGTGGTTATGCCCGTCCGGGTGGGTGCAGACAAGGGCCTGATGGCCGGGGAAATGCTCTTTACAGAATTGCTCCCCCAACGCCTGCGCCCGGTCTACGGTCAGGCCGTTGTCCGGCCCGTCCCGTGGGTCAAAGCTGATGATATAGTGGTGGCTTTTCACATCCTCCCGCCGCTGATTTTTCTCATAGCGGAGATTGGAGCGCATACACGCAACGGCAAAATCCTCGCCGCCGCAGTTCAGCGTGGACAAGCGATAATCCTCACGGGGGATAAGCCTGCCGTTTTCATCAAGGACGGGCTTCATAGTAAATTCGTCATGCTCAAAGAGCAGGTATTGTTCGGCGGCTCCGTAGTCGGCGTTCTTAGAGCCTAAATGCTTGAGTGTTGCCAACGGCGTCACCTACTTTCTTTAGGACTTCATACTTGAGGGCGGCAAGGTCGGCGGCCGCTTCCCGCAATTCCTTTGCCATAGCCGGGTAGGGGCTATGCCACTCGTTGAGGGTGCGGGCAATCTGGTTGAGATTGCCGCCAATCCTGCCGTACTCGGCTGTGAGCTTCCCGACAGCGGAGAGCAGCTCGTCATTGACTGACGACACATGGAGTACGGGGCGTATGGTAGTGCGCCGGATGGCCTGCCGGAGAAATTCGGACTGACTGATACCATAGGGCGCAAGCCGTTCTGTGAAGTCGGCGTATTCTTCATCGGTCAGCCGGGTTTTCACAACATGGCTGCGGTGGGGGGTGTTGTATCGCTTCGGCATGGGCTGTAAACCTCCTTTCACTTATCACAAAAAATGGGCTGGTCTGTTAGCTATTTTCGGGGCATTTCCTGTCTGCCGGACAGAAATATTTTTGCGGCGTAAGCCGCATAGCAGGGTTTGGGGAAGGCACTCCCCAACAAGTTTCCCGCGAGGGGCAAAACCGCAGAATTGCGGATTTTGGCACCGTGGTAGAAACTTGCTCTAAGTAAGCCGTAGATTTCCCCTTGCACTTACTACTCGTATAGCTGCCGCCTGTTTTGGCCGGATTTCTGCAAAAATCTTACGGCGTGGGGCGATTTTTACCCGCAGTTCTTTCTTTCCGCTAAAGATACATTTCAAAGGCCGCCAGCTACCCGCTTGCCGGGAATTTTCTCAAATTTTCCTTTGCCTTAGAAATACAGAAAATGCAGATTTGGCTACCGCCGCAGAAAATTTTTTGTTTCCGGCTTCACCTACCTACTACGGATGACTTTGCGATTTTGCCAAACGGATAAAGAAAAAAGCAGCAAATCTTTTTCAGACTTACTGCTTTCGCTGGCCGCCGATGGGCGGTGGATATTCAGTTTTGAAAGTTCAGGTCAGGTTGGCCCGATGATGGATAGCACAATAAATTCCTGTTTTCCCTTTAAGGCATTGTGCATTTTTTCTATTTCTCTTGATGATTATTTTTTTCATAATCAATCAATGTACCTATAACAATTCCAATCAACATTCCGATACCTGCACAAATAGAAATAGCAAAAAGATTTTGCAAAAACGCCCATGCCAACACACCTATGCAACCACCGACAATAAATCCTGTTAATAAGCCAATAGTTAAGTATTTATTACTTTTCATATTGCTATATCTCCCCTAAAAGTATATTTGTCGTTGGTTCTATTATACTATGACCTGCTTCCTTTAGGAATAGATGAATTGTAAACTGGCTGGAGTGAAACCGCTAATGACAGCCAGTGTTTGTTCTTTGTTTATCGGTCAAAGCGAAATTTGAACAGGGCGGCAATGAGCTGTTGCTTTATATGTTCCTCAACTTCGGCGTTGACTTTCCCGTGTACTTTGGAACAGTAGCGGATATATCCGGCATAGTGGGAAAGAATGGTGTCGATTGCGTCCGGGTCGCCCTCATGGGCTTTGACGATTGTTTCATAGGGGAGAAGTTTACTCATAGTCATTTCCCTATCTTCTGAAACATATAGCGCACCTTGTCCAGGCGGCTGTTTGGACGGCGGGGCTGGATGACTGGCTTGCCGACAGCGGCCTGATACCCTTTCAGTTCTGTAAGGCATACGCTCTGCCCGTTGGTGTAAGAGGCCAGATCAGTACGGTATGCCTGTATACAGCGGGCGGGAATCTCGCCAGTAAAGACAACTTCATCCTTTTTTACCTGGACCGTTTCGATGGTGGCACAGTATTTCGGTGCATCATGATAAGCCCTGGAAAGATATTCCCGGGGCGCATAGAGGGTGAAGGAGAGATAAGGTTCCAGCAGTTGCGTCCCTGATTCCTTCAATGCCTGTTCCAATACAATCGGGGCCAATGAGCGGAAGTCCGCCGGCGTGCTGACCGGACTGTAATAAAGCCCGTATTCAAAGCAAATCTTACAGTCCGTTACGTTCCAGCCGAACAAGCCCTGCTCCAGCCCGTAACGGATACCATCCCTGACAGCGTTTTGAAAACTCTGGTTCAAGTATCCCAGCGAAACCCGGCTCTCGTATTGTACACCGGAGCCAAGCGGGAGTGGTGTAACAGACAGTCCGATGGATGCCCAAAACGGGTTGGGCGGCACCTCGATATGGATGGTGTGGCTGGCTGCTTTGAGCGGCCGCTCCATATAAATGACGGTGGGTTCCTTTACCACTGTTTCAAGCTTGTATTTTTCCGACAGCAAAGCGGAAACAACCTCCAACTGCACCCGGCCCAAAAAAGAAAGAATGATCTCATGGGTGATGGAATCCACCTCGCAGCGCAAAAGCGGGTCAGTATCCGCAAGTTGCGTAAGAGCGTCCAGCAGCCGTTCTCTTTGCGCTGCCGTTTTCGGCGCAATCGACGTCCGCAGCATGGGGAGGGGGGCCTCACGCCACCTTTTACGAGGGAGCCGGGTTGGGTCCCCTAATACATCGTTTAACCTCACGCTGTCGCTGGGAAGGATAACAATTTCACCCGGATAAGCGGTGTCTGTCCGAACAATTTTCCCTTTGGATGGAATACGCATCTCTGTGATTTTCAGCTTTTCTCTCCCGGCCAGGGCCACCGTATCCCGCAGGCGCAGCGTTCCGCTGTATAGCCGTAGATAGACACGCCGCTGGCCGCAATCTGTATACTCCACCTTGAAAACGCTACCGCATAGGGCGGCGCTCCCCTGTTCCCCAATCGGTTGGAACAGCCCTGTCACCGCATCCATCAACGGTTGAATGCCAAGGCCCTTTTTGGCGCTGCCATAATAGACCGGGAACAGGGAGGCGTCTTGAACCCGCCGCTGTTCCTCCCGCACAAGTTTTTCCCGGCTGATTGGTTCTCCTGCGATATACTTTTCCAATAATTTATCGTTATTTTCGATGACCGCATCCCATGCTTCTATGTCGGTATTTTCCTCCAGGACTATTTCCGGGGACAGCGACACCGTCTGCTTGATGATAATATCGGCGGAGAGCTTATCCCGAACAGACTGAACCACGCTCTGCAAATCAACGCCAGCCTGGTCGATCTTGTTGATAAAGATAACGGTGGGAATGTTCATTTTCCGCAGGGCATGGAACAGAATACGGGTCTGGGCCTGCACGCCATCTTTAGCGGAGATCACCAAGATGGCCCCATCTAAAACAGCCAAAGAGCGGTACACCTCCGCCAAAAAATCCATGTGGCCGGGCGTATCCACAATGTTGACTTTACATCTGTGCCACTGGAAGGAAGTGACTGCCGCTTGAATGGTAATCCCACGCTGCCGCTCCAAAAACATGCTGTCCGTCCTCGTTGTCCCTTTTTCGACGCTCCCCGGTTCTGAAATGGCTCCGCTGGCATATAGCAGGCTCTCCGTCAAGGTCGTCTTTCCAGCGTCTACATGGGCAAGAATTCCAATATTGATTATTTTCATGTGATTGTCCTCCCTTTACTGCCCCGAAGGGCATAAAAAAATCCCCAGCAGTAAAATACTTTTACCACTGGGGATGATAATTTGCGGACATACACATATACAGCATACACCTGTTTGTGAGTGCTGTATATGTGTATGTCAAAATTGATAAGGCAAAAGTATTCTTAAATTGGGTACAAAAAACTAAGCCCCTACAAAAGGGACTATCATAATCCTTTGTTCCCACTATTTGATTATAGTTTTATTTAAGAATACCTTGCCGCATATTTTTTACTCCTTTTCTGGAATTGAATTAATTATATCACATCAGTTTTAGGAAAACAAGTATCTAAAAGAAATTTTTCTTCCCCTTATATGTAACAATCATACCGGCTTCCTAACGTTCAGAATGGTTTCTACTGTCTGCTGCGGTGTTTGGTTGGAATTGTCCAGCCAAAAGCCGATCCGTGGTGTTGTCTGCATTTTACTAAATACAAATTCAATGTATACAGAAAGAAATATATAAGGAGTGGGAGGGATTCCGCCGTAGTCGGCATTGTAGGAAAATCCAAAAGTTTAGATTTTCTCAAAATGCTTATCTTTTGGTCTTTGGTTCGGAATAGTGTAGTGCTGGCGGTCTATCTATTGTTTTCGGTTGCTTGCTTCTTTACCGTACATGAGCATTACTTCATCTAATGTCGCAGTTCTCGTTAGCGTTATCAATTGACTAGCATCAATGGTATTGCCATCAGGTCTGACTACCGTAATTTGACGTTTGATCATTTCGTTTAAATCATTTTGACTAACACCAGTTAGATAATTCTTACTTGGATTATCTGGCAACTTATCAGTTGACTGCTTTGGATCATTTGGTGTGATAACTATTACTTTATGCTTCAAATGAATATCAATTGGATCATTGTCAGAAGCTTTAAATTTATAGCTGGTTGGTAACATACTTACTAATTCATAACCTGCGGGGATGATAAAGTCACCATCATGATAGGTTAGTTTCTTCAGCTTGGCCTTGACCGATTTCTGCCTTATTAGCATTGGCATCCTGGTTAGGCTGAACTTCGATTGGCTTAGCAGTTGCACTAGGCTGCTCTACCCCCATTTTGAGTTTGAACATTAGAATTTTTTACTTTGCTTTCAGCTAATTGTCTAGCTTTAATAGTTGATTCGGGTTTAGAGACTGTCAAATTATTTTCTGTATGATTTTCAACAGAATTATCTGCAGTATTATCGTTTTCTTGAGAAGTTGGTTCAGCAGCCTTACCAGAAACATCATCTGTTTTATCTTTATTTAAACCAGCTTACACAGAAGAATCTGCTTTCTTCTGTACTACTTTCGCAGTTTGCACACCGCTATCTACCGTACTTGCTTGTACAGTATTTGTATTAATCGCACCAACGTAAAACAAAGTTGATAACAACACTGAAGTGACACCGATAGATAATTTACGTATTCCAAAATGCTGAACTTGATCCGCATTTTGCTGTAATTTATTTTTCAGTGTTTTCTTTCATGTCAAAGTCATATCAATCATTCTTCCTTATGTATTAATAAATTTTTCACATCATTATCTAGCAATTGTTATTATAATCTTGTTTGTAGTTATCGTATCAATGAAACATAACACAAAAGCTTTGGTCTTATTTTTAATAAAATTTCAGATTAAAAAAGCCGCGTCCGGTTTAGGGATGCGACTCGTCGATGTTATTAATTTTTTAAATATTCATCTAGTCTTTGTAAAATCTCAGCTCTTAGTGATTCAATTCTCTTAGCTATTGATTGCCACATGAATTTATCTTCAAAGCGGTCACAATAAGAGTAATATTCAGCTTCATTTATGTATTCTAATGCAGATAATGGATCTTCATCTGTACCATACCCTTTGTACAAACATAGCGCTAAACGATAATAAATATCTGATTTAATATCATCATCAATACCAGATTTATTAGCAAAATCTTCTGCTTTGATATAGTACTCAAGAGCCAAGTTGTAATTTTGTTTTATTGCATCTCCATAGAAGTAACTATCTCCTACTTTATAACAGGCTTCTGCACTACCGTCATCTGCGGCAATCTTAAAGCAGTAAAACGCCTTCTTGTAATCACGCTTCCCTGTACGACCATATTCATAAATATAGCCCAAATTACAGATAGCTTGAGTGTTACCTAGCTTTGCTGCATATTCATAATATTTTTGTGCTTTTAGGTAATCACCATTGCGGTAGGCCTCAGCGCCTATATCTAATAATTTATTTGATTTTTGGAATTTATCGTCTTCATCCATTATTCTGTCCTGATTATATCAAAATCTCTGAAAAACATGTTTATCGATAATTTAACACCATATCGATTATATCCTGTGCTTGCTGCAAATCTGCAGAACTGATCACTTTGACTTTATCTGGTATTTTAAAATCTTTATGATAATCAACAAATCGTTTAATTATATCCATATTCACCGAATATTCTCGATCATGATTGCGCTGTGCAAGAATTTTTAAGGCATGATTCAAAGACTTTTCACTGAATGGATCTTTAGAATTCAGCAATGGCTTAAAACAATCAATGACATATACTTGATAATCGACTGGCACTCTTTTCAGAATATCGCTGATTGGATTGAATCCATGACCAGCCAGATTCGTATTATCTATGACAGTTGGCAACTTATTCTGCAAACGTGTGTCTAGTTCTTCATAAAAAATATGCCATACAATTGATTCTGTTTGCGGGACAAAATTTATCTGAGTGTGACCATTATTAGAATTGATCCCATTTAGGCGAATTCTAATTTCATCTCCAGAAATAGTATAGTTTTGTAAATTATTCATCTTAATAAAACTAGATTTACCAGACGCTTGTGGTCCTAGCATTAAGATTAAAGGTATCTTCTTCATTTTATTGGTCATCCTGATAGAATAAATCTCTAAATTTCTTGTGTTTATACTGTTGTGCAAGTTGCGGTGTCTTCCAAGCAACACTATTTGTCCATAGTCCTGCACCCTCACCAATAACTACAACTGACTGACCGTTTTCAGTATGAGCACCATAATAAATACCATCACCAGCACCTTGCATCCAGGTACGGACATTCAAGTAATCAATGTTATGGATCTTCTTCCCTATCATCTGTGCCATGCCCCAATTCTTAGTAGCATTTCTATAAGACTTGGACATGTCGCTATATAAATGCTCGTTAGCAAATTTAACGTTAATTTTATGTAACTCTAGTGAACTGTAGCCATCATTGATTTTATTTTGACTAATCTTAATAGTTTCTAGTTTGTCATCATCAGCAGGATAAGTATACCAAGTTCCTTGTAGTTCTTTTGGGACATTTAATAGTCCATCATCTCCAGGCAAGTTAGATTTTTTACCAGTAGAATTCGGAGAAGCATTATTAGAATCTGAACGTTCATCGTTAACTTTGGCATTTTTAGCCAAGCTATTCACCAACTTATCTGAATCCCGTTTATTCAAATAAGCAATCATTTCTTTCATAGTAACTGATTCTAGCTTTTTACCATTTAAAAAGAGATAATAAATATTTTTACCATTTATTTGTTTCAGAGTATATCCTGCATTTTCTGAAACCATGTAGGCTACTCCGCTACCTTCATTCATATATGAATAATCTGATTGATTCTTCAAATCAACTTCGATCCCATTTTGCTTGCCATTAAGCAAGACTTTATTCCAACTGCCAGAGTAACGATTACCTGCATATGCAACTACAACTGCAACAGTTTTTTGTGGAGTTAAGTCCTGAGCAGATAAATGCCCCATTCTTGTAGGCTTTTGATTATTTTTAGCAGTTTTTATAGTTGCATTTTTCTTTGGTGCAGTATTTTGCTTAGAGTTTTGACTGCATCCCGTCAAAGCTAAGCCCACTAATAAAACTAACGATAGTTTCCCGATTTTTTTCATTTCATCCTCAACTTTCTAATCAACAATATTTTATCATTATTTAGCCTCCAAAAAGTGTTCGGGGAAAATGTTTCTAGTTCATTATACTTTCAGTCATTTAAGCACTACAATAGGGATGTACAGGAGTATAGCCAAAGTAACTGCAATTCTAAATAATCGAATAAAGGGAAGGAAGATTTCATGAAATATCTATCAAGAAATCAAGCAGAGCAATGGCTGAATCAACATACGCTTTACGGTCAAAAGAAAAAGGTTTTTACCAATAAATTTATGAGAACGTTAAAGAATAGCTATCGTTTGCTTCCTGATAAAGATAGCATCTTCGGCAAGAAATATAGCATGCGCGAATTAAAAGAATATGCGAATGATGTAAATCCTAGACAAATCGCTTAAGCAAAAAGGGCACCACTTCAATGTGATGCTCTTTTATTATGCTCTCATGTAAACTTTCACTACAAGATACAAACGCTTGCCGTCCCAATGAAAAGTCTTGGTTTTGCCAAACAAAAGATTACCTTCATCCATCAAACGACTTAAGATCAAATTGTTGCTTCTAGGTAAGTACCCTAGCTTAAGTCCACCAGTTGTGTATACGCTAATTGCGTGTTCGTCAAATTCATTATTGGGCTCACGCATTAAAGCTAGCGGATCATTTTCATGCAACTTTGGCACAACATGATCCGCTAGATCAAGATACTGACTACCAGCTAATTCACAACCATATAGAAAAACGTCACGTGCGTTGCTGGAATTACTATATTGAAGCCGCTTGAGTTCGTCCACTTGCGTTTGCAACTTTTCGACCTGATCAAGTAAGTCTTCAAAAATATCTTGTGGTGGAACATGGATAGTATCGTTAGGATTGTGGAATTGCATGAGTATTGGTCCTTTCTAAGGTTAAACTTTGGCTTGAAATTTATTTTTTCATATCAGTTACTTTTTATAATATTTAAACTATGCCTTCGTACTTGATTTACTCTAGTGGCCGAATTGATTCAGGAAAAGATAATGTGTTATTTAATCGCATACATGTAGAAGGCATTCGATTAGCCGTGATTTAATTGCAATATTTTAGAACTTATCATTTTACATAAAACAAATAGTATTCTAAATATTACTCACTCTTTTTAAACCAATTATCAAAACTTTTTAGAAAAATATACTTTTGAGTTCTTTTTTTCTTAAATGTTTGTGGTACAGCATCATACAGCTGCCTTAATTCGGCTCCATATTCTTTTCTCAATTCTTGGTTAGATACTTGGTGTTTACCATCGATTTTCCATGAATCAATAAAATCGGAATCGTTAAATAGCATTTTACTAATTTCTTGTTTGGTAAACTGATTTTTAAATTGTGGCTTACTAAATATAGTTTTTAAAATTATCGCCTTGATATCCAAATTATTTACCACTGCTATAACTTCCCGTATTACGTTTACACTTGAGGTATATCTAGCCAGTAAGCTCAATACTTTATTTGAAATTTCAACCTGGCTCCATCCCACTTGAGGATCAGTTTTTTTTGCATCCTCATCAATAAGTTCAACCCATTTTTTAATAAATCTTGTATCTTCAACACAAGACATAACAAAACTCCATTGCCTATTGTAAAAGAAGTAAGGGATAGTATTTATGGATTCAAATTTTAAAGCATATTTTTTAGCCATATCTCGATAATTATCATATAAAGCATCAAAGATTTGATCATTATAAATAATTTTTTTATTCTTTAAAAGTTGATGTAAAAATGTATTATTATCAAACTGTTTTTCTTTAATTAAATCTACTAAATGTAAATCTTTAAGTAATAATCTTTCTTTAACTTGATTATTAAAGTCTTCTTTGGTGTCTAAATATACATTTAATACTTTTAAATATTTTTCTGGATCTAAATCATCTTCTTTTTTCTGTTCTTGTATAAGCTCAGTAAGAGATACTATATCATCATAAGTAGCATTTTTTTCATTAGAATAATATTCAAAAATATTCTGCTTAACATATTCCTTAGAAATAGAAAGTGTAGCTACTACCTTATTTAAAAACAGGGATAGATTATGATTAGCTAGGCTAGTAAAAATAATTTTAAAATTAATATTATTTTCCTGATACCATTTATAAATAATGAATTGTTTTAACTTTTCAATAGAGTAGTTTGCAACAAATAATAGATTAGGATAGTCATATTTTGTTTGACACTTAAAAATTTGTATCAATTTATCTTCGGCTAAAACTAAAAGTTCATTTTCAAACTGTTTATTTTCAAAAATTTTTTGTTCTTTTAAAGGGTTAAATATTTCAGTGGAGAAATCTGGATTAGCTAAGCAACTTAAAAGTTGACGTGCTAATTGTTTTTTTAGATCACCATCTGTACTGCTAAATACATCTTTATAATACGTCTTCCAGCTTTTAGAAATACTAGTAAATAATGCATCTAAATTAACACTTTTTCCAACTAAAATTTCTATAGTAGTCAAAATAAATTGAGGCTGATCTTTCTTATAAGCTGATTTGACCAGTACATCTAAATATTCCACTTTATTATTTTCTATTGCAAAAAATGCGAGTACATCAGGAGAATATGCATACTGGTATGTATTAACGGAGTCATCAAGTAAATTAATTTCTTTAATAACTCTATTTACTCGTAGTAAACGGTAATTAGGAGTATTTATACTTTGATGATTATTAACTATCCTTACAAAATGTTCTTCAGCACTAGTAAGACTATATGGATCGGGAGAAATATAGTCTGTATAATCAAATTCAATAAGTCCTTGTTTTACTAAATATTCTAAAACTGGATGATCTGTGATGAATTTAAAATTTGCATTAGTAATTTCATCATTATTGTTTAGGTATTCTACAAATAAGTCCTTGATTTCTAAACTAAATATTTCTTCTTGAATTTTTTCATTTTTATTTTCTAATTTCTTTTTAGATTCTTTCCATTTTAAAAGACTTTCATTACCAGTAGTACCTTTTAATAAATAAGACCGAAATATACTTTTTTCAATTTCATTTAAATTTTTAATGTCGTGTGAATGCCCCCAATAATCTTCATATTTAAGTTCATTATCAAAGGCTTCCTTCCAGAATTCATGAATATTATCAATTCCATCTTCAGCATCATAATATGTATCATTTTCTTTAACTACATGATTAGTAGTGTTATTTATTAGTTCTTTAAGCCTAATTTGCATAAGTATATCTACATCAGTAATTAATTCTGATTCTAGTTGCTTTATATCAAAATTTAAACTATCTATCTTTTTATTGTTCTCTTCTGTTTTTTTATTCAAAAGTTCTAATCTAAAATCATCAATACCATTAATAAAACACTCAATACCTGACTTTTTCCCCGACGCCAAATTATCAAAGTCTTCTGGAAATTCATTTTTGTATACAATCATAGCAAGTACTTTATTAATGGCATTTGGAGTACCACCTTGATCTGGATCAAATATTTTTAATGGTAATTCAGAAAAATAAAAATAAGTTTCTGATATTATATTTTTTATTTCTCTTGTATCAGAAATATATAAACCTATACCTCTTAAGTAATTTTCTTTTATTTTTATATTTTTATTTTTCTTTTGCTCTAATTCGTTATCTCTTTCTTTAAAATAATTTACTTTCTTATTATTGCTAGTTATTAGCTTATATTGTTCACTTTCATAAATAAAAGTCTTACTTGAATCACGATAACTATGAATAGGAAAAATTGGTATAATAAAATCAAAGAATTTTGCTTTAAGTGCGGCCGGATTAGTATCAGAATTTTCAACATCAAAAACCTTATCTTTTAATGAATAAATAAAAGTTATATTAGCGCCGTCTTTATTAAGGTTGTTATTTAATTCACGTAACTTTTGGAAAATTAATGGGTTTTTAAATCGATCTAAATCTTCAAAAATCACAATTCTGGTATTATTCTGCTTAAAGTAGTACTGTAATTCATCACCATAATAATTAAATAAATCTAATACCTCTACATCTTTTTCCTCAGAATCACCTGTTAATTCTAAGGGTCCCATTTTAGTAGTAGCATGCAATTTAATCTTTCCCAAAGTACGTATCAAAAAACTAAATAAAATGAAGCTACCAATACTAAGTATAAGAAATGAAATACTTTGAAAAAAATGATTATTCCATATCCATAATGAATTCAACCACCTAAATTTAGATTTATCTCCATAAATCCGCACAATATAACCAAATAAAAATACAAAATACACAAAGCTTATCAATATAGACAATAAACTATGGGTCCTTAGTCTATTTAAATTAGAATCAGGATACTTTTTATAATTAGGTTTGTAAAGGAGTTGTTCAATTATACTTTTTTCTAACTGTGCTTCAAGTTCTGCTTTCTCTACTGATTGATCATTATATTCTGTACTATCTTCTTTGCCAGTTATATCTGTAGTAATATTAAAGAAATTAGGAATATTTATAAACTCATAATCTTTTATAGCTGATAGTAAATTAGGTCTAAAAAATAGGTCCTGTTTAATTTTATTTAATTTAAAAATTAAATGATTAGTATACCGAATGCCTAATTTATATCGTAATTCTCGTTTTTTGAAATAACTTTTTAAGATAGTAGTTTTACCTGAATCATATGGTGCTGTTACTGCTATATTTTTAATATTAGGATCACTAATTAATTCATCTAATTTTTGGGAATAAATTAAAGGTACATATGCATCGTCTTTTGCATTTAAATTTCCTTGTTTCATATTTTTCACTTCCTAGATATAGTTTTTATACCATTTTACAGTCTATACTAACGTCTAAAAGTTATGAATGATAGTAGCTAATACTCTTATTTTTTGACTAATTTTAGTTTGCTCTTTCAAAGGAGGCAATGGAATAATTGTTTGGCTAAACTTAGTACCTGAAATTTCTTTAAATGTTGTTCCTGACGCACGATTATTCATATCTGATACGGAATTTTTTAGAGCAAAATATATAAACTCTTCACTAATATCTTTATATAAAGATACAGATTTGCATCCCTGATTAGTAGTATATTCAAAAGGAACTATATTTACATAGCCTATAGGTGCACGGCTTGAAACGACTAAAGAATTTTTAGGTATTAAGTGAGCTGACGATTTCTCAAGTCCTAAATTATTAATTCTTTTAACACTTTCACTATTAAATATCATTTGATCTTTACACTTGGCCATAACTGCTGGGGTTATCCAAGGAATTGTTCCATTTATCCAATAAGATTTTTCTGAAGTTTTAGGTGTCCCACCCGAGGTAATAGCTCCTATGTCCCCCAATCTAACCCATTCCCAACTATCAGGAATATCAAACGGCTTTTCATCATCAGTGATCGGAGGCAACGGCTTGCTCTTCTTGATCTTCTTTTCCTTGATCATCTTCCGCTTCTCAGCCTTAATCTTCTCTAGCAAAACACTAGCTGGCTCATCATGGGGATCTTGCTCGACTAATTTTCCGCGCATTGCCAAATCCAGCACCTTCGACTTCATCAAAGTCTGAAGTTTTGCGTATTGTTGAGTAGAAGATTCGACTTTGCGAAGCAAAGCGAATAGCTGCGCTATTTTAGCAGCGATTCGACTTTGCTCTTCAAGTGGTGGAAGTGGAACAAGAGTTTCTTTCAACTTTTTTGAATTAATTGTTGGTACAGCAGATCCTTTTACAAAGTCTTTTATGTCCAAACTTAAAAATAGATAGAATATGAACTTGTGATTTAAGTCATTGTATGGTATTAATCCCCCAGTATTAAGATCAACCAATGAATCTTGAGTCAAAATTCTTTTTTTTGCGGTTAATATAGCTCCACCGTTTTTAGGAAAAATAATTGTATTTTTAGGCATTACTTGTCGGCTATATTTTTCTCCAACCCAATTTTTCGCGTTTTCCATATATAAGTTATTATTATTCATATCTTTAACCTTAAAGTATGGATAAATATTATCACTACTTATGTCTTCTTTCTTGGGAGTTTTTCCATTTTTTAGTAAACCTACATCCCCAAACCTAACCCATTCCCAACTATCAGGAATATCAAAGGGCTTTTCATCATCAGTAATCGGAGCAAGCGGCTTACTTTTCTTAATCTTCTTTTCCTTAATTAGCTGTTCTTTTTCAGCCTTGATCTTCTCAAGCAATACACTAGCTGGCTCATCATTGGGATCCTGTGGTACCAGTTTCCCGCGCATGGCCAAATCCAAGATTTTTTCTCTTAAAGCCTGTGCATCAAAATCTAAAGTATTAGTCTTCATCGTCAATTCCTTCTAATGCCTTATTAAGTTCTGCAATTGCATCCCTAATCGCCTTAGATTTATCGTTCATCTCATCTAAGATTTCTTTCAATGAACGATCATCATGCTCTTCTTCATCATTCATCCAAGAAATATCAAGGCTAGTATTAGGACGCTTCAAAATTTCATCAATCGTAAACTTGCGCCATCTACCATTAGGATTTTTATCTTTATCCCAAGTTTCTTTTCTCTTTGAACGATCATCAACACAGAATAACTTCTCAAATTCCGCAAAGTCCTTATCATTCAATGGATTACGCTTACCAAATGACCGCATCTGGTGACGCATATCATAAATCCATGTTTCCTTGGTATTATCCTTGTCATTTTCACCACGAGTAAAGAATAATACATTTGTCTGCACACCTTGAGCGTAGAAAATCCCAGTAGGCAATCTCAAAATAGTATGCAAATTACACTTGTTGAGCAAGTCTTTTCTAATTGCTTCACCAACGCCATCTGCAAACAATACATTATCTGGCACAACTACGGCTGCTCTAGCTTTACCATCGTGCTTAAGTGAATTGTAGATAATTTGCAAGAAGTTAAGTTGCTTGTTTGAAGTCTCAAAGGTAATATCGTCACGAGTTGCGGACTTATCGTTATCAACACCTTTTTTAGTACCAAATGGTGGATTCGTTAATACTACATCAAAGTTCTTCATCCAATTACCATTAGATGATAAAGAATCCCCTAAATCTAATCGCCCATTCATACCATGAAGATACTGATTCATTAAGGCTAATCGGTGGGTAGTTTCAACAAGTTCCATTCCTGAGAAAGCTTCATTAACTTGAAACTCACCTTTTTCTTCAGATAAAGATGAGTAGTCATCATTTTTATCTTTAAGATACTGATCAGCTGCTACCATAAATCCAAAGGTACCAGCAGCCGGGTCATTACAACGATCTCCTAATTTAGGCCGTGTCATTCTTACCATCATATTAATCAATACACGTGGTGTAAAGTATTGACCAGCTCCGGACTTAACTTCATTTGCATTCTTTTCCATCAAGCCTTCATAAAGATCACCTAAACCCTCATCTCTAGCTGACCACCAATCTAGGCCATCAATATCTTTAATAATCTTTTCTAGACTTGCTGGCTTATGAATTGAAGTAGATGCATCTGCATAGATTGCGTTAATTCTAGAACTTTTAACAACTTGAGGATTACCTAAATCAAGTAACAATTGCTTATAGAAGTTACTTAATTCTAAGCCGTCCTTTGAAACAAGGTTATCCCAACGGTATTTTTCTGGAATATCGTTCTCTTCACCTTGTTCTTTGCTCATTTTTAAGAACAATATATAAGTTAATTCAGTAATGTAGTCTTGGTAACTAACACCATCATCCCGCAGGACGTTACACTCATTCCACAACTTTTGAACGATTTCTTGATTTTTCACTTGGGTTTGCTCCTTTGTTTTGTATCAATTTTATTATTTTACCAAATATTAGTTTGGACTACATAACTTTTATTTACTTAATATGCTACACAGGCCATCTATATTTATTACAGGCATAGCACCAAATTTTCCTTGTAAATATCTTTTAGCAAAAGAAATATCATGTCGACCTATATTGCGTGCGTCTTCAAAATCAAAAACTGATTTTAGATTACTTATCCCATGAAAATCTTTATCAATTAAATAGATTTGATCAATTCTTAAATCATTATCCATTAATTGTACATTATGTGTAGTAACTATAAACTGATTCAGGCTTTCCTTTGAATTAAAGATCTTTACTAATGCACTAGCTAGTTCAATATGAAATGCTTTACTAAAATCATCCATAATTATAGTTTTATCATTGCCCTCATTTTGAGCAAATACTATACTTAATACAATTTGTAGAATTTGCTGTAAGCCTGTAGACTCATTAGCTAGTTTAATTTCTTTTAAACCAATAATTTTATTATGATCGTAAATCTTATGAACTATATATATTCTTTTTAATAAATGATATGGCTCATCCTTAAGTCTAATATTATAAATATTAAGATCAGCAAAATTTAGAAAAGATACGATTTCTTTTCTAAAGGCTTTATTTTCCAGTTGGCTCAAAAATTTTTCTTGATTAAACATTGCAAGATTATCATGAATAAATAGCAAATCATCAGCAAACCACTTATAGATAGCAATACAATCTGCATCATTTTCAGATTGTGCTAAATATAGGAATAAAGAATTATCTCTAAGCTTAGGAATGCTGTCTTCCAAAAGCTTGTTAGAAATTTGAATGTCATTTCCATTTCGAGAAAAAATTTCTTTTTCCTTATTACCACTAATTAAGGTTAATGCTTCACTGGTAATGCTCTCCCGATTGTAACTAAATGAATAGTCATAGATCTTGTTCTTTAACTCAAGCTTCACTTCAAAGTAAGTATCTTCAATCTTGGACTTTTCATCAAACAAAAAAGGATAATAATTTAACTTATCAGTTACGGCTTGAGTTGGACGTGTTACTATTCCTTCCATTGTTTGTAAAGCTTGAATCAATTGAGACTTACCTGAACCGTTTGGACCAAATAACAGTAAGCTTTTTAATAATGATGGATTTTTACTTGAGAAAGTATTAGTTTCTTTCAATTTACGTAGTCTATTGCCTGTCTCTGCAGACAAGGTAGTGCGCTCTTTAAAAGAAGCATAATTTTTAACAGTGAACTCGATTAACATATTGTATTCCTCCGTGTTAATTTAAGTTTAGCACACGCCCTTTCTTATCACAACTTTTCGTGATTAAAAGCAAAAAAATGCCAGTAATGGCATTTTTAAACATATAAATTCTCATTCAACACGTAAATAATCTGATCAGCATTTTCTGGAAAGATCTTCTTAATTTGCTTATAACCCCCGTGACGTTTAAAGAAATAGTTATCATCAAAGGCTTTCTCAGCATTTGGCCCCAATACAGTAGATGAAATTAATTGGTTCTCAATTCTCTTCAACCATTTCTTTTGAGGAATAGTCCAATCAGCTAAGCCATAAACTTTTTGCATAGCATTATGAATTCTGACGTCATGATCAATTAGCTCAGATCCAGCCGCAGCTTGTCTAATGAAGCTGATAATATCAGCAGTAGTCTGAACATGGTTAACGTTCTTCCATGCACTTTGCAAATCATTTTCTTTAAAACCATTTTGCTCTAGCTTAAGTTTAATATTTTTGAGTTCATCAAAAGTTAAATCCTTCGGTCTAGTAGCTACAACTTGTAAGGCTGGAATAGTATTGACATTTTCCTTAACGAATTTATTGAAGTTTTCAATATAATCCGCTGGTTTTTGATTGCCATGCCCATAACCTCGACTTACATTAACTACCTTGTCTACTGCGTCTGATATTATTTGCTTGGATTTGACTGGGCTAATGTGGTCTAACTGCTCAAACTTAGGCCATTGCTTTAAAAAATGGGCCTTATCTAACTTACTTAATTCACGGGCCCATTGATCAACCGAATTAATTTCAGCCAGATGTTGGAACTCATCACGTTTAGTAGCATCCAAGCGCTTAATTTTTCTCTCAACTGCACCAGCCATATCTACTTGATACTGAGCGGAATCCTCATTTGTCTCAAAGAAATCATCCTTGTGATTTAAGAAGTAGTGAACATTATGTCCTGGATTTTTAACAACAGGCTTCATGTTTGTCACTTTATTCATTGCTTCATAGATTCCGACAGCATCATAAATCGTAAATTTGGATTTATTAATTTCGGGACAAAGTCTCGTTGCCCGTCCCAACATTTGCTCATAGAGGATTCTTGATTGAACTCTTCTTAAGAAGACAATACTAGTAATTTGTGGTACATCAATTCCCGTAGTTAGCAAGTCTACAGTTACTGCAATATTGGGGTTGGTTTCGTTCTTAAAGTTTTTAATTTCTTGATTAGGATGCCGAATTGAACCAGTAATTTTTTCGATAGCATCGTCATCTACAGGATTACCCACTTTTTTGAATGCTTTTTTTAATAAGTCAACAACCATATCAGCATGTTCATCAGTTGCCGCAAAGATTAAAGTTTTACCTAAATTTGGATCACTTGGATCAAGATATCTTTGAGCTAATTCATCACAAACTACTTCATTAAAGCTACGTGTGATAACTCTCTTATTAAAGTCTTTTACATCAAAATTCATATTATCAGGTAATTTTTCTTTATTGATAGTTTTTTCATCCTGATCAAAAAGACTAACTTCGGCACCCTTTTTAAAATGAATCCCTTCTTGAGATAATTGAGTTTGAATAATTACTGGTGCATCATGGTCCACTAGCCACCCATCAAGGACAGCTTGTTGGTAGCTATACGAATACACCGGTTTGCCAAAAATATCAATCGTTTGTAAAGCTGGCGTAGCAGTCATTCCGATAGCAGTCGCATCAAAATAATCAACTACACGTCTATATTGACTAACATAATCTTCTTGACTATAGAATTGATATTCTTTATCGCTGAGCTCTTTATCTTCTGCATAACCACGGTGAGCTTCATCAACAATAATGAAATCATATTGACCAACGGATGGCTTATCATCACTGTCTTCACTGAAAAATAGGCGTTTGATCATCCCCTGAACCGTTGCAATTTGAATTTTTGTTGATATTTCAGGTGCCTTATCACTCAATTCCTTTAATCCATAAATGGAAGAAATTGACATCGTACCTATTTTATTATCTTTAATTGCATTGGCAGTCTGCTTTCCCAATGAATTACGGTCAACTAGGTAAAGAATACGTCTAGCTCTCTTATGCTTAAGTAGTCTGTACATTAAAGCAATTGCCGTTCTAGTTTTACCAGTACCTGTTGCCATGGCAAGCAGAATACGCTTTTTTCCATCTTTGATGGCATTTTCCATCGCTTGAATTGCAGCGATTTGATATTCACGATGTGCAAAATCAGGAAAATCTTGATCATCTACCAAGTCTTGATTTGCTTCTTCTTTATTTTTAGCAGAAAGCTTCAACGATAAATCTTCTGGCTTATGAAATTCCTCAAGAGCATATGCGCTTTCTTTAGGATTATGTGCATCCCAAAACCAAATACCAGATTTTTCCTGATATTGTTTAAGATATGGACGACCATTTGCAGTATAGATGAATGGAACTTTGTAATCACCCATTTCATTTGAAACTAGACGATAATCTGATCTAAACGGTACCTCTTTAGAATATTCCTTAGGCTGTGCCATTTGCCCTGCAATATCTTGGTCCCACTTTTTGGCCTCAACAATTCCGTAGAACTTCAAACCTTTGAATAATGCATAATCTGCTCGCTGACCATTAGGTAGAACCCATTCAGCAATTGCCATATTGTGACCTTTTTGCGGTTCAGTTTTCTGCGTCCAATTGTTCAATTTTTGTGAATCTACTTCCCAGCCCGCATCTCGCAATTGTTGATCAATTAACTGACGTGTTTCTGCTTCAGTTAACTCATGTTTTTTAGCAAACTGAACGTTAATCTGGCGTCTGCGTTCACGCTCTTCAGGAGAAATTATGACTTCCTGCACCCTATTTTGTTGTAATTGCTTTATCTTTTCTTCGAGAGCTTTGATTTTATCTTCTTGAGTTTTAATTAAAGCTTTTTGATCTTGTGGCTCAACATAATCTGCAACTTCATCCAGAGAATAAACTTCTAAAAACCATTTCCATACCAAATAAGCACTCTGATCAATTTCAAGCGCAATCTTTTTGGTAGCAATAAAATGATCGTCATGCGCTGCCTTGTTCCGTCTTAACCTGATCAAATTAAGAGCATTCAAAACAGTAGGTGGATATTCATTCTTAGAATATGCCATTTTTTCAATTCGTTGTTTTTGGTTTAATTCCCAATCACCTAAATCATCCAAATGCATGATTTCCTTAGTTAATTGCTCACCAAAAGTTCCGAAAACTGTCAAACTACTTCTAGGATCAGAGTAAATTAAGCTTTCAGCGCTGGAAGCCAATTTTGCGTATTCTTGATAATCTTTTTGTGAAGTTTCAAAGTTAGACATTGTTTTTCCTCTAAATATTAAAGTAAATATAGTTTTATTCTACCCCGAAGCCCCATTTAATAACAAGTAGTGTAGGTACAAAAAAAGAAGCACCAACACAGTGCTTCTTTTAACATAAACTAAATAATCAATCGAACCCTACTTCGCCAAAACATATTCAAATCCCAACATATTGGTATAGCGATTACTACCTATCTTAATGTAATCATAGCCTTTGATCCTCTTGGTGCCATAAGTTTGGACATAATTCTTTGTCCTGGTATTCTTTGACTTGATTTCGTCAACTTTTTTACCCTGGGCATTTACCACAGGTGTTACAGTTTGCACAGTGTAGTAACGTTTGACCACTTTTAGCTTAGATGCTTCGAAGTTGCCATACTTAACGTATTTATTTGCACCAATCTTGACATATTTTTGCCCTTTAATAGTTGTAATGGCTTGAATCTTATAAGAAGTATTCTTCTTCAACAGCTTTCTAGTTTTCACACCTGCAGCGGTATAAACGTATGCATTACTTTGCAATTTCTTTTTCTTGCCAACAGTAATGCCATCAGTGATTAATGGGCTAATATCGACTTTGCGCTTTCTAATGGTATCTGAAGAATAGCCAAACCAAAATGGACTCTTCTTGGTAACATCCCATACTGGACGAGTTGTTGGATATTGCCAATTACGTTTGCTGTTATAAAGTTGAACGTCAAGCTCACCTGTAACTTGAGGCTGGTAATAGTTGTAGATCAGGTTCATCACTTTTTGAACCTCATAAGTAGTTAACTGATCAGTTCGTCTAACGAGCAACTTTTTACCATCAAGTACTTTAGTCGTATTAGTTAAAAACTCGTCAGCTTGACTAACCGCAACTTCACTGGCATTTGTCTCACCAACAACAGTTTTAGCATTTTGCAAATAAGTCAAGAACTGTATCTTTTTATCATAGTCAGCTAATTTATAGCGATCAGTCTTTTGAACCTTTTCTGCAGTGGCAATTGCAGTAGACAATGATGACTTATTAGTTGCCACCTTGCTTTGTGATTCTGCTTCACCGGCTGTGTTGATTGGTGTAAGCTTCACACCTTCAACCTTTTTGACATCACTAGCTAAGATATAGCCTTCATTATCTAACTTATTAGTCTTAGCATTAACTTCACCTGTTGTATGGTAGAAAAGTTCGGCTTTCTTTTCACTTGGTACCCAAAGATAGAGTGCTTCATTAATTTTGTGGTTGCTATACATTGCAGTTTCTTCAACCGTATTGGTATAGAACTGTTTAGATAGCTCTTGACTTGTCTTTTCACCGTCAATATTGTACAAAGGAATCTTTTTATCCAAGACAACTTTGGTAGAATCGGCCAATTCAAGATCTGAATGATTCTCTAAAGCTTGTGGCAAATTCAGATCATCTTCTGATACCCAATAATTAGTGCCCTTGATCCGGTAGTATGAATAGTGATCATGATCAAAGTCGGTCAATTGTTGTGGGAATTGCCCAGCATAATCGACTGTGATCTTTTGTCCCTTCTTTAATTCAATATTATTAGGATCTGTACCCCAACCTGTTGAATTAACATATCTTGTGATGGTTGAAGTGTTCTTATTAACGGTCACAGTAATTGGGGCTTGAGTGATTAGACGATAGCCATCAACGTAACCGATATTTGCGACCTTGATGTAACGACCAGAGCCTAAATAGTAGTAATCTTTGCCCTTAATCTTAGTGTAAGGGATGCGATACTTATTTTTGGTAGCTTCATAATAGTATTTTGCTTTGCCACTAGTGATTTTCCGTTTGCCAACGTACTTGACTACGCTACCCTTTTTGACAAAACCAACTTTTTTGCCAGACTTATTGTAAATATTGGCATTAAAAATCGCCGTTAAATAAGCAGGGCCAGATATTGGTGTTACATAATCTGAAGAAATATAAACATTCTTGCGTAAAGGATAGTATAACTCACCAGCACTGTAGTCGCCTGGATCAACCGTCTTAAAAAATGGTTTTCCATAGTATTTAATCGTGCTGCCTTTCTTAGGTGCAGAAATATGATCCAAATAATTGCCCGAGCGATTGTACAACATAATATGTGAATCAATGACTTTTAAGGAACCAGTTGCATTGCTTTTAGTAGCTGCGGCAACTGATGTTTGAACGTTTGAAGTTAGTGGTGCTGCGGCAATTGGAGACACAGCCAATAACGCAGTAGAAATTAAGATAAGTTTTTTATTGATTTTCATAATGAACCTTCGATCTAATAAATGCAGTTAAGATTTGATCAGTTAGTACTCATATCATCATTATAGCAGTTATAGTTATTTATTCCTTGATATTGAGCCTATCAAAAAAGAGATCGAAACCCAGTGTCTCAATCTCCTTCGATTTTATTTTGTTTTCTTCTTACGAGTCCATAATCCACTTAAACTCAAGCCAGACAGTAATAACCCTAACCATGAAAGATCACTATCTTGCCTACCGGTTGCTGGTAAAACAGACTTAGAGGATGATCTCGGTGTAATTTGTTCTACTGTATCGTTTTTCATAATAGAAGTTTCCGTTTTACAGCAACTAATCTCACTACCACTTAAGCTTCAGTTTATGGCTACTTTGCTCTACCTGTAAAAATGAATCAACGTAGCGCTTAAAACCAGGTAAATATTTGGCAATCAAATGATATTCTCGTGAATTAACAATTTCTTTCTTTTGGGCTGCAGAATAATTACTTTCACCTACAAAAAAGTTCCAATTCAATTGATCTATAAATTTTATGACCACGTTAGCATCATTTTTATCTGATAAAGCTTGCGCAATCTGATTTAGTTGCTTTTCATCCAAACTAAAAAACAAATGCTTCAAATATTGCGAAAAATCTGTTGGCACTTTTTGCTTTTCTTCTGCAGTTAACCACGATTCCATTTTGAAGGAATGCACCTGATATTGCATCCCCGCTTCGTCTAAATATAGCTGACCATATTCCTGCTTAGTCATACAAAAACAAGCTCCTGCTACCTCCGCAATTGGTCGATTAGCAAACGGACCAATAATATTCTGTGCGTGCATATGGCCAGAAAAGACTGCTTTTACATTATATTTTTGTAATAAACCTTGCAGTGCAAGTGCATTATCAAGAATATATCCCTGATAGATTACTTTATTATGGCGATACAGATTATGATGCATAAAGAATAGCACTTGTTGCTGCTTTTGCTGCGCATCGATTAATTCTTTTTCAATCCAGTTCATTTGAGATTCTGAAATTCGACCGTTAGTAATCGGATGAGTTTGTGATTCCTGCTTGCCATAAATATTTGAGTCAGCTAATATTAGTCGATACTGCTTATTCAGATTAACGCTATAAGCCAGTGAATCAGGATCTTCATGTAAAGCATAATGATAAGAATCAGCAAAGATCTCTTTCCAAATAGCTGGGCTAATTTGCGGGGTGTAATCTTCATGATCACCTTTAAACTTGCGAGCCCAGCCGTCAAAAATATCATGATTTCCTGGTAAAACTAAGAATGCAATTTTATTTTTAGTTAATGGCTTAAAAATATTAGCTAAACGTTCTCCTGATATTTTAGCGCCATTAAAGGTTACATCACCAGTAATTATCACTGCAGTGGGCTTCTCTTGGATTACTTTACGTACAAACGCGGTCAAAGCAATCTCCTGATAATCTAAGTCTTTACCTGCACTAGTGTTGCGCATATGCTGAAAAGCAAGACCATCATCATGTAAACTATCTGCAATTAGATGTGTATCTGATAATAACCAAAGAATTGGCTTCTTTTTACTAGTAATCACAATTTACCTTTTTCAAAAATCTATTTTCACTTTAACTACTCATCATTATACCAACAAAAAAGGCATCCCTGCTAGGGATGCCTCATTGCGATAAAATATTGAATTAAGCGTCGATTTCTTCGATCTTAATGTTAACTACGAATGCTTCAGGAGTATCAGTGCCTGAAACGATCTTCTTAGCGTAATCGTCGCCTTCATGAATTTCAGCATGTCCTAAAACACGAAATGCCTTATGAGTAGGAACATCAGCGACAACAATAGCTGCTACTGAACCATTCTTCAAGTTTGCATAAGCAGTTGACTTAGTCTTTTCAAGATATTGAATAGTTGAAGCATCAATTGCCTTAAGTGAAGCCTTAGGACCAACTTGTGGCACACCGTTAGCATTCACAGTTGCCATGTATGGTAAGTGTGAGTTAAAGAATTCAATTTGTTCATCAGTAAGCTTAGTAGTATCTAATTTTTTCATAAAATTCGACCTTTCTTTTCTTAACTTCATTATTAATTATAAGCTATTTGCTAGAAAATAGCTATTATTTTGCCTTAGCTTAATTGATTCTTACATTTATCATACACAAGATATTGTATTTAATAAAATGTGTTTTTAATTCAATTTCTTTTGCTACTAATATTTTTATTAAGTAAACAGTCGTTGATATATCAATGCTTATAAATGCAGGCAAAAAGTCAAGGGTTGAATTTTATTTTTTTAGCCAGTAGTATATTATCTTGCATTAGTTAATAAGTGATACAAGATATTGTGCTTATTAAAATAAAAATATATTTTAAATTTCATTTTTATTAATGTTATTTTTAGTGAGGAGAATTCGATGACAAAGAAAGGCTTAACAAAATATTTATCAATTGGTGCAGTAACTACTGCAGCATTATTTTTAGCAGCTTGTTCAAATCAAAAGAGCACTACATCTGCTAAAAATAGTAAGACAGAAATTACTATGTGGCACGCAATGAATGGTGCACAACAAAAAACTTTGAAACAATTGACTAATAAATTTGAAAAAGAAAATCCTAACATCAAAGTTAAGCTAGAAAATCAAGGTAATTACCCTCAGTTACAAGGGAAAATTACTTCTACTCAACAAAATCCTAATAACTTACCAACAATGACTCAAGCTTATCCTGGTTGGCTTTATCAAGCTGCGCAAAATAAGATGTTGGTCAATTTGACTCCATACATTAATAATTCAACTTATGGTTGGGGCTCAGTAGCCAAATCTAATATTCGTCCTGAATTAATGAAGGGTGCGCAAATTAATGGCGTTCAATATGGTATTCCCTTCAACAAATCTATTGAAGTCTTGACTTATAACAAGACCTTACTTAAGAAATATGGTTTAAAGGTACCTAAAACAATGGCAGAACTTAAGTCTGTTTCTAAAGCAATTTATGAAAAGTCCAACCATAAAATTGTTGGTGCTGGTTTTGATAACTTAGCCAACTACTATGTTCTAGGTCTCAAGAATGAAGGACAAACTTTTGGTCGTTCAATCAAGTTAGATTCGGCTGCCTCTAAGAAAGTTATTAACTTCTACGCAGATGGCGTACGCAATGGCTACTTTAGAACTGCTGGTAGTGAACGTTACCTCTCCGGTCCTTTTGCTAATGAAAAAGTCGCAATGTACATCGGTACTTCAGCTGGTGAAAGTTACACTAAGATGGGTGTAGGCAACAAGTTTACGTACGGCGTTGCTCCTCGTCCCGGTGAATACACTATTTCTCAAGGGACTGATCTTTATGTCTTTAACCATGCTTCAAAAGCACAAAAAAATGCTGCCATGAAATATATGAAGTTTTTGACTAGCAAATCTAGCCAATTAACTTGGGCTAATGAGACTGGCTATATTCCTGTTAACGATAATGTCTTAAATAGTAAGGAATACTTAGACAGCAAGATGAAATTGCCAAGTGTCTTAAAGGATTCAATGAAGCATCTCTACAGTGTTCCTGTAGCTAAGAATTCTGACTCTGCTTATAATGGTATGAATCAAATTATGGAAAATATTTTAATTGCTGCAAATAAGCATCAAAATGTTAATGCTCAAATTAAGGCTGGTCAACAAAAATTAGATAGCGCTTGGCGTCAATAATGATATTAAAAAAGCATCCCCCTTCTCTATTTGGATTAGGGATGCTTTTTTGCATTTGCAAGAGTTGAATTTAATTTAAGCACTCACATAGAGTGCGACCGCAATATTTAGTACTAGGATAAAATCCAATCCTAAATATTTGGCTTCATCAACTATTATACTATGTCAAAAATATATAAAGAAGAGTTAACACATAAAATACAAAACAAAATCAGTGCGAAACTCCCACATTTTTATGTTCACATAGGGTTCGCACTGATTTTTTTCTTAACTCAAATCTTTCTTAGTAACTGCCAAATGTGCCTTATCATTGATAAAGACCCAGATTGGCAAATCTATTCCTGTTGAATCAGTCAAATTATTTACAATTTCACTGATAAAAAGCTGGACCATTTTCTTAGGCGGTTCAGTAAAGTCTCTTCTTTGCGGCGTGTACCATAAACCTGTGATTGGCTTTTTAGTTTGTCGATCGAAAATACAATTCAGGGTTTCATCATATTGATCAAATGAGGCCTTGTAGACTATATGTAATGGATGATGTGCCAAGTTCTCGACTAACTGATAACGCATATCGTCCGCAATTCTTCCTTTACTAATCATCATTAAACTGGTAACTGGACCATTTTCTTTTTCAAATTTTTGCAACTTGCCTTGTTTGACTAGCTTCTTTTCAACTGAAATAAAACTATCAGAATCAACTAACATCGTTTTTCCTTCTCTCTACTATCTATTATAAGCAAGCTGTCAATTACTTTACATAATTTTGCTTATTATGCAAAAAAAGAAGCCATGACCTGAAAATCATGACTTCTCGCGAATTCCTCGTCCGTAAATCGAAATCTTCACGAACATTTTTACCTTAACACAATTAATTATACTAGTCTAATTAATTGTAATTACTAAAGCTTCATATGGCTTCAATGAGATATTCTCTCCTAGTTTGCCATCTTGTGCAGAATAATTGCTCAATACGAGTTGATAATTCTTATTTTGATATTGTTCAGGCAATGGTGCTACATGATCAGTACCATAGAAATTAGTGAAAACTAATATTTTTTTAGCTTCATCCTTCAAAAAACGTTCATAGGCAAAAATTTGTGGATCATCTTTTAAAAACATTCTAATATGACCGTCAGAAATCAGTTGTTCGTGCTTACGCAACTTGATCAATTTTTGATAGTAAGCAAAAATTTCACCCTCGTGTAATTCTTTTTCAACATTAATTCTATCTTGATCTGTTGGTAAAAGCCATGGCTTTGATTCACTAAAGCCAGCAAATTTACTATCATCCCAGTGCATCGGCACACGAGAGTTATCTCGTGCTTTAGTTTTTACTATTGCAAATGCTTCATCATCGCTTATTCCCTTTTGTTTCAATGCCGCAAAAGCATTTTTAGCTTCAACATCTACATAATCATGAATTGAAGAATAATGTGGATCCATCATTCCTATTTCTTCGCCCATATAAATGTAAGGAGTTCCGCGCATACAATGTGTCGCAGTAGCAAGCATTTCGGCAGATTTCTCTCGATATTTACCAGTATCACCAAAACGGTTAAGGGCCCACGGCTGGTCATGATTGTTCCAGAACAAAGCATTCCAACCGCCACCTTGATCCATTTTTTCTTGCCATTCAGTAAATAAGTGCTTTAATTTCATGAAATCAAACGGCTCTTTAGACCACTTTTCACCATTTTTATAATCGACTTTTAAATGATGGAAAGTAAAGACCATGGACAATTCATGCTCACTCGGCTTAGAGTACTCAATCGAATTAGCAATAGTAGTTGAAGACATTTCACCCACCGTAATTGAGTCAGGATCTTGACCAAAAGTAGAGCGATTCATTTCTTTCAAATATTGATGCACTACTGCTGTATCAGTATAAAGACTCTTTTCCTGACTTGGATCACCAGTTGAATCAACTAACTTTTCATCCTTACCGGTCACGTTAATTACGTCAAAACGGAAACCATGTACTCCCTTTGAACGCCAGAAGTTAATTACTTTGAACAATTCTTGACGAACTTCTGGGTTATGCCAATCGAGATCTGCTTGAGTTGGATCATATAAATGTAGGTAATAATAATCCGTATCACCAAATTTTGCCCAAACTGGTCCACCAAACTTACTTTGCCAATTATTAGGCAAGGAGCCGTCAGGCTTAGCTTTCCTTAAGTAAAAGAATTTGCGGTACTTTTCGTCTCCTGCCAAAGCTTTTTTAAACCATATATTTTCGGTTGAACAATGGTTTAGCACCATATCCAACATGACGCCAACGCCTATTTCTTTTAGCTTTTTAGTTAATTCCTCAAAGTCAGACATTGTGCCAAAGCGAGGATCAATTCGGTAATAATCCGCAATGTCATAACCGCCATCATTCTGAGGGGATACAAAAAAGGGATTAAACCAGATCATATCAACGTTAAGCTTCTTGATGTAATCGATTTTAGCGATGATCCCTGGAATATCACCTACTCCATCGCCATTAGAATCATAAAAAGATTTGGGATAAATTTGGTAAATTACTTTTTTGCCTAAATCTGTCATTTTTATCTCCTATAACTTAATTTTCTGTCTACGAGCAAAGTCAATAAATTTAAACTTTTTAGGATTATGAAAGGATAAAGTTAACTGAAACAGCGTTGTATCTGCTAAAAAATTATGACTAGCTACTAGTACTGCTTCCTTACTATCCAATTGCAATTTCTCTTGTAAATCAGCATCGATTTCTTCTACCGTAATTGCCTTAGTTGCATAGGATATATCTAGCCCTAATTTATTTTCTAAATAATTGTAGATTGATTTTTCTGCTTCTTCTGACGGAAGCTCAGTAATTGGTGGATTAAATAAGAAATCACAGTCCAGCACTTCTGGTTCATCGTTAATCATTCTTAAACGTTCAACATAGATCCCTGCATGCTTCTTTTGTTCAGGGAAGAATTTCTTGAAAATTGCCGGCAAATCATCAACCATTTCATCATTAAGTAGCTTAGTTTTTGCATTCATTCCTAATGATTTATTTAATTCCGCAAAGCTAGAAATTCCTGAAATAGGAAACGAAAACTTTTCCAAATTAAGGACGATCGAACCTTTGCCCTTGATTTTTTGGATTAATCCTAACGAGGTCAATTGCTGCAAAGCTTTACGGACTGTTTCGCGTGACGCGCCATAAAGCTCTGTCAATTGATTTTCACTAGGCAAGCGCTCGCCTTCCTTAAATTGTTGATGTTTAATCTTAGAAGCTAAGTCTTGAGCGATCAGTTCAGATTTTGCTTTAGTCATCTTGACCTTGTCCTTTCTTAAAATCATGTTCATTATATTTTTGATGTACGTACATGTCAATAGATATATCTAAAAACTATATTGCAGGCATGTAATCATTTTCATAAAAATCTATTGACAACTTGTACGTACAGGAATATCATAATAAATGAATTTTGTGAAAACGCTTTTATAGGAAAGGGAGAATAACACTTATGAATAAAAACGAAATTGCATTACTTGCTCCTGCTAATGGTCAAGTAATTGCACTAAGTAAAACAAGTGATCCTATCTTTAGCAAAGGAACTATGGGTGATGGTTTTGGTTTAACACCAACTGATAATATAGTTCTTGCACCAGTTAGCGGCACTATCTCAATGATTGCTGAAACAAAGCATGCGATCGGAATTACTACTAAAGATGGTCTAGAAGTATTGGTCCACATGGGAGTTGATACGGTTGGACTTAAAGGTGAACCGTTTGATGTAGTAATTAAAAATGGTCAGGAAGTTAAAGCTGGTGACCAAATTGCCACGATGAATATAGAGATGATTAAAGCAAAAGATCTTGATACTACGATTATGACTTTAATCACCAATTCATCTATGAAACTTGATGGCTTAGATGTAACTGAAGGTAAAGCAGAAGCTGGCGATACAGTTGCTCGAGCTTATTTAAAGGAGTCAAAAGAAGATAGTTCAGACAAGAAACTTTCGTATGATGAATTAGCTACTTTCATTATTAAGAATGTTGGTGGTAAAGATAATATAAATAACCTGATTCACTGTATCACACGTTTGCGCTTTTATTTGAAAGATGAGTCTAAAGCCAATGATGATATTTTAAAAAATCAACGTGGCATACTTGACGTTATGCATGCTGGTGGTCAATATCAAGTCGTAATCGGTAATGAGGTTACCAATGTTTACGATGCAGTTATGAAACAATTGCCTGGTCTTAGTGACAATCCTGCACCTCAAACTAATAATCAGGATGATGGTAAAAATCCTGTTTCTAGAGCCTTTAGTAATCTAATTGGTTTTATTACCGGCTCAATGAGTCCTGTAATCGGTGTTATTGCAGCATCGGGTATCATCAAAGGCTTACTTGCACTACTCACCCTTCCACAACTTGGTGCTTTACTTAGCGTCAAGAGTCCGGTCTATGTCACAGTTAGTGCTATGGCCGACTCTGCTTTCTTCTTTCTACCAGTTCTAGTAGGATTTGCAGCCGCTAAGCGGTTAGGATCCGATCCAATGATTGCTGCAGTAATTGGCGGTTTCTTAGTTTATCCACAAATGATTACTTGGGGCAAGAGTATGACGACAATGTTTAGTCTTGGATCTTGGAACTTCCAATTCTTAAACTATTCCTACTCTATCTTTCCAATGATTTTAGCTGCTTGGCTAGCTAAAGAATGTGAACAGTGGTTAAAGAAAGTTTTGCCTAGTTACTTGCAAATGATCTTTACCCCATTAATTACTATCCTTGTAGTTTCAACTATCACATTAGTTATTACCGGTCCAATCATTCAAGGAGCCGCAAATGGTATCGCAGTCTTTATTAACTGGCTAGTATCTGCATCTGGCTGGGTTGGCGGCTTAATAATCGGTGCCTTTTATCAGTTATTGGTTATTTTTGGTCTTCACTGGGGCGTTGTGCCACTAGTTGCTCAACAAATTGCCTCAACTGGTCAAAGCTCATTAAACGCAATTATCTGCGCAACAATGGTTTCTCAAGGTGCAGCTGTTCTTGCAGTCGCAATCAAATCAAAGAAAGCAGACATAAAAGAGCTAGGAATTGCAGCAGCTATTTCAGCCTTCTGCGGTGTTACTGAACCCGCTATTTATGGGATTAACTTAAGATATAAGAAGGTCTTTGCTTCAGGTTGTATTGGCTCAGCCTTCGGTGGCCTAGTTACTGGTTTAATGCATGGTACTATGTATGGCTTTACCGGTGGTCTAATTGGCTTCTCAAGCTTTTTCAACCCGGCCCATCCTACTCAACTAAATAGTTTCTATACTTTCCTAATTGCCAGTGCTGTTTCAATTATAGTTTCATTTATTGCAGTTTGGGTATGGGGATATAATGACAACATGACTATGGGTAAAAAAGTAGCCAAGAAGCAACGCCCAGGTTCAGCTAAATAAAAATTTAGAGCAAAATAAAACGATGAATCACCCACAAAGGTAAATTCATCGTTTTTTGTCTTATTTAAGCAGCATCAGCAATCCGTTGTGCCTCAATTAATTCAGCTTTTCTGATATCACGAGGCAAGAACTGACGAATATCTTCTTCATTATAGCCCACCTGCATCCGATGGTCGTCTGCAATAATAGGTCTCTTTAATAATCCTGGATTCTGAGTAATTAGATCAACCATTTTAGACAATGACAAGTCTTCATTCAACTTATTCTTTAATTGTTTGAAAGACTGTGAACGAGTAGATAAAATATCCTCAGTTCCATTTTCAGTTAAAGACAACAGATGAAGGACATCTTCTTTAGATAATTCCTTAAAGACGTTCTTTTCCTTGAAAGAAAGATGATATTTGTTAAGCCATGCTCTCGCCTTACGTGAAGATGCACTACTTGTTGACATATAAAGAGTAATCATACAATACGCCTCTTTCTAAAAAAACTCGTTAACTTCTCGTACATTAGTTCTATTGTATAACTTACTTTTTGATAGTGCAAGCTATTTTTACAAAAAAATTGTAGAAAATAGTATACTTACCTTACTGAAAGAAGGAATTTGATGAATTTTAAAACACCAATTGCCGAACAAATGAGGCCGCAAACACTGGCGGATATGGTAGGCCAAAGTGAATTGCTGGGACCAGGAAAGGCTTTAAGAAATATTATCAAGCAGCATGTTAATATTTCTTTACTTCTCTGGGGGCCTCCTGGTACCGGAAAGACAAGTTTAGCTCAAATTATTGCTAAAGAGAATGATTATCCCTTTGCTTCCTTTAATGCTTCAATTGATAATAAAGCACAGTTGAACAACATTATTAATGCTTATAAGTATCAGACCTTCGTTCTTTTAATTGATGAAATCCACCGTATGACCAAAAATCTACAAGATTTTTTATTACCTTATTTAGAAAATGGTCACGTTCTACTTGTTGGCTCTACCACTGAAAATCCAATTATGTCGATTGTGCCAGCTGTGCGGTCACGTTGTCAAATCTTTGAGTTCAATCCTCTAACAGAAGACGATATTGCAGCTGTTTTGAACAAGGCATGTACTAAGGTCCTTAAATTAGTAGATCACCAAGTTGAAAAAAATTCGTTAAATTTGATAGCAGCTGCAGCTGATGGCGACCTACGAATTGCTTTAAACATTTTAGAGACTGTTCATGCACTTAATCCTAAAAAGATCACCTTAGCAAATGTTAAATCGTTTACTAAGCAGCAATTCTTTAGCTATGATAAGAAAGCCACTAAACATTACGATTATTTAGCTGCATATTCTGACTCTATGGCTGGCTCTGACACAGATGCTGCACTTTATTATCTTGCTATTTTGCTAAAAAATGGAGATTTAGCTTCGGTTGTACGGCGTCTGCGTGAGATTCCATATACTTATATTGGCTTAGCTAATCCGCAACAAGTAACTCAAATTGTTACTGCAGCTAATCAAGCTGAAAAGATAGGAATGCCTAAAGCTAAATATCCACTAATGTTTGCAACAATGTTAATGTGTATTTCGCCAAAATCAGGAGCATTTGAGGAAATTTGGGAAAGACTTGATCAAGATAGTGATCATCCCAATCGGTATCCCATGCCTAATAGTTTGCGTGACTTTCATTATAAACACGCTAAAGAAATCACGGGAGCTGGCCTAGCTGAGTCACCTTTTCAAGCTCCGCATCAAATCGCCAAGCAAAATTATATGCCCAAGGGACTCAAAGGCAAACAATATTATTTTCCAAAAGACAATCAAAATGAACGCAGATTATATGAGCAATACCTAAAATTACATCGTTATATTTACGGCGAAGATTATCAAAAATAAAGGACAGCAATGCAATTGAGCATCCCTGTCCTTTTCGGTTAGATTATAAATGAAGAAAATTGGTTTATTAATTGCTTCTACGAGAGAAGATTCTCGTCCAGCCACCTATATGGTAGTTCTATTTAAGTTATTTGTTAAATGCTAATCGAAAAAACTTTACGTACTTTTTACGTATTTTATTACCAATAATAACAAAAAAGCAGCGGCACAAATACAGCGTCACTGCAATATGTAGCAAGATTATCAATGAAGAAAATGGTATTTATCACTTCTAAGGAGGAGGGAAAGGTAATATCAATAGTGTTTTATAGTCTATAGGATAGGCTTGTCACAGGCTAAAAAGATCAATAACACAGAATAATATATCATTTTATTCAGTGCTTTTTCAGTGAAATTTCAGTGGAAAAATCTAAGGGAAGAACTTTAGTAGTTCCTCCCTTTTTTGTTTTTTCAAAACATCTTTGTTAGAGTTATATAAGCTATCATTTGGTTTAAGCCCCCGAAGAGGCTCTCTTTGAATTTGCATTCAAGGTTAAAAAGAATTTCAATCCACGTATCGCAATGATACGATTGCATGATTATGCAACTTCCTTATCATTATAACACAAAAAAAGCCCGTAACTACGCCAATAGTTACGAGCAATAAGTTATAAGCAATTAATTCTACCTCTTTGAATTAAAAACTTCTCATGAATAATTATAACACAAAAAAGAGCCACCCGAGGATTTCTCCTCGAGTGGCTCTTTTGTCCAATATATTAATTACTTAAACAAGTACACGGCACTTATCTAAGTTGATGTACTTGTTATCTCCTGCTCCAACCTGTGCCCAATGCCATGTAGTACCTGACGCAGATTTAAAAGTCTTATAGCCGAACATCTTCCAAGTTGACCCAACTTTGAAAGTTTTGCCCACTACCTTAGTAGTTAGGTCTTTATGACCTGACGTTGGCTTTACAACTACGATTTTGGCATGAATTTTGTCACTATAGGCAACAGGATTGGCATGGAAGTCTCCTGTTCTACCATCTAGCCACATATCATGATTTGCAATCTTGTAAAAGCCATTCTTTTCCTTTGTAATGCGGTAAATTTTGCCAGCGTTAGTTGTGCCAACTTTTTTATCATTGTTGGCATCATTCCAAAATGTAGCTTCTTTTTGCATTACTTTAAAAGCACCCAAGTCATCAAACTCAACCGGTGCTTTCCAATGTTCTGCCATTTCAACACTTCCTTTGTTGCTAAAACTCAACTTGCTACCATAGTAAACAGACACATCAACTTGGCCAATACCGCCAATGTAAGACGTAGCACTGTACTGGAACATCGCCATATTCTTCCAGTGACGCAAACTTCCATACAGTGAACGAGGATGAAATCCATAATGATTGTTCATGTCATTGTATTGTGCTACCCATAATGGATAGGCAGTCACACTTGACCAGTTATAAGAATTTTCATCAGATAAGCCCATGTAAATCATAGGTGTCTTTCCTGTTAGCTTTTTAAGCATAGCTAATGCAGCACTAGCATGACCAACACTGCCACGAACAATATTGCGTCCCTCATAATCGAGAATGTGCAAGTCAATGTACTTAGCGTAAGGCTTAACTGTATTCCAATAATGGTTAATGTTTGCTGATACGCTGCCACCATCTGAGTAGTGATATGCACCAATCAGCATGCCTAGTCGTGCAGCTTGCTTTACCTGCCCAGCAAAGTAAGGATTAACGTAATAGTTTGACTCGGTAGCTTTGATAATCACGCCATCACAGCCTGCATGTTTTAAAGTAGCTAGATTTACAGGGCCATTATTGCTGGATAAATCAACAATATTTAGAGTCATTATTTATCACCCTTTGTATCAGTAGCAGGCTTTTCATCGGTTACAGCTTCAATATTACCGTCTACCTTAGCTGGTTCAGGCATAGGTTGTGTAGCATTGGCCGCATTCGCTTCACTCTTAGCTAACTTAACGCCAGCTAAAGTTGCTTCAATACAAGCCCGAATTTCAGGACGATACTTGTCAGCATCTTTAACAGGCACTGGTAAAGTTTCAAGGAAGTGTACAGCTAAGTTCTCGACATATTTTTCCTTGTCTTGACTTGACCAATTTTGATTAGTGTCGGCGCTGTGAATGCCCCACTTAACCGCTAATTCAATAGCAGTTTGAATGGCTTGTGTAGCATCAATTTCTTGACCTTGTAACTTGATTTTGATGTGGTGCTTAGAAAAATAGCCTACTACGCCAGTAAATACAAAACCTAGTAGCAACCCAACACACTTAACTAAAAATGTAGCCCAAAAATCATTCATTCTCGTTTAACTCCTTTCTGAGTCTCTCGTTTTCTTTTCGTAATTCCTTATTTTCCTTGACGACCATCTCGTAATCATCTTTGAGAAAACTATGGTCGTCCCGTCTCGCTACTCTCTTATCACTTAGATATGTCGTTAAAAGCGTTACCGCTATGGGAGCTAGTACACTAAGTATGTCCTTGAGACTTTGCACGTGTATCAGCCCCTTTCCTAGTACCGTGGTTCGTATTCGTAAGCAATTTGTAAGAGATTAACGATTGAGTAGATCTCAAACAAGATTGCTGGATGAAATCTAAAATAGCCAATTCCAATAACATGGAAGGATTCCGCTACTACTAAAACGGTTAGAAAAGCTGCTGAGATGCCTAGCCCCGCCTTAACGATAAAATCTATATGAAGGTCACAAACACCGCACAGAATGAGAATTACTCCCGACAGCAAGCCGATAACATCGACCCACAGATTATTCCATGCTGGTGCTAGTGATGGCGGATAGAAGAAATAAGTACGATCAATCATGAAGCAGACTGCTAATCCTACGATCAACAAGCCTGTTTTGATGAAATTGAACCGATTAAGCTTGTGCAGCTGGTTGGCTTGGTTGTGCTTGTGGTGCAACATAATCCTCACCTGTGACTTCCTTGTAACCTGCAGTAGTCAACAAGCCCTGTCGTACTAAGCCTTGAAAGTAAGGCTCTTTAAAAAGTCCCATTTGAAAGTCGAGTACCCACATTTGCAAAAATAAAGAATTTAAATCAGTCATAATTAGTTACCTCCGTTTTCTTGCTTCTTATCGTTTTCAGTTGGTTGATTGGTAGCTGGTATACCGTCTGCCTTGGCTTGATCTGCCTTCATGCCGACCAAGATTTGTTGCATTGATGCCATGACCTTGGCAGTTTGTTGTTGGCCTTCTACAACCTTTTGCAAGCCTTGGGTCAAGGCTAATGACTGTTGAGTTTGCATTTGTTGGCTTTGTTGCATTGCCTTGATTGCGGCATCTACCTTGTCGTTGGCTTGGTCAAGTTCTTCACCTTTTGCTTTCAAAGCATCAATAGCTTGTGTAGTTTCTGCTAAGACTTTGGTTTGAGCGTTCTTGCTGTTTTCTACCCATGAGTTGGTTCTTACGTCAACAATAGGATCTTCCATGTCCTTGCTTGGAGCAGAGATGTTATAGATGTGCCATAACTTGCCTGCCGCAATTTGTTGAGACAAGTCAATAAAACTTGGAATTGGCAAGTGGTGTAACAGTGTCTCTGCTTCATCAGGGTCACTGTAGTAATAGATAAAAGGTGCAACCTTAGTAGGTTGTTCTTGTGTAGCGTTTGTTTCTGCGCCCGCTACTGGTGCGTTTTGTGTTTCGTCAGCCATAATTGGCTCCTTTCTATTAAAAAAAGCTCACGGGTACGCCCTGTGAGCTAGGTTGTTTTTGCATAAAAAAAGCACTCTTGCGAGTGTTGTCCTTAATTTTTATGATAATTTACCGCCGTTTGAGAGAAATTCACTTAATTTGAAAAATGGTCTTGGATGTGAGTCGAGGAACTTAGCATTATCAACGCTTAACCAGATTTCATTGTTTTTATCAATAACTTGGTTTGTTACAGTGTCTCCGACATTAAATTGATTGTATTGATCCCAGTATTCCATATCATTTTGTGTGTTGTAGCAAGAGACTGGTGCCCCTACTGTTACTTTCTTACCGATATAGCTTTTAACAAATTTTTGACTATCAGCAGTAATTAAGTCAGTATTATCATCTATTGGATAAAACTTGGATCTGTTGAATAGCAAGTGATCTAACATGCGATCACCACCATTCTGTAAAGGTTTCTAAACCATTGATATAAGTGGCTTAGTAGGGATTTACCCCCCCCGAAAATATTTTCGGAGCCGTAAAGTCTTAGCCATTTGGCGTTGTCCTGATCAGTCAAAATATACGTGCCACTTGGTGCATTACCAGCTAAGCCATTAAATTTGTAAGCTGCTACAATTAGGGCATTTTCTACCCTGGTTTTAGCTGGCGTATTGCTGTAATCCTCAGCAGTAAAGTTAAACCCGGCTTTTACCGTGTGATAAGTATCAAGCGAAGCTGTGATTCTTTTTCCAATCAATGGTCTATCAGTGGAATCCCACCATTTAAGCTTGTTTAAAATTAAATGATCTAACATCTAAGCCACCTCCCTACGTAGGTAAACAAGTGACCTAAATTGTTGATACAAGCGGATAGTGAGGCTTCTACCCCCCCCCAATTTTCGGATGAAACTTGGTCACCTCGAATGAATGCCATTGACCCTTTGTAATTTACAACATAGAAAGTTCCAAACCCATTAACAATTTTAGCGTAGCATTCACAGTCTGGGGTTCCGATAACATTACCAAAACCTAAGTTAGAGAAAAGCTCTCCTGTTCCATTCAATTTCACGCTAGTTGGATAAGCTCCCCATTTCTTACCGTTTGCTGTGATCTGCTGGGAATTGTTGTCAATGTTGAACCATTTTAATCTATTAAACAGCATATGATCTAGCATGTTTCCGCTCCCTTCTATTATTTTTCAATCATTGCAATTCTAGTAGGCTTTTCGTTTTCCCAAGCTTGGGCTTGTGCTTCTTGACTAGCTGGGAAGCGGCGGCCTTCAATGTAGTTATCCTTAATGTAGTTGATTTGATTAATCAAGTCGTTAACTTGGTTTTGTAATGTGGTAATCGTTGGACTAGTGATATTACCACCAGCATCGATTCTTGCCACCTGTGCGCCGCTAGCGTTGCGGATAACCACGGAGTTGGAATTATCGTCACCCAACTGGATTACAAGGTCTAGGTTATCGTTGCCATCTTGGTCAGCAAATAAGTCAACCCTGTCAGTACCGCCTTCCCAGTGCAAGCCACCGAGGTTGCCCGTTCTGTCGTTGATTCCGCCACCATTCCAATTGATCGTTGACCGCAGGGACATGTTACCGCCGCTATAAGGCAAACGGCCATTAGCGTTGGCATTAGCCCCGTCAATATTCTTTTGCAGGTTATTAACGTCTAGTGCATTCGCTAATCGTGACCAACCAGTCCAAGTATCGCCATTTTTGACGTTTTGCCAGATTGTGTTGTCCTGTGAATAGACAATAACGACGCCCCAGCCGTCTCTTTCCAATTTAAGCATGTGGGCCCAAGTTGTATTACCCATTGCAGGGAGATTCTTTAGGTTTTGAGCATTGTTTGATTCCAAAATGCCCCATTTACCATCTGAGCTAAGCACATCATACCCGTCACCAACGTAATAGTAATTAAGCTTACTATTAATTTGATTCTGCAAATTATCTGCCCTTGACGTAGCCGTATTTTTAGCGTCCTGTACCAGTGAGTTAACGTTTGACTGGTCAGCCTTAGTAGGCAATTGAGCTAGCAAGTCGTGCACCTTTGAAGCCGTCCAGTCATCATTGTAAAGATCAATGGTGTAAGTACCATCGGTATTCTTGGTTGCTTTCCAGGTGTGATCTTGCGTTTGTCCTTGGCTGTCTAAGTACTGTTTGCGGAATTTAATCTTTGAGAAATCAATTCCAGCAATTTGTGCGTCTACCGTAGCCTTGTCAGCCTTGGTATCAACGGCTTGGCTCAGTTTGTTTAAGCCGTCCTGACTAGCCTTTGTGTTGGCTAGATCGGTCACAGTCTTAATTTTGGCATCAACGTCAGTCACGTCATCCTTGGCGCTTAGCAGCTTATCAACATCGGTTTTGCTATAAGTCGTTGCTTGGTCCGCCTTGGTTGCTAGCGTGTCATTGACTGCCTTGATTGACTTGTCAACGTCTGCCTTGTCAGCCTTGTTGGTAATCATGTCGGCTACTTGACTAGCGTCAACTTTGCCGTCCGTATCAGTAGAGATAGCAAGCAGCTTTTTATCAAGCTCTGCCTTGCTGTAACTGTAATCTGTGCCAACCTTGGTGGCTACCACATCGCTAACATCCTTGATCTTGGTGTCAACGTCTACTGTTTTGGCATACGGGGTAAAGTCGATTTTTGCAATCTCAGCATCAACCACGGCTTTGTCTGCCTTGGTGGCAATTGTGGCATCACGATTAGCAAAAGCATCATCAACCTGCTTTTTGGTGTACACATCGCTAGAATTAGCCTTCGTATCGAGTTTTTTATCAACGTCAGTAAAGTTAGCCTTAATAGCTAATTCCTGCTCTACGGTCGTTTTATCAGCCTTAGTATCAATTTGTGCTGTCAGGTCGTGTGTAGCTTTGTTGATTGCTCCATTAAGCGTTGCTGGCGTAACTGATCCAGCCGGGTCAACCACAGCAGTGACAGAAGCAGCGTCACCGATTGAAATTGCAACTTTAATATCAAGTGCATCGGTGGCGATACCGTCTGGAGGAGTAGCGACTAAGTAAGCACCTGGATCAGCAACGCCAACAAGGACAAGCTTTTCATCGTCGCCCTTCTTAGCAAAAAAGCCAACTGCCGTGTAAGGCAAGTCAGCTTTTAAATTACTATTCTGAAATGTTACTTCAAGTACTATTGTCGTGGCACTCCCATTAACGCTCTTATCACTGATACCTACCGGAACAGTCATCAAAGGACTACCGATTGAAGTTAAGCTTTCTAGTTGATCCTTTGTAAGGTGACTAATATCTTGACCGTACAGTGTAGCCTTGGTGTAAGTAATATCACCGCCTGCCGTCATCATTTGACGACCTACCTTGGTGATAGTTGCCGGATCTCTAATTAAACTCACTCAATCACCCCCCCTAGTTATCAGTAACGATCGCAATATAGTTAGGATTGTTGTTTTCCCATGCGGTAGCGTCAGCTTCTTGTGCCTTAGTAAATCGCTTGCCTAACATTGCGTTTTGTTCTAGGAACTTTACACGGTTGACTAGGTCATTGATTTGGTTGTTTAAGCCAGTGATTTGATTGTTCAGGCCTGTAATTTCAGTGTCCTTTGTGCCACTGGCATTCTGCAGAGTCTTAATCTGTTCGTTTTGTGCTTTTACAAGATTGTCAACATCGGTCTTTAAGTAAAAGACGCTTGTAAGATCAACGTTACCGGTTGAGTTAGGTGCTACACCTTGAACAGTATTAATACCGGCACCCTTGCCTGCACCAGCCACCATCTGATCGATTGTGGTCTTGTCGTAAGTAGGCAAATTAATTACGTGGTTGTCATCGGCCTTGGTTGGATCTTTACCGTTTAAGGTAACTGTTAACACCTTAGATTGAGTGTCAAACTCGGTGTTGATGTCACTTTGAATCTTAGTTTGCCAAGTATTTAACTCTGCTCTAGTAACATAGCCAATCTCGTTGACGTGCATATCGATATTCGCAGCATCACTAATTGTCACATCAAGTTCTGCTGAAATGACTTCTGTTGAAAGTCCATCAGGTGAGCCAGCAGCCAAGGTTTCTTGATCATTCTTCGTAAAACCAATAGCGATAAGAGTTTCTGGGCCTTGTGCCTTATCAGTATCAACTCTGGCAAACCAACCAACACAGCTAAAGACGATATCTGCAGCTTGATTTCGGTTATTAAAATCAGCGATTACGTCAAAGTGATCATTCTGAACCGGTGTTAGTTGCAACTGGCCTTCCTTGAGATCGTCCGGCAGTGACGTAATCTGACGTATAGCTTCATCATCAAGTGCTTTACCAGTTGAATCTACCGGTTTTTGGCTCGATAAAGTTGCTCTAGTGTAAACCAACTTGCCATCACCGTTGCCGACTTGAAGAAAGATCTGTCGTCCGGCATCAGTAAGCAAAGGTTGATTCAACTTTTCTTTATAGCCTTCTGCCATTTGCTACTCCTTTCTTGTAAATAAAAAACTACTCAGTCCTTATTGATTGAGTAGTTTGAGTGATTGTTTTGTTTCCAATAGTGAGACCAGCGTGAAGCTGCGCTTCTGTGCTAGTCCACCACTTTGTCTTTGCATGCCATACTGATGTCTTGATTATTCGACCAGTGACAGCGATGTATAAATTTGAATCATTTTTGGTCTTCCAGCCAGTCCACCATTTAAGTTTCTGGTGTTCACGCCACACATCTTTATAAGAAGTGTGCATTCCAACATACAGCTTTGCATCATTTTTAGTTTTCCAACCGGTCCACCATTTGAGTTGAGTTCTGGTGATTATATGGGTTCTGTCCTGACCGCCTGCAGCTATGTAAAGCGGTAAATGCGTTGTGGTCTTAAAAACGATCACATCAAGCCAGTAACCAAGATCCAGCATGTGTTGCAGATTTTTTAGTAAAAACTTTTCAATTGGCCACTGACTTACATAATCCCAAGGAATTTGAATACCCACATGTCTAGGAATACCAGTATTCCAAATCTTGAGACCTTGATCAGTCCCAATGGCAGCACTGGTAATCTTAACGATTGACGGTCTTGTCCCCTGCGCTCTAGCCAGTAAAGTTTTGAGGTAAATTAAAAACCGATAAGGAGGATCATCCTTAGTCGGTCTGTAAGTCTCAATATCTTTACCAAATAAATCTAATGTGGTTCCTTCAGCATTTTTGATTGCACGCCATTCAGCAACTTTTTCGCCACTATCACTGATTTGTTCCAGGTTGCTGTTATAAATATCAAGTAATTTATAAAGGTTACCATCGTGGCGTTTGTACCAGTGGTGAGATAGCAGGTCAATCAGCTGATCAGTTGTCTCATAAGCCATTTACGATCACCTCGACATTGTTAGGATCACATCTAGCAACTTCGAAGTCTTTCTGCTTGATGTCGTTTTCTGCTAACTGATCAGGTGCAAGTCCAATTTGTAGGATCGCATCATCAACACCTTCAATGGCATAAACCGGCCCATACAATCTAGTGATATAAAGTGGATTACCCATCTCTAAATCATTGATATAAACTGCAACTGAGGTTTTAACGTCATCTGCACCTTGATCGATATTCCAAGCATCACTGGTGTTGATTTGCACCTTAACGTATACCTGTTTTTCAGTAGCAAAGTCAAAATTGGTCTTCAAAGGATTACCAGTGGCATCCTTGACCATCATTTCTTGACTACCAACCATAGTGATTCCGGCTGCAATGTAATCAGCTAGGCACTCAGCTATGTCTTCCTTGTTACCGCCTAAACAGTAAACATGGACACTGTAAGGAGGATTGCCATATTTATCAGCTTCTGCAAATGGATTCTGCACGATGTTAACTTCACGAACGCCAGACAAATTCATTAATGCTGATCTAATTCCGGCTGCAGTTGATCCAGGTCTAGCAGCATTTTCCATTCTGAGTCGTTCACGGTAGGTGTCATCGTCTTCATAGTCTTGACCGCCACCTGCTGCTTCAGGATTAGTAACACTGATAATTTCATCATCTGGATTAGATTCAACTGTGATTGAGTTAGCAGGCACATTGGTCTCTTCGCCTGTGTCTTCACACTGCACCCAGCCAATTCCGCTCCAGGTACCATCATCACCTTGTTTGGTCAAAACATCTTTCAGGAGAGTAAACTGATAACCATTTTCGGTCTCATATTGTTCTCCAGCCTGAATTAGATATTCTTCCTGCGTTGTAATTTTAATTTGAGCAAAAGACGGCATATCAACCTTACGTTTTAAGCCTAAATTACCGCCAATGTAATCCAAACTTACACCAGTGGCTTTAGAAATAAACGATGAATAATATTCGAGTTGCATCTGTTCCCACATTGCCTTTTCACGCCTAGCAAACATATGACATAAAGCCCCTGCATTAGAATTAGTTGTCATTACTAGATCAGGATCAATTGCAGAAATCATACCATTTTGCCATGCACTTAAAATTTCTTGAAATTGTGGGACATAGAAGCCGGTACTCGTCAGTCCCCATTGAGAATTAGACGGCAATATCAACACCTCCTTCAATTTCTTGTGACAACTCGCTATCCGTTGGAGTAGCCATCACCTTGAAATTAATTGTTAATTTACGATTAGGCTGAAACTTAAATTCAATATCTTCAACTGAGTCAACCTCAGGCACTTGCCTTCGAATTGTGTCTCGCAGTTCATCAGATGCAAGTTCTTTGTTGAATCGCTTACCTAGAAAATTCGTATAATCCAAGCCTTGCTCTGGATCCAATACATCCATTTCCCGATAGTTGGTCTCCAGAGTTGCTTTAATTCTTTGAGCGATTTCTTCCAAGCCATCGATCAAAACAAAGTCATGTGTTTCAGGATCAACATAAAGATCACCATAGTCCGTGGATTTAAAATCTTTAGCCATTGACCCAATCACCACCTAGCACACCAATCACGACGGAGTCGTTAGCGTCATGAGTTCTATTGGTATTTGGCATAAAAGTCGTAGCATCACGGCCACCTTTCCAGTTATCGTTATCACGATCAAGAACAGCGCAAACAACCGGAACACCAACACGTAAAAGTCGCTTTTTAGGAAATTTGCTTACAAATGATGTTGATTCATGTTCAGGAAGGCTGGTATTTGTATCAACTTTGCTGAACTCTGACTTAAGTTCATCTAACATTTCGTCCATCATGTAACAATTTTCAGTCACTGGAATATCAAGATATTGTGCAGAGTCCATACCTTCAGACATCTTGGTTAAGGGCTGTATATCCGCCAAATGGCTTTCCTTATCATACTTCACCAGTCTTGCAATGTAGCAGCATTCCATATCAGTAAACATTCCATCTCTAAAGTTTCGCACTGCATTATAAGCAGCGTTTTGTAGTTCATTTTGAGAACTAGAATTATTTTTTGCCATGTTATCCTCCTACATTGGTAATAAAGAACATTGAGTTTGTGGATTTTCTCCATCTGATGTATGCTGACCAGACTTCACATAAAATCTGCCTTTTAAGTAGTGAGACTTCATGTTGATACCAGTATTGATAACCATTTCAGGCACAAAAGGAAGCGTAATTTCCCAAGTCTTTTTCTTCGTACTGTCAGCCGAATTAGTTGATGGTGGCTGTACTAAGTCCTGATCATCAATATCAATCCAAGTCCTTTTTTCAGATTTTGGATCAACAATTTCTAATCTTCCTTTAACATAAGTAAAAGATGATTCTGTGTGAACAACTAGTTGCTTGATCAAAGTAAGTGGCTTGCCTTTTGCAGTATATGCATGCTTCAATACAGGATTTTTGTGTAATTGAAGCTTAGAAATCTTAATACCACATTGTGCAGCTATCCCCTTGATCACGGCTTCATAACTTGTGCCTTTTCGGTAGACCTTATTAGATCTAATTACTTTGGTTTCTCGTGTTTTAACACGATGACTAACCTTTTTAGCAGGTACCCAAACCTGTTTTCTATGATGATTAACAATCTTATTTTCATAGTGGCCAGGTTTGGTAGCTTCGACCAACTTAGATCTTTTGACTTCTTTTTTCTTCTCAACCTTCAAGCTATTAGCTTTCACATTGTTGTAGTCAGTACCCTCGGTAAAATTAATCACTTTGGAATCAGTAGTTCCATCATGCTGAGCGACATCAAATTTTGTGATGAAGCCTTCAGAAATCAACTTTTTGTGTGGTCCCCAATTAGCATATAAGTAAACTTTTTCGTCTTTTTCGAAGAAATCGGAATGACTCTTGGACAAGTTATACAGCGTAACCGTATTAACTGAAGGAGTCGGAGAATCGCTGAAATTTACTTCAAACGCTATTGGAAAGTTGTGTTCTGGAGTTTCATTGTTGAAAAAAGTCAGCTTTTGACCTTTTTTATTGATAACTTCGAACCAAACATGAAAATCTTTAGTAACAATAGCCATCAGCTTGACACCTCTTCATCCGTGTAGTTGTCTACCGATTCATCAGGATCGTAGCCTAATGGCTTAATAGTAGGATCACCTGTCTCAGATCCAAGCGGATCTACAACATCCAAATAAATTTGAACGGTATAGCCGAAATTACCTTTACCAGCATCATTTGCTTGATTTGTTTCATCCATTACACGCAAATCAATTCGAGGTAATCGCTTATCAGGTAAGTCATATCCAACAAGTTCACCTAAAATCAAAGGCTCTTGAGTTAACAGCAGGTTGCTGTCTGCATCCCAAATAGTCACGGTATAGTAATCAGCTATCTCGTTATAGTCAATTCGAAATGTGTAGACACCACCTGCAAGACTTATATCAAAAATGTCAGGCAAATCATCGACATCGATTGGAATGTATCTACGCAATTTACTTCACCCGAGCTTTCTTCTTGATGTCTCTTTCTTTTTTACTCAAATAAAGAGTTCTACCGGCATAAATCAAGTTAGGATTTTTGATCTTATTGACTTTTTGAAGCCAAGCAACTGACTGACCATATTTACGAGATAAGCCCAACAACGTATCGCCAGGCTTGATCGTAATTGCTGTGTAGCGTTTGTTTCTACTACCTGCTGTGGTCTTAGTTGACTTTGATTTCTTAACATGAGATTTATTGCCAGTTGAAGATGTCACATCGGCAGCTCTAACGTAACTGAACGTAATAGTGACCTTGAGGTTATCACGTAAATCTGAGAAACTTTGACCTAATTCAGAGATAAGCAGATGTGACTTCTTAAAATCACCCTCATACGTTAATTCCGTATGATGATCTCGCCAGTACTCAAGTTGCTTGTATTTAGAGTTAGCTTCTGCTCTGTCTTTACCAGTGATCAGACCGGCAATGGACTTAGATTCGCTAGCTGTACGAGCATGACTGTATCTTGGTGAGCCTTTATCAACTGGCCATGAAGTGATATTCACACTAGATGTTTCAGATTCAGTGTCAGTCGGAGAAATAAAAATGACGGTCGATGATTGACCGTCACTTCTGTAAATCGCACAATGACCTTCGTTATTGTGTTCTTTATTATGATTTGTAATTTTATCAGCAACTTCAGCACGATTAGTCTTGGCAGTTTGTAACTTGCCTAACTTATCCTTAGCTGCATCAGCTGCTCTTTTATATCGTTTATGTCGCTTATTAGCTGCATCATAGGACTTAAGCCATTTGTTACGCAGCTTAATTAACTTTTCTTTTTCCTTTTTAGGTTTGCCATAAGATTCCTGCTCATAGTAAATTGCCTTGGTTTGAGTCTTGACCATATCCCTATTGGCTTGCTTCTCTTTTTTGTGATAAGCATCATAAGCCTTCTTGGTCTTCTCATAAGCGGTAGGCTGTTTCTTTTTTATCATTAACTCGCCTCCTCTTAGTAAAGCGATGGGTCAGAACCAAATTCATGACCAAAGTACTTTTCAAGAACTGCAGCAATTTTTACTTCAATCATGTTGGCCACTTGGTCAGCATCTTGCTTGGAGTTACCAACATTACCATTGAAGTTAATATTGATTGTGATGATAGGCTTGCCATTAGGTAAACGACCAGGCTTAGCAGGAGTAAAGTCCTTAGCTAAGCTACGCAGTTTGCGTCTGGTAGTTTGGTGGTCATCAATCTTTACGTCACCAGGGACGTTTAAGATTTCCGGACCTTCTTCGCCAACTAAAAACGCACCACTTCCGTGATGCGTTCCTCCTTTGGCAAATCTTCGACCACCTGTTGGTCCCCATCCACCACCGTAGTGAATATCTGATCTCCAGTTACGGTCGTTAAATAAGGCTAACAGTTGGTCATAGCCGTTTTTAATTTTTCTATGGCCTTTAACAGCATAGGCATTAAAGGTTGGTGGGATAAATTGAAGCAAACCTTGAGCTGGATCACCAGCTGCACTGTTCACGTCTTGGATTTGCTGAGTAATGGTTGGATTACCACTAGATTCAGCGGAAATCATCGACATGATCTTAGAGATATCGCCAGGACTTACACTAGCGTGCATTTGATGTGCTGCTCTTACGATGTACTTACGCCATCTAGCAACGCCATCACCAGCGGGGTTACCATAGCCACCACCTTCGCCAAACTCATCACCGATCTTCTGCATTGTCTTCCAGAAGCCTGGGCCTACTGAGTTCTTAACGAATCTATCAAGTGTACTGTTAGTTTTTACGCTAACCTTGCCCTTACTTAATGATCCTTGAGTGTTGGCACCTTTAACACGGCCAAACAGTGGAGCGCCCTTACCGACAACACTCGATAAAGTGTTCATGTGGATGCCTTGAGCTGGAGATTCAGCACTAAAGTACTTGTTACCGCCAGCATAGACACCCACGTGCTCACTACCTGAACTTCCCCAGAATACCAGGTCACCCATACGAGCTTGACCTTTGCTGATATGCTGAGTTCTAGCATATTGAGCACCACTGAAGTGTGGATAATCGATTCCATAAGCGTGCTTGAGGGCATACATAACAAGTCCACTACAGTCAAATGCACTAGGACCTGTCGCACCCCAAACATACTTATGGCCTTCACCGTAACGTTCAACCGCCTTAAGCAAGCCACTAGCAGGACCAGTTTCACCGCCACTGTCATCAACTTTCTTTTGAGCTAAGCCCCAAAGTGATGACCAGTACTTTACACCTTGATCTGCACCGGTTTTATTTGCTGAATCAGCTAAAACCTTTGCACCAGCTTGTAAACCACTGACCGGCTTAAACATTGCCCGACCAGTCTTTTCAGGCTGTTTCCAGTTTTGCTTGGCAATATTGTAAAGTTGCTTTAATTCAGCATGACCAACGCCAGAACCTTTAGCAAAGTGAGGCAGTCCCATTGATTTGGCCATCTCTTGTGTTTGATGACCGTTCAGAACCTTATCACCTTTTTGCAGTGGTAAAATTCGATCCTTACCGGATGGAATAATCAAATTATTACCACGGACGATCGATTCCTGACGTGGGCCAGTAGTAGCATCATTAACCATTGCTAACGTGTTGTGAGGTAATGCACCATTTGAACCAGTAGCAAAGTGAACCGGTTTAATTGCTGATGCATCACCGCCAAATTCACCGATAACTTTGTCAATACCGTGAATACCACGGTTAAGTTGATCGATGGTATCTCCCATTGCATCTTTGGCATAACCGGACATCTTATCCATTGCCTTGCCAAAGCCTTTGGAAGTACTTGCTGCTGTTTTGATTACACCGCTGTGCATATTAGTCATCTGTTTATTAACAGAACTACGCATTTTAGTGTAATCAGTGACTACGCCCTTTCTAGTTTTTGTGCTTTGCTTAGTTGTGTTAGTAGTAATGCCACGCCACTTTGTTCTGCTGGTTTTATCAAGCTGAGTTAGTGACTTAGTAGCATTAGCAGTCAACTTCTTATAGTCGGTGCTTGCAGCCTTAGTATTATTAGCTAAGCCAATCGTTCCAGAAGCAAAATGCAATCTGTTAGCTAATCGAGCTGTGTCTTTAGCATTGATGACATCTTCGCCAGGTAAAAGTGTTCTCTTCAAGTTACGCTTGTTAGGCAATAACTCAATTTGACCATTTCTGTGAATTATGCTTTCACGGTTGCCGGTTTGCGGGCTATCAAAGCCGTCGTTAAGTACAGCAGGAATTCCATATTTAGATTTCCAATTAGTACCAGTAGCTAAGTGCAGATTACCAACTTTTAGCTTGCCATGAACGAACTTATCCACGTTACCACCAAAGGCACCAAGGGGCTTTTGAATATGGTCATGGAACCAAGATGCCAAGCCCTCAAATGGTTTCTTGAAGAATGCTACTGCTCGACCAGCCATTCGACCTAAGCCAGTTTCAAAGCCAGTCCAACCTGAGTTGACATCTTTCTTGATGCCACCAGCCCAGTGCTGCATCCCATTCCATTTATTCTTGAACCACTTGTTGGCCCGTCCACTCATTTGACCAGACCAAGTTTCGAAGCCGTGAAGCCCGCTTTGAGCGTTTTTCTTAGTCCTACCGCCCCAGGCTTCCATGCCTCGCCATTTAGATTTGAACCACTTGCTAGACCTATGCCCTAAATTCTTGGTCCATATAGGAAAACCTTTCATGCCTTTTTTAGCATCATCAATAATTCCAGTAGCCCATTTTTTGGCATTTACTTTAGGTAAAATACCTGATGCTTCAAGCTTAAGTTGACTATTTTTCGGTTTTTTACCATGAACTTGAGGCGTGAAACCAGCAAGCCAGTGATTAAATCCATTTTTCTGAGGGTCAAAGTCGCCCCAGTCCCAGTTTTGCTTACCTGCCCACTTGCCTATATCACGGAATAGGCTTCTAGTTCCATCCATTCCATCACTAGGCTTACCGTGTGGACTGAGCATCTGATTGGATCTAACGTATTTAACAACATTTCCTAGCCAAGATCCTCGTGCTTGCTGACGGCGAGCACCTCTGTCTCTCTTAAAGTAGTCAAGATCACCGATATGTGTAATATCATTCCAAAGGCCCTTGTATGATGCACCTAAAAAGTCACCGAGATCTGTAGGATGCAAGAAGTGGCTCTCTACGTTGTACGCTGAGTGATCAGAATGAGATTTTCTTTCTCCTGCATTACGTATGTCGACTCGTCGAATAGTTCCATGGTCATTAACCCATTTAGAATTAGAATCCCTTGGGAGAGTGACTGTTTTACCATTTTTTAGCTTTACTTTTTGCTTGATTGCATTTTTAGGATCAACTCCTGCATTGAATCCCTTCATAAAGCTTGCTGCAGCTGCCGGTCCCATTGCTTGACCAAGTTTAAGACCAATTTGTGCGCCAGCAACACCACCTAATGATGCACCAATAGCGCCACCAACTAAGCCGCCAATTCCAGCACCGTATTTGGCATATTTTACATTGGCACTCTTGGAGTTAATGGCCTGGTAGAAATCACTACCAATCTGGTAAGCATCGAATGCTACCGCCACAGTTGTTGTTAGCTTAGCAGTACCATTCATCTTTGAAATTTTAGTAGGCTTAGTTAGCTGGGACGTTGCCTTGCCTAAATTGGCAATCTTGGGACTAGTTTCGGCCAGTTCCTTGAAGTTACTCTTCAGTTCACCAAGGAAGCTAATTGTTTGAGCAATTTTAGTAGCACTGTAACCGGCTAAGAAACTACCACCAATAATCTTCATGGCGGTTGGATGCTGAGTAACAAATCTAGCCAAGCCGATCAAGGTGTTAGCAAAGTTCTTGATCACATTTTCTGTGTCATTTTCAAACTTCTTACCATCGCTTGACGTTAGGAACTTGGCAAGAGCCTCACCTGCGTCGTTTATGGCAGGCAACAATTTTGCACCTAAGTTAATTTCAAAGTCATTCATGGCCTGCTTAGCTCTAGCCACTTGCATCTTTGCAGTATCAGAGTTTTTAGCAGCTAACTTAGATACATAGGTACTCTTATCACCGACTTTTTGAGTTTCCTCAGTTAGTTTCCTAAGTTCACCGGTGTTCTGAGCCAAAATGGTTGCTGCGTTTTGTGCAGTTGAACCAAAGATTGACTTCATGAAGCCTTGTTCTTGGATTGAGTTTTCACTGTGTTGCTTGATGTGACTCCAAATCACGTCCATAGCATCAGCTAAACTCTTCAAGTGACCTTTGCTATTTTCAATATCCTTAGCAGTAATGCCTAATTTGGTAAAGACACTGTTCTTTTTACCTATGCCGTTTACCTGACTACCAATACGTTCGATGATGTCACGCATGGCAGTACCACCCATTGAGCCTTCAATACCATTGTTGCTCAATACACCTACCGCAGAAGCTGACTCAGCCAATGAGACATGCTCCGCTTTTGCAGCGGCACCAAAGTAATGAACTGAATCACCTAATGAGTGAAAACCAGTAGAAGTAGCATCCGCACTGTAGGCCAACATGTTTACTGCTTTGTTGGTATTTTCGATCATACCTTTAGCAGTCTTGACTCTCATGCCAAATGCTTCTATTACTTGAGATGAAACAGTGGTTACGTCGCTAAATTTATCACCTGATGCAACTGAGGCTTGCATTTCAGTTCTTAATGCACCTAATGCCTGGGTGGTCGTATAACCTCTTTTAACCAAATCTTCATAACCTTCAGCAATCTCTTGCTGAGATTTACCGTACCTGAGGGCCATATCTCGGCCTTGACGTTGCATTTCAGCAATTGCTTTGGTTACGTTTCTTTGATGTTCACCACCAAGGACAGCCAAGTTGTTGACTTCCTTGTAGGTCTGTTGCAAGTTACCGGCTTTTTTAGCACCACTTACGGCAGCGGCACCAATGGCAGTAATACCAGCAGCGGCACTATAAGCACCGCCTTTGATATTGTCCCAGCCACTTCGTAAAGTGTCTTTGATTTTGCCACTGGCTCTTTCAGCTTTGTTGATGCTTGAAGTTAAGCGATCAAATCCAGTTGGATGCAATTTGTTAACTTCATCATTCAACTTGTTAATAGATGCTGCAGTTTCATTGATTCTGGCTTTTTGGATGTTGAATGCATCGCTGTTCTTACCAGATTTTGCAGCAATCTTATCAAGCTCGGAAACTAGTCCGGATTGACGATTCTTAAGCCGAGTAATCTGACTTGAATACAGATTTACCTTTTGCTGATTGGCTTCGTAGGTTTTGCCTTCGCTTTTAAGACGATCAATATAAGAAGCAGTTTCAATATCAGCAGATTTGATGCTTTTTGCTAAGGCATCATTGCCATGCAGTCCTGAAAAACCAGCATCAACTTTCTTTATGCTCTTAAAGAGCTCATCAGTAGCTTTGTTGGCTTGAAGCAAACTTGAAATATCAACATTCGCTTTAAGATACCAACCTTCATGATCTGCTGCCATCTTATATCCTTCCTATCTAGTTTTTGGCTTTAAGACAAAATAAAAAAGCCATCGATTAAATCGATAAGCCTCACCTTCCCTATTTCTTGCCACCAAAGGCAATACCAATACCGTTGGCATTAGCATTTGATGTGATTTCAAACTTGTCTTTCTGATCTCGGACGTAAATTTCCCACAGGATTTCCAGTTGGTCTTCAGTTGCACGGTCTACCCATTCTTCAGGAACACCATGCATCACCAACCGGACAGAGCGTTCTAATTGGTTAGCTCTATTCTTGATCTCCTGCGACGTCATCTGTGCCCTCAGATACGTCGTTAAGAAAATTAAATACTGCTACAGCAGCTTCACCAAAATTCGTATGGTGATCCCAGAAGTCAGCAACATCCTTAATGTGTGGCAAAGTAATTACATCCTTGATTGCTTCGTTCATCAAAGTTCTAAAGCTATATTGACCATTGCTCATGTAGCTTTGTTGGATGATATCAGAAGCACGAATTGAACCAGGATAAGTTAATTCAAGAGCGTACTTAGTTGCTCGATCCTTATCGATAAAGACGATCTTCTTCTTGCCAAAGGTATCAGCAATCTTACTTGATTCTGCCAACTTGAGGATCATTTGACGATCGTCCATGATCTTCTTAGTGTTAGCAGCCATTTCTTCTTGAGTTGGTTGGGTTGAAGCCTCTTGATTAGTTTCAGTAGCTTCAGTTTCTTTTTGGTTTTCTTGATTCTTAATTTCTTCTGACATATTAAATTCTCCTATCTAAAATCGCATACGAATCTCGATGAAACTGTTCTAACGAACAGATTCCTTGTTTAAGTTAACTGCCTTGATTTGAAAAGGTAAGTTGGAAGCTTGTGCACCAACTGAGTAATCTGGATCCTTGATAACCAAGCAGTAAGAACCCCAGTAGTGGAAAGTAGTTGTACGTAAATCAAGCGCAAATTCGTTCAAGTTTTCGCACAAATCACTGAGGTATTTAGCATCTGGTGATACTTCACTGATGTTAACAGTGATAGTAGTCAAATCTTTGTTGCTAACTGACAAAATACCAGTACCTTGTGGGTCTTGAGTGATAGTGGCACGGTCTTGATCACGAGAAACAGTAATCATGGTGTCTTCACCAAACCCAGAGATGACTTTGCCACCAATTTGGAGGACACAGTCGTTGGCATTGTACTTGGCCATAAAGCCAGTCATTGGTGAGTTAATATTAGCCATATTTCATTCTCCTTTTATTGCATAATCGTGTCTGAATTAACTGTCCCGTGGATTGTCAAGCTATGGATCGCAGAGCTTGCATGGTAGGTAAATGAGGCACCGCTATAGTGACGCTTAGACAAATCATCACGAGATTGTGCACTACGAGGAGTGGTTGTAACTTCGTACATACCCTTGCTAGTGTCGTCATTGGTTTGGATGATGCCTTGCTTCCATGCGAGATCAAGAACATAACTAATTCTTGCTGAAACCATGCTGATACCAGTTGCGTCATATGGAACCTTGTCGTTGTCTTGCAAAAGTCTTTGCAATTCGTTACCGACATTGACCTTTACCCAGATTTCTCCGTGAAGAAGGTCGATGTATTCACCTGACATTGAGAAGCCTTCAGCGGTTTCATTACGGCCATCGACTTGGATGTATGCAATACAGTGAGAATTTTCGATACCGGCTCTTTCTTGAGTAGTAAGGTCTTCAGGAGTAATGCCTGCAAGTTCCTTAAACTTCCAAGTACATGAACCAACAGTCTTCGTAGCCACAGCACCAACAAGAGCAGTGTCCATAGCTTCTGAAATGTCATGCTTTAAGCCGATAGTGTAATTTTGACCATAGAATTGTGTGAATTGAGCCAAGTCATTGCTTTGAAGTACAAGGAAGTGATCTTGGTTGGATTCACAAATGTTAGAAGCCAAAATAACATCGTCATTGATTGTGTTGTCGACAAATGCCATGAAAGTCCAGTTGTAATACCAGAAGTCCTTCAATGTATCGAGCAACTTACCGTCCACATAATCCAGAATGGCAATTCTGTCTGAGTGGTTAGCTTGTGCAAAGTATGAGTTTGCCTTGAACCAAACAGGTGAATTTTCTGGATAGTCAACAGCAACGGCATCTAAGTTCTTGTATTCACGGTAAACGGCACCAGTGGCTGTATCGACCTTGCGCTTCAACAAGCCGTTCATTCTGTCGTCGTTACTCAATTCATTAGAAAAGGCTCTATCACCAGTAGTGCTAGAGCCTTGATCAGTCTTATCTTTATTGTCTTGAGCATCCTTAGGCGTAGTGCCGCCACTAATACCAGTACCAGCACCGGCAGGAGTAACTGCAGGAGCTGCAGTCTTCTTTAAAGTGGCTGGCTTATCTACCTTGTTAATCAAAAGTAGATTACCTAAGCCAACAAGTGGTTGAGGATGCAAGATCGTCATAATAACGTTGACATCTTTTACACGTTCGAAAGGTGCAACGACATTTGAGCCAATTTTATTAGGCATTAATTTTCCTCCTTCTTAGCATCAATGTGATCTCCATCAATCTTGCTGTTTGTCCGAATTGAATCGATAGTGTAGTCTTCGATTTCAAACTTCAACTTGTCTGCTTGATAGACAGTACCTGCTTTACTAATTAAAAAGTTAAAATAAAAACCATACATATTGTCATAGTTAGGACCCAACAACGTTGATGTATGGTCTTGTATTTTTGTACCTTGATTTGGTAATGCTGCAGGAACTACATTAACTTGATCAAACCATCGCTCATAATTTGTGTCGTGAACCAACCCATTAAGCAGATCGGTAGCCATTTGCTGAGCCATATTAGGATCAGTAGCATGACAATCAATTTGTAACTGCTCGTAGTATTGATCCGTACGATGATCTGCAGTCGTGTAGTCGAGCGGAATAATTGGATGGTAGGTAACATAAGGATAATCCGGTGCATTACCTGGATTATTGAACGGTACGAGCTTGCAATTAAAAAGATGATCAACCACCTTGGCCAAAACAAAAACGACCAGATAGCTGTCTTTCATCTCTGGTCGATAATTATTCTTCAATGCCATGTTGGCCATCTCCTTCTAGTACATACTCGTAAAACTCGGAATATGGATTCCAAATACCGTATGTAGTTACCTTGTAGTATCCCAACTGCGCAGGTACTTTTACAATCGTTCCCGATGGATATTTGTCAGTTGAGTACCACACCAATTTGCCTTCTAGCTGTCCGCCTCCGGCAATTATTTTTCTCCCTAGACTAGAATTAGGATTAATCGGCAAAACTGGCTCATGACGGGCTTCTGCCTTATCATCAGACAAATCAATTTCATCAGTAGGACCACCAATGTAAGCTTGATTTGAACTGTCGTCTGGCTTCCATACTTTAATTTCACTGGTTTCACCGAAATCAGCAATCATATCTGATGCGTCCATGTAAAAAGCCATTCTGCATCCCTCCTAATCCGGAATAATCTTATAAGTTACTTTTCTAATCATCTCGCCAGTATCAACCAACGGATTAGAAGAGTTTTTGTTCTCAATAGTCAATGGTGCGTTTGGTGGATTCTTAAGTTTGACCGCTTCTTCTTGAATATCCTTAACACAGGTAACTCCCAGCTTATTAAGGAATTTTATTGCAGTCGTATCACCATTACAGATATCCTTTAGCCCATCAAATACCATTTGCTTGTACTTGCCTTTATTAGCTTCCCATGCATTTTTGATAAATGGACGTGGTGGAATAACAACTTCTTTCAACTTGTAAAAGCGTTGCTTACCATTCTCATCTTTGTAGGGAACCATCAAATAGCCACCAAACTTATTGCCAGGCTTAGGTTTGATCGTTGCTCCATATTCGTTAGCTCGAACAATCGTCAGCAACTTAGCATCATTTTCGCCGAAGAAACCAACTGCCACTTCCCAGTGGTTGAGTTTATCTAGCTCCTTGGCCATCTTCATGAAGTCTGGATGATGTCCTTCAGTTCTAACTGTCAATGTGGGATCACCGCAATTCGTGGTGTACTGCCTTCTCCGTATCTTCTATAGAGCCACATGTATAGTTGGCCCCACTTAGAAGAATTAAGCCAGCCACGGTCGCTTATGTCAGCATAGTGACGCTCCAAAACATCAACCTTTTCTGAAAGGACACCTTGACCAGATTTTCCAATGACCGTCACTAGATGCAAGGCCATGTCGATCGTTGCCATTCTCAAAACCGGAATAGTTTTATCTCTGACCTTAACTTGTTCGGGCATCCCATCTGATTCGGCAATTAAAGTTGCTTGATCAATTAATGCAGTGAGCGTTTCATCAGACATCTTTTTGCTAATTAGTGAATCACCGATGGTTCTAAGAACATCTGGAGTAACTTCATCTGCGGTATTCATTAGTTAATACCGTTTAATCTTACAAAGCCTGCTGGGAACTTAATGCAAAGGCCACCGGTTCTTTCCATGTACTTGATCTTGGTCTTGCCGTCAGTGTATTCGACTCTACCAAAACGAGCTGGATTCATAGCGACCTTGATATCTGCAGTGTCTTGATCGTTAATAAAGATCATGCCACAGTCCTTCTTGCCTGCTGCTCCCTTTTGAGTGTTCCAAAATTCTGCTGATAATTCAGGAACTGGAACAATCTTGCTGAATACAGCATTAGCACCATTGTGCTTGGTATCTTGTACCATGCTCAAAATAGTGTCACTAGTGCTGTACTTGTTGTAAGGTCTAGTCAATAACGAGTATTCCCTTTGCGGAAGTGCAAGAACTAATTGAGCATTACTCTTGCCAGGCAAGAACTTGATCATGTTACCAGCATCAATAAACCAATTGATCAACTTGTTAGCATCGTTGTAAGGGTCAGTGTTTGATGGGTCAACAATCTTATCAAAAGTAACAGGTGCATCATCAGCAACTTGGAAGCCCGCCTTATCTGGATCAGAAGTCAAACCATAGATTGGCTTTTGTGAGTCATCATTACCATTAAAAATTAAGCGATCTTCCCAATCAGCAAGTGCATCGTTTGCGGCTTGAGTCTTATCACCCAAAATGTCCAAATCACCTTGTTGTGCTCTTTCGATTTCTTCGTCAGAGTATTCAAGTGCTGAACCTTTTTGAGTAATAAAGCCTAATTCTTCATGGTAAGTAACATCTACTGTTGTAAGGTCGGTAGCACGATCTACAACATCAGATGCTTGGCCCATACGTTCCTTCCAGTAGTACTTGTAAGTGTCATCCCAAGTTTTGGGCTTGTCATCAATCTGAAAAAGAGTACGTCCAAGACGTGCACCTCTAGCTGGGGTAATAACACGTGGATCAATGTACTCAAACATCTTTCTGGTAAGAACACCAGTATTAAATCCTGCCATTATTATTGTTTACCTCCCTTATCCGTAGTGGTTGGTTGAGTGTCTTGCTTAGTTGTTGGTTGATTATTATTTGAGCCGGAATTATCTGAAGCAGGAGCTGTAATGACCATATCAGTTAATTCAACTTGAACGATGGCATTCTTACCTGCATAGCCATCAGTCTTGAAACGACCTACAACGCTATCACCAGCCCCCGCAGTCTTGAAAGTGCCGTCTGAGTTTACAGTCGCGAAATCATAGCGAGAAACATCAGTAGTAATTGGAACTGAGATACCGCCTTTACGCAATACGCCAATCAATTCTCCAGCCTTGAACTTGTCATCTGGCAAAGCATTGTAGTCATCACCGTCAATGCGGTTACGCTTAATTGCAATACCCATGATTGGAGCTGATGTAGCAGTTACGGCCTTACCGTCCTTAATATTTACGGCAACGCCAAAATTAATTTCTTCACCTGCGGTAACAGTGTCTACAACATTGTTTTCAATGGTTGCTACCGTACCGTTACCTAATTCTTTCTTTTGATAATAGGTTCCTACTGGAATTGGCATTATTTAACCCCCTTGTACATGTGGTTTAAATCGTAATAAGCCTTGGCAATTGGATCAGCTGAGTCACCTTTGGCTTCTGGTTCAGGGCCTGCATAGCCTGAAACCTTCTTAGGCTTTTCCAACATGTCAAATGCAGCTTGAACATAGGTGTCTGACTTATCAGTGAAGTCAACTGAATCACCCTTGATAGCCTTAACAGCGTCAATCTTCATATCACGATCTGATTTGCCGTGATAATCGTATTCATCACCAACAAAACTCTTGACCTTGTCGATCAATTCAAGCTTCTTTTCAACGCCATCATCCTTGTACTTATCAAATTCTTCTTGGAGCTTCTTGTTATCGGCTTCAAGTGAATCAGCCTTGGCTTGAGCTTCATCGGCTTTCTTTGCTGATGCATCTGCATCCCCTTGAAGTTGAGCCTTTTCAGCTTGTAACTTCTTAATTTGAGCATCTAAATCAGCAATTTGTTTTGCCTTTGCTGAATTGTCAGCATCAAGCTTTGTAATTTTTTCAACATCATCTGCAGCCACGGTAATGTTTTGACCGTCTGCACGAACTACTCTTGTTTCCATTTGGTTTCCTTTCTCTTCAGAAGGTTCTACTTGTTCAACCGCTTCTGCACTGTCACCAATCAATCGAACTTCATGACCGGCTCGACCTTTCGGTACAACTGCAACGTGGTTGATCCTGATATTTCTTTGAACTGCATCGTACTTTGTGCCGTTGTAAGTACCACTAGTTGGATCCATTTGAGTTTCAAAGCCAATAGACAATTCTCTCTTGTCACCGCTCTTAATCTGAGAAATCAAATTAGGATCAGTAATAGTAATGTCGTTGTAGAGCATGTTGCCTTCAACATGACCATTCGAGGCAGTAAAGCCTTTCAGCAAGTCATGAGAGTTGTCTTTGGTTACTAACCCATGGTGTCCGTCTGTGACCGGCTTAGAGTTAGCGCTTGAAACCGTTGCATCTGAAAGTATTTCCTCAGGAAGCTTGGCTTCCATTTCTTCGGATCCGTCAGATTTAACGTACTTTTGCACCATTGCACCAGCAATTGGCACTCTGTAGACATACAAAAAGCCGGTCTGATCATCGAAGTGATAATCACGGATCGGCACAGAGTCATATCTTTGTACGGACGGCATTGTTATTCACCGTATGGCACATTAATTGGCTTATCAGGAATATAGAGCGTCTTGCCTGGTCTGATAACTGGATCTTCCTTGTCCAAATGGTTGAAGTAGCGCAATTGTTGAAGTGCTACGACAAACTTTTGAGCAACATCAAGCAAAGTATCGCCTTGTTGAACTACATATTGCTTACAGTTCGAGTAATCGAACATTCCTTTTGGATCTTTGACCACTGGTTTCACCTCCTTTACCGGTTCAGGCTTAGGAGCCACCGGCTTGGTTGGTTCTGCCAACTTTTCAGTTAACTTGCTTAAACCAGCGTCAGCATCTGCTTTAAATGCAGGCTTAACAACTTCTGTTAAACCAGCTGGCTTAGTTTCATTTGTGTTCTTAATTTCTTCTGTCATAAAATCACTCCTTTAAAAAATCGGCTCAGCGAGGCACCTGCATCGAATCGGCTCGCCAGGTAACTCACCATTGTCGCCACCATTTGGATCACCGTATTTAAAAATCTTTCCATCTAACTCACGATGTTTAGGCCTTACACGCCTGTCTTCCATTGACCGCCACAGATACTTTTCAGCACCTACTGACTTGGCACGGTAGGCATTAAGCTGACTGATGATTGTACCTGTTTGGTCGTTTGCGATTAGATCAGCATGTCTTTTTGCCATTCCGGTTCGATTAGTAATTGCATCAGTGATGCTTGTAATACCGCCACCGGATGTAATTGACCGGTAGATGTCCTTTTCAAGTGAGTGCCAATACCAAGCATATCTGTCATCAATCAGTGAGACGTTCTCACGAATCTTGCCTTTAACGTAATTACGCAAAACATTGTTGTCGCTGATAGGATCAAGGCCAACAATCGCAGCTTGTGCTTTCACGTTGTTGTAGCTGAATGCATTGATGGATCTAACAAACTTGGTAGCAATTGCATTTTCGTCATGAGCCTTTTTCGCTTGTTGCATTCCGAAGCCCATTAACTCAATTTGCTGATTAAGCTTGTCGGTCCAATTAGGATCATCGGTAGCATCATCAAGTTTCAATTGAGTACCACCATTGACGTACTGTTTTAAATAAAACTGAGCATAGGCTTTAGCCCCTCGATCCCAATCAGAAACAATCTTTTTGAGATCACGAGCGTATTGATGTTCAAGTTTCATTGGGTATCTAGTCGGAACTCTTCTCATTGTCGTGGATCACTTTCTTCAGTTCAGTCATCAATCGCTTTGCTTGTTCCATCGTTACGCCTTGATCAATAGAGTCACCTTTAGTTTGAGTCTGCATCCCTTGAACGGCATTGTTGTTTTGACCATCAACCATTTGGTTAGCTTCATCAGGATCTTTAATACCTGAGTTAACCAATGTGGCCACAGCATTTGCTGTATTTTGGAATGTTTCTGACTGAGTTTTGTCGTCAGCGCTCCAAAGTGGATTAAAAACAAGCTTCCAATCAACGCTGTCAGGGTCTTCTGAACCGCCTGCAACATCAGTTGACCACATAAGTAGTTCAATAATGCGTTCTAATTGCGGTCTCAGCAGTTCTTCTTGCAAAGATTTAACGCCATCGTAGTAATTTGCAACATCAGTAGTCGCACCAGCCAAAGTACCAGCTTGTTCTCCCAACAAAACCGACTTAGGAATATTTGATGCAGCTGCTAATTGTTGCCAAGCAAACGTCAGCAGATTTTCAATACCGGAAACGTTGTTTGAAAAGCGCTGGAATGTTTGACCATTATGCAAATTCAAAATCGAATCAGTTCCCATGTTTTGAGACAAGATTTTATTTTGCTGATCAAATTCTGCCTTGCTAACTGGATCATCTGGATCATAACCAGCGCCATCATCAGTTAATACGTTGATGTCATACGCATATAGCAACTTACCTACTGAATACAACGCTGTGTCTAGCACATGAATCTGATCCCAACACCTAGTAATGATTGAGTTACCAGTGTCATCGTCTTCGAACTTGTCTAGTGAGATGTGGAAGTAACGTGATTTATCAATGACAATCTGCTTTGTTTTCGGGATGCCTGGCTTAATAGTGCCGTTAGCATCAACTGTGTCGCCAGATTTGGTTTGATTGATAACCACTGCAGCTTCTTTCATGTAATTGATATCAGTTGGATTATCATTTACTTCAATCTTTTGAACGTGATTCTGGCCAAATACGTGGAAGAACGCAATATTAGAGATTGATTGTTTCTTTGGATCAAATGGCTTAGCTGTATTGTTATCAAGCATAGGAGAATAAATACCAATTGTTCCGTATGCATCCCCATGAGCGTAGTAGTAAATAAGCTCCTGACACAGTGATCTTTTAAGGCCTAATGCATCAAGAGCTTTTTGATATTGTTCCTGCTTTTTAGGATCGTTAGGATAGATGATTCGCCATCCGTTCCTCGTGGCGTCCTGAGCAGGCTTAGTGACTACTTTGTGAGCAATACCATTCTTATGAATGATGTTGTCGATCAATTCATAGTCTTGATCAGCCATGAGTGGCGTATAAACCGGACGTGTATCACCAAATCTTTGAGGTTGACCAGTGAATTGAGATTCATAGTCCATAAAATCTTCACGATAGCCGTCCATTCTGGTAGCTGTAGCCGGTCTGCGCTTATTGCTAGGCTTTTTTCGATTAAATAAACCCATGTAATCTCCTTTCTAAAACTTGATAATTCCAATAGGTCTGCGCTTGGCCTTGTGCAAGCGTTGCAAACAGTAGACCATACTATCGACATTATCGTCATGCGGTGCATTCGGGAATGAGAATATTTCTTCCAACCAGTCTTCGACTTCAGGCTTCCATTTGGGATGCGGAACATAGACATTTCCTGACTCCCACAACGGGCTGACAGATGCTGCACGAGCTTCCTTAGAATCAGCACCAGGTGAAACAGCGATGACACCTGGAATTTCATGTTTCAAGGTATCTATGATGGCTGGACCATTTGCTTTATCCTCGACCAGCTTTGCCGTTGACTGTGGATAAAACCGAGTCATGGTTCTAATTGCATCAAGTGTTTCCGTAAAGCTTAAACGCTTGTGACACCAGCCTGGACGTAAATAAAAGTCACCATCACGTCTGCTCCAAACTTGACCTGCTACAAAGTCGTCGTTTTCCTTACTCTTAAACGTTGCATCCCAACCTTGAACAGTTTCTTGCAAGTGTCGTGGCAATATCTTCACGTCTTTATCGGTTAAGTGAAGTCTTGCAAGCGTTTGACGATCAGGCACATAAAACCGAACCCATTTGCGTTTGAAAATATTACCGTCTTCTATGCTTGGACTTTGCTGATAAAGAGCTGCAAAGCCCTGTGATCCCATTTCTTTTTTCTGAATGAGTAAATCTTTTAGGCTATGCAATTCAGGACATAAGGCCTCGCCATTATGACGACCAATTACATCAGTTCCACCTGGCTTAAGATCAGTAGCAATTGCTGGTAGCTTAATTTCTTCCCAATTACGAGACATCGAATCCAATAATCTTCCTGCTAAATCATCGGTCCTCCATCTGGTCATAATCACCACTACCGAACTGTTATCTTGCAGACGAGTGGAGAATGTTTTAGTCCATTCTTCCCATACTTTCTTTTGAATTGTTGGTGAATTGGCTTCTTCGGCATCTTTCACTGGGTCATCGACTATTAAAAGGTCAGCTGAGTGACCAGTAGCAGCACCTAAAATCGAAGTAGCAAAAAATTCACCTTTGTGTTTGGCAATGGTGAATTTATCTGCAGTATTTATATAAGTTCTAAGTCCGAACAAGCTTGGTCCCCATTCGTTGAAGTCTTGACGATTAGTATTAGCAAACTGTGAGTACAGACCTTTTGAGTAAGTAGCAATCATCACTTTCTTGTCGGGATGCTTCATTAGGTAATATGCAGGAAATGTTGATGTAATAGTTAAGCTCTTGCCGTGTTGAGGTGGCATCTCCACAATATAAAAATGCTGTTCCCCATTAACAATCTTCTGTAACTTATCAGTAATCAGCTTGGTATGCGGATAAAGCTTCATGCCAGGATTAGCCAATAGGAAATAATCGGCATAGCTTTTCCTTGCTAATGCATGCCTAGCAGCTAATGCAATTCCGTTCTTCTCATCAGCACTTAACTTAATCACTATCTTCACCTGCCATCTTTGCTAAATTACGCAAATCTTCAATACTTAACTTGTCCATCTTTTCTCTAGTCTTGTCAGCAACGGTATGAAGCTGTTCAACTTGTGCCTTTGCTACTTCAGCCTCGGCTTCTGCCTTAGCTGCTTCTGCAGTCTCTTTTCTAATTCGTGCTTTTAAGAGCTTCTGACTGCTTTGACTGTTAAGCAAGTCACTGTTACTTAAAATTATTTGAATTGCCTTGAGGACGTTTTTATCTTCACCCTCATTTAAAATTCGATTTAAGTTGGATACTACTTTGGGGAGCAAATGACTAAAAGCATAAACGCTGTATTCAGTTCTTGCCTTTTGAAACTTCTCGTCTTTTTTCCAGTTTTCAACGGTATTTAGGTGAACACCAACGTCCTGTGATATCTCTTTTAGAGTCTTACCTTGGAAAAGCTGAATTACTGCCTTTTGCCGTTTCCAACTCAACTTATCAAATTCAGTATTTTTACCAAGTTTTACCAAAGCTTTTAGTCACACCTCCTCAAATTTCAGCAAAATAAAAAACAACCGAATTTGTTCGATTGCTTGATTAACTTAATTGCATCGCTAGTAAAGATCATCTTCATTAACTGAATCTGATAAAGCCTTTTCAATTGCTTTTTCTAACAATGCCGCAACATTATTTAACCCTTTAGTGAAAAAATTAACTTTCCATCCTTCAGGTACCCATTTACTATGACCATACTTAATGTATTTCATACTGGCTTACCTCATTAGCTAAATCTGTAATTCTTAATTCCAAAATGTGGTATACAGTCATCATTGCATCACGTTGAATTTTTAAATAATCATATTGCGATGGTGACACATTAATGTGATTAATTAGTACATCATCGATCTTTAGGATCTTATCCTTTAATTCATCATGTTCCATCTTAATTCTGATCAAAACACCTTTTTTACTTTGAACACCTGCGTGATCTTCTTCAACTGGCTTAGTGCTATGATCATCATCTGACAAGCCTTCTTTGATAGCTTGATCAATCTGACTCATTTCATCTTTGTTAATTCTCTTCATTTCATTCCATCCTTTGCTAATTATTAAAATAATTATCTAACATAATTGCTTTTAATCTCATTAGTGCCACATTTTCTCGGTCATTGTATTGTTTAGACATTTGTGCCCACATAATTGCAAAGGCATGTATAATATCTGGCAATTTATCCCATTTTTTAACTTCAATTTTGAAAACCTTATTATTTGTTAAAGTAACTACATGCTCAGTATTAAGATCAATATTTACATCAGGAACATTTTTGTAAGCTTCATTAATTTCTTTATTAGCATCAGCAGACATATTCAGCAATTCACATAAACCTAAAATACCTAAATCTTGTGCCATTTTCTTGTTGATAGTTAGCTTTATTACAGCCTTTTCTTGACTAATTCTCTGCAAATCTTCGCAAATAAGTTTTAAATTGCTAGAACTGTCAGTCTTTTCTTGCTTAATGCTGATATATCTTGTTGGCTGAATAATAAAGTCATTGTTTTTAATCTGGTCAATAGACACGACTTTAGACATACCTTCTTTATCCTCAGGGTTATCAAGCAAACTCATGATTTGTTCAATGGCATCATTATCTAAAATGTTAATTTGCTTTTTATAAACTCTTTTAGTATGGGCGCTACTACCAACTTGCCCTCGTTGTTCTCTTTCAACTTGCTTTGCTAATGGTATAGCATCTACCATCACTACATTTGCTGTTGCTTTATGTTTGTTAAAAATCAAAAGGGAAGTCGGAATACTAGTACTTTCAAACATTTTATCCGGTAGTTGAATAACAGCTTCAAGGTAATTATTTTCAACTAAAGCCTGTCTAATTGCACTTTCTTCCTTGTCACTCGTGGTTAAAACACCATTTGGCAATAAAAAGACAGCTTTATCATTTTTATCCAAAGCTGTTTGGATAAACGCATAATTCGCATTATTTTCTGGTGGAAGACCAAAGGCAAATCTTGATTGAGACATTGCGAAGAATGGATGCTTCCATTTCATGTTGTATGGTGGGTTACTAATCGTTGTCATTTGCTACCACCTCTCCAAATTTATTACCAGGAACTACTTTCCAAGAATGTTTAACTTCATTTTGCAAAACATCCATTTGATAAACACTTGCATCTATATTTCTAACCGCTAAGTTAAAGATCAATATTGGCATTACATTTTCATCAAATTCTAGGCATTCAGCATGAATATTATGCTTTAAGTTCCAACATTGAATTGTTAAAGCACCACTTCCAGCGCACATATCTGTAATGCTGTTTTCATTGTCTCTTAAAGCAATATTTGCCATCAATTTTGCTAATGTTGTAGGCGTATAATCTTGCTTTTTGTCTTTTCTATCTGCTTCGTAGTACTGAAAAATTTTTTGAAGCCAGTCAACATTTAAATCACATACTAAATCACAAAATTTTTGTTTGGCTTGTTCGTCATTCCAATAGCTCGGAAGCTTGTTTATTAATTCTTTTGTATTTTTTGAATTAAATAACTTCAAAGTTCTAGTTGTTAGTTCCTTTAGTTCCATGATGTTGTTTCCCTCTTTTTTTATGTTTGTGTTTCTTTTTGTGCTCGACATCTCTTTCAAGTTCAGCAAGGATTTGATTTTCTTCCTTGCACGATACGAGACCAAATCTTTTAGTGCGATACATTGCTAATTCCTTTCACACGAAAAAAGGCACTGGAATTAACCAGCACCTTAACACGTGATCCTAAACATACATAATGTGTTTTGTTCTTGATTACTAATTAGCAGAACCACGTAATGAGCAGTTAAGGAATCGAACCCTAACTGTCCGCCAGTTAATTAAATAAAACAGAGGTATTTATAAGTGACTCCATTAATAAGCTTACCGACGGACAGACACGAGTCTGCCCAAGATGGTAGCAGCATAACCACTACCGAATGTGAGAGATTTTTTTAATGCTTAAATTGATTATCAGCACAACCAGTATTGCTACTGGCTAAGATCTAATGAAGTGCCGACCTTCAGTGCATGCAGAGCAACATGATCAAGGGGAGATTTTCACCTCCACAATTTAAAAAACATGTACGTTGCCGAACTTAGATCAAAGGGCCGCCTTTTCAAGCGGTTAGGTTAAGAAAACCTTGTTATCAGAACACGGACTCAATAGTCCTTTTTTATATCAATGCTCCGCTCGCTTACGGTCATCGCAGAGCTAAGACGTGAGGCAGGTATTCCACTGCGACACGTCGGGAAACATGATTTATCTTGTCTCAAGCATTTGTTGAATCTTTGGGTTCAAATTCAATAAAAAACAACAAGATTGATTCAGCCTCAGTATTTCTGAGGCTATGACAGCATCTGGATTCGAACCAGGTAACTTGCAAGCCACATAGTATGCAATGCTGTCACCTATTTCAAGGAGGACATCCATTGGTAAAAGTAAATTTCCGTCGCATCGGTCGAGGTAGATCTCCTATCTACTTTCTCGACAATAACAATTATCTGCTTTTTTCATCATCGGGCGATCCCAACTTAATCCCGATTAAATCCCTTTCAGATCCCGGTGTGATCCCACTTTCATCCCAGTTACATCCCGTTTTTTCGTTTTCGCGTAGTTTGATCTGCTCTCCAACCAGCATCTGCTAGAGTTTCACCAGGATAAATCTGCAAATCAAAACGATCAGCTTCATCAGGAAAATACTTGTCTTGTGCCGAGATCCAACACTCAGCAAATTGATTCAATGCAACATTCTTGAAATCACCGAACTGATTATGATTCATATTACAGTCACGATTGATTTCCCATACTTTCTTATGCAAGACGTAAAATTCAAATAGTATCTGAGGAGATACACCTGATGTATGATCAATGGCATATTTGATTGCTTTCAAAACATCAAATGCTGCCAACCTTCTTTCCATCATCTTTTCTTGGCTATTAACGCCATTTGAGTGAGCGGGAGCAAGTGATAGCTGGGGACTAGATAAACTAACCCCACTGAGCCGTTCCATTCTGTTAATCTGGCTGCTGAGAAAATCATCTACATTTTCTGCTGTTAAAACTTCGTCTGGTAAATCAAATAAAAACACTGTTCCACTCCTGTATCTCTTCAAACTTTAAAATCTACATCACATCATTATTTATTTTGCTTATTGAGTATTCCTCCTAATTTCTTCCCATCTTCAAACGCTTGATCAGTACCACCTTTATAATAACCGGCATTGTAATTGGCTTCGGCAATGTCCTTAACCAATTGTGCAATGACCTTGGCTTGTTCAACGGTGGTAATAGCTTTTGCATTCTCTAGCATTTTATAGCCGTCTTCGTTGATGACATCATAACCACTCTCAGCTAAGACTGACTTTAATTGATCAATTGGTTTCATTTTTATCCTCACTATGAATCTCTAAGAGCAATTTCAAGTCTGCTAAACTCACAACCTTCACTCCCATGAAACCAGCCACGCTGGTGAAACTTCTAATACTTTTGCTAACTTTTCTACTCGACTAAGAGACGGCTCCCGTTGTTGCTTGACGTACCATTCAAGTGATCTCTCACTAATACCACTTAACTTAGATAAATCCTTTAAAGTAATATTTTTAGCAGCACAAGCTTCTTTAATCTTTAAAAACGCCATTACCAGTCTTCCCGTAAGTCTGGATCTAATACCAATATTGACCAACATACTAGAACTGGCAAGATTATAAATACTATTCCAAGAAACGCATTAAACCAGTTACAATGCGGCATCCATAGAATAAATAGGTTGCTAATAACACCAAAACAGATAATTCCAAATGATTGAGCAAGCCTCAAACCCCAAGTTTTTCTCTTATCTGCCAAAACTTGATAAAGGGTGAATAATGTCAACCCACATATGTAAACAGCAACCACTATCATAATTAATTGAAAATACATAATTTTCACCTTTAAAGTCCAAACAGCCAATGCAAATATATAAAAAGTAATTTAAACCCAGCTGCTCCAACGACAATAAACACAAAAGCTATTAACGCGCTGCCGAGCAACAGCGACAAAAACTCAAAAAAGCCTTTTATTTCTTCTTTTATCTTCATCGCTAAGCCCCTTTGTAATCTGGATAGCCGTAGCCGACTAAGCCTTCATTGACTATCTTTACAGCGTCCTCAACCGATCTAGCTATACCATGAATTACATGCTTGTGCATTAAATCGAGATGATACAGCTGTTGAGCTTGGCTGATTCTCCCTTTTGGTGCCTTAACTTCAATAAAAAATACTTGCTTATCTTTTAAACGGTACCCGATTAAATCTGGCGTACCGGGCTTAACGCCCCTGAACAGACCGCCATTCTTAGTTGGAATAGCACCAGCGTTTAGTCTAATGACAGCACAACGCCGCCAGTTTAATGTGGCGATGATTGCATTTTGAATTCTGTGTTCGGGACCTGGTCCCCGTCTTACTCTTCTAACTCGTTGCATTCTTTACTCCTGTGATTTCAAAATGATTTTTAAAGCATCCTCGCTTACGTGATGGGTTGCATGGTTGCCATAGCTGACAAAATGCAAATTTAAGTCATGTCCCATCACATAAGTTTTAAAGCCATCTGTAATTGTTTCTCCAACTCCGATATCTAGCATCAATCCACCACCAATCAAATTTTTAAGCTAGTTTGTGCGTTAGCATTTTGAATTTCACGTTGAAGGACAAAATCAGGGTACCAATTACGTGTAAATTCCATAGCCTTTTCAAAATATTGTTTTTCCAAGCTGTCATAACGTGGAATTTGAAACTCTTTTTTGAAGTCTTTACCAAACGCACTAAATACTTTTCTAGCCTTAGTGTCTTTGTAGTAATTGCTATCTACACCGCCCACGGCTTCAATTACTCTCTTTTTTCTCGCTTGAAGCAGCTGGTAGCGTTGAATTTCACTTAATTCACTTGTTTTCTCAATATGGTCAACACGGGCTTCAACTTTTCCAACACGCTTAACCAGCCGATTAGTAACAACCATTGTGAGTTGCAATTTTTCCTCTGGTGTTTGTGGCAAGCTACTTTCATTCCTGATTAATTCGTCCATGCGGTTAAAAGCTTCAATATACTCTAGCTTGAACCTCATTGCATCCCTACCAGTGAAACCCATTGCAAGCAAAGTGAACCCGTCACGGTTCATATAGTACATTGGCTGTTCTTGTCCCCGATCATTAACATAAGTACTTTCAGCAAACATCTTTTTCACTGCGCAATTTTGAGCAGTGAGATTTTTAATTGATCTAAGTACGTTTCTATGATTTTTGCCAAAGGTTTCAGCCACTTTCAAGCTAGTTGTCAAAGCCTTCTGACTTTTCATGATTACTAAGTCATTCACCTTGTGACGCTCCTTTCATAAACTCAGCCATCTTTTTACCATCTTCAAATGCTTGTTCAGCTCTGCCATTAGCATAGCCGCCGTTATAATTAGCTGTACCAACTTCTTTAACTAATCTAGCTAAAACTTTAGCTTGGTTATGGTTGGTTACGATCTTTTCTTTTTCGATCATGTCGTAACCATCAGCGGTAATTAAGCCATCAAGATTTTGGTACGACAAGATGTTTTTTAAGTAAGTCACTGGTTCACTAGTCATTTTTTATTGCTCCTTTAAACGCTTCAATTCTTGTATAAAGACCGAAACAGCGTCCATGATTTTGATCATTTCTGTAACTGATAAGTAACAATCAAACAAATGAAAGTTGCATGCGTCAGTTAGTTCATGAAAGTCACAAATGACAGCGCCGATGCCCTCATCGTAAATTCGTATATTATTTTCGCCCAATGCTTTTGCGTTTAAGTCCGCATCAATTTCTTTCAGGTCATTGTCTAGCTGGTCAACTAGCTCTTTGCGCTTTTCTGCAAAGGTTGGTACATGTTGCTTCGTTAAAATCGTGATTTGCTTTGTATGATCTACTGGACATTCAGGGACGTAATCAGTCGGACTTGCAGGGTCAATGAAACAACCTTTGACATCTCCGACATCCCTGCCAAAATACTCATTAAGTGCTTCTCTTAGCTTTTCTTCTTTACTTTTCATAAATCTTCACCCTCATCTCTGCCAGCAAATCAAACAATTCTTGTCGATTTGTAAAAGTAACACCGTGGCGGGTCCAGCCGATAACTCTAGCATGCGGCATATAGGTAGTGAACCATGCTGTATGCTTATCAGCTTCCCAAAATGTGGACTCGTACCTTGTAAGAGAAAACTCGGATTGCAACCAGTACTTTTTCCCGTCAACCAACTGATCTGCTGATGTGATCTGTCTAGACGTTCCCATTATTGTCTTCACTTTCTTCCAAAACGGTTGTTCCACTAACATCGAATTGAACTAACTTAACTGAAGGATATCGCCCCTTAAAATACGTATAGCTACGTTTAGCGGATGATAGTTCCTCATAAATGCACAAGCCATTACGAACGCCGGTCTTTACGATGTGATATCCCGGTCTAAAATAGTCACCATCGGCTACGATGACATACAAATGCTCAACTAGTTCATCTGAAAAGCGCTTTCTAATCTTCATTTCTTTCATTTGCTACACCATCATTTCCATGTTCCTTTCTGTAAGTACTCATACACTAGCTTCAAAACGTATGACAATTGAAGAAGTGCTTCCGGTTCTAATCCATCTGTATGGCTAACATAAACACCTTGTTCACCCCAATAAAAGCCAACTTCTGGTGAAGCGCCGCCCCAATAATCTATGTATTTCGTAAGTGTGATGAAAACATACTTATTTGATTCGATGAATTGAACTTCAACGCCTTTATAGGGGCTTAGCATGTCAATAAATTCTTGCCTAGTCATTCGTTGCTATTTCCGTTTCTTAAAATCATCTAGTAACTTGGCTTCTTTTTCAGTTCTAGCACCACATTCTGCAATTGCTGTAACGCGCTCACTTTTTAAAATGCTTCTCCACTTGTCATCACTTAATTTGCGCAAATTAATATCAATTTGGGCTATAAGTGGCATAACTGTGAAAACGAATCCTTCTTCCGTGGCACACTGCTCTAATGCTGCTTTTTTAGACACGCTAAAATCATCAAAGAGCTTCAAACTATCTAGCGAGTAAGCTTCAATTTTGACATTTTTAGAATTGCTTGTCGGTACAAAGAAAAATTTGAATCCCCTAATCGTGATAGGAACGCCCCACCGTACTAGCCAACGACCTTCAACGTCTAACTCCATGCTGGACCGTGGCCCAACCTCAATAGCTACAAACTTACGCGTTTTAGCATCTAACCTCTTCAATATTTTCAAATCCGTAATACTGACCTAACACAACCTCTGCTTCAGCGAAATTATCAAATTCACCTAAAGCACATTTTTTGAAAGGATATAGCCAGTACAACTCGTACTTTTCTTTTTCGTTAAGAACAACCTTGATAAGCGGATCGCCGTCAAGACTTTTTACTCGAAACAGAATATTAGGCATTGTGATCGCTTCCCACTTTTGGTGCGTGTCCTACCGACCATGGTGCTGGCATTTCATCCCTAGGGTGGTCAAAAAACTTATACGGTTCAAAGTGCGTCACGTGGTTCAAATTAATGCACCCCCCGTTTTTTAGCCGTAGCCAGTTGTTATCTTCTGCTAAGGCTTCGTAAATATTTTCTACAGTCACATCTTTAGTTTTAAAAGTTTGACCGTTTACGTAAGTAATTGCTACGCCCTTGGTGTAGCTGCTTAAACTCTTTGAGCGGCTATGCGTAAAGCCATCATCCTTGTAGTGGCTTGGGTTGGTATCCAATTCACTAAATTTACTTGCTTTAAACTTACGATTGTTAAAATTGTATTTTGTGTTCATTTTTGTTTTTCCTTTGTTTTCTATAAATCCTTAATTACTAGTTTTGGATAGTCTGGCTGCATGAAAACAACCATAAGGGAGTATTTACCAAGCATTTTTCTAAAAGATTGCAAAGTGGGTACATCTGCAACGTTAATAACGATTGATCCACCGCGGCAGATACCAGCCCCCGCACATTTTTTCTTTTTAATCTTAGACGGTAGCCAAACCTCAACTGTGCAAACGGTACTAAGCTTCCCCAAGTAAGCCTTACTAATCTGATCAATTTCATCAGCAGTTAAATTAGGATTGCTGTTTGCGTACTTTTGACTTGTTAAGTAAAATTTCATGTTAATTTCCCAGTAAACCATGCTCAGCAAATGAGAAATAATTTCCGTTGCCAATAATGAAATGATCTAGCATGTTAACTTTAATCAGCTTAGACAAGCCGTAAATTGATTCCGTCATCGTTAAATCAGCTTTTGAGGGCTTCATCGAGCCACTTGGGTGATTGTGTACCACAATAAAGTTAGCTGCCCCATTAAGGCATAAAGTCTTAATGATTAAAGGTATTGAAACGGCGGATTTCTCTACTGTCCCTGAACCTACTACGTCATCTGAAATAATTTGCCCTTGGTTGCTCAAACTAATCAAGTGCATTTCTTCGTGATCAAGTTCCGCATATTTGCCGGCTAGGTAATCGCCAAAGCCACGTGAATCATGAAAGATTGGCTCCCTTGTGGTTGCTAATTGCAATTCAAGTTCTAGCAATCTGATATAAGCCTTTAGCCCTCTTTCAGATAAGTTATTGCTAAACAAACCGACCGACATTTCTTTTTTAACGCCTTCAAGCGTTTTAAGCTTGTCATATCTTTTTAAGTCGTCGCTTACCGTATTGATTAAATCTTCCATGTTCATTTCTTGAACGTTCTTTTCTTTGTAATCTCTTTTTGTCATTGTTCTTAGTCCCTTTTTTTATCTTGCAAATAAATCTAAGCTTGTCTGGTAACTGCTAAGCATGTATTTTTTAGCCTTGTTGTAAATATCACGTTCAACTTCAAAGCCATAGGCGTCACGCCCTAACTCAACAGCAGCTCTTAATGTGCTTCCACTCCCCGCTGTTGGATCAATTACCACATCTCCCGGATCTGTAAAAATTTCAATTAATCTTTGCAATACCGGCACGGGCTTCTGTGTAGGATGCAATTTAGGATAAGAGTTGTCCGTTACCCACGGGAAGTGATCAAGTATCATATGCCCGTTGTTTCTAAATTTAGGCAGTTTGTCACGATAAAAGACAAGCGCGTATTCAGTAGCTCCAACAATTCGCATGTTAGCTTTTAATACTTGCGCGCTAGTAGGCTTATTAAAAGTAATTGGGAAAGCGTGCTTTAACCCTTCCTTTTTGCCCTCAGCTATTAGCATCGGTATTTGTTGCCATGCACAAAACACAATCATTGCCGGCGCTAAACCCGGCTTTTTTGGCTCTTTAATCATCATTTTTCTAGCAAAATCCATGAAATTGATGACGTTGAAATAGCCATCTCGGTTAAAGAAACTGGCTTTTGCCTTATCGCTTTCACCGTTTTTGTTATCACCGCCTTTGTACCAAACGGGGTTACTGCCATAAGCATTAGCACCAATGTTATAGGGAATATCAGCAATAATTAATTGCGCTTTTGGCAATCCATACCGCTTAAAATTTTCAAAGTTATCGTTGAATAATTCACACTTCGGCTCTCTATTTAATTTGCTCATACTACTTCACTTTCCACGTCCCTAATCCTAAGTAAACGATTTTCCGATCACCCGTAACTTGAATTTTTCCGTTATTCCGCGTATCAATCGCATAAAGGCGACTATTGGGAATGTAGTCAAAACCAAGCTTCCATCTCATAAAGGCGTATTGGAAGACATCAGATAATTGGCGTGGAGTTACTACGCAACCAATTTTTAAATCAAAAATCATTTTTTACAGCCTATCCTTTAACTCTTCTTTGCTAATGCCGCAAACAGCCATAACCTCATGAATCACCTGTAAGGCTTCTTTTTTAGTTAAGTGGTCGTATCTACCTTGTAAGTAAGGGACAGATACGCCATAGAAGTCGGCTAACTTTTGCCATTTTTCTATTTTTGGGTTTCTATCTCCACGTTCATACTTTGCTAATGTATCAGGGGCTATATAAAACCCTTCATCATTTAGACAGCCGCTCAATTGTTTTAAAGTTAACCCACGTTTTAGCCTTAATTTTTTTAACCTGTTCATCACTTACCCCAGCTTTCAGAATCTTTGTCAATTGCTAACCCATCACGGAGCATTTTTAGCAGATAGGCGAATGGATCATTAACCATGTTCCATTGCATTTTCATGTCAAACTTGCGGACAACGGCGTTTAGAGTGTCAATGTTAATTCGATAAAGTAAACTTCTTAGTTGCTTAATCTCGTCGTATGTTGGAGTAGTAGTTTTGTCTTTCATACCGTCGTTCATTCTTGCAATTTGGAAAAATTGTTTATAAATTTGTTCACGTTCTGGGTCTTCTTCTCTTCTTCGCCCAGAAGAAGAATTACTAATTGTATTACTATTAGATGTATTACTAGATGTATTACTTGGTACACTATAGTTAATGGGGTCTAAACTATTGTTAATACCCCTTTTACTAGAGTTAATACCCCCTAAACTATTGTTAATACCCCTTTTACTAGAGTTAATACCTCTAATTATTTTGATTGATCTTGTGGTAACCCGATTTTCGGTTTTGTACTTAACACTTATGTAGCCCTTTTCCTTTAGGTGCTTGATTATTTTTGACACATAAGCCGGTGTCATCCCTATAAAACTGGCAAAATGTTTATTACTTGCAAAGCAACCGTTCTCACCATCAAGACTGTCAATTTCAGTTAAGATGACTACTTCCATAATCGTTAAATTTTCATCAAGCCAATATTCAGCAGGAATCCAAACACCTTTGAACTTGCGATTGTTTTCGCTTGTTTTTCTTTTTTTAGCGGTCATGCTAATCACCTAGAATGTCATCAAATAAACTCTGTTGTCCATCACTCATCGGGGTGTCTTCTTTTTTATCAGAAAATGGATCTTTTTTAGGCTTATCTACAATATCCTTGATTACCTCATCTTCTGATTTAGGTTTCTTTATCTTTTTGACCGCTTCTTTAACCTGCTGATCTTTTTCTTTTCGGCGGTCAATTGCTTTTTGCTTAGCTTTGTCAAGATGATGGTTAAGCTCGTAATCACCAAGCAACTGTCTAATATAGTCACCTGTTGCCTTATCATGCTTACCTTTAATCCAGTTTTTAGCCTTAATTGAGTGATTGTTAACGTAATCTTCAAAAATGATTTTTATAGCACTTTCATCAACCGCTTGCGATTGATTCATTTTTTGCATTTGTGCGTCGTCATCATCTTCACTGGCAATGCCGAACGCGGCTGAAAGCGAATACCTTTTACCGTAACTAATTAAGCTTGCAGTAGATTGTGCATCCCCGATATATAAATTTTTGAACCAAACTTTATTAGTCCGCTCACTATAGCCGGTAGCTGCATCGACGATTACCGTTTCAACAGTTACGCCTTCCGCCCCATTATCGATATCAAAGTAGTAGGTTAATAGCGGTTTCCCGTCTTCTTTTGTGGTTTTGACGGCATCCATAATGGCTCTATCAACGTCAGCCAAATCCGCATACTTGTAAGTGTAGTGATACGGTTTTTTATACTTAGTTAGTCCGCTTACTTCAACTTCGTGTGTCTTTTTTGGCTGCACAATAGCCATCTTGACCATTGCTAAATGCATAGCCCATGAAGCTTTATCTTTTCGATTCTGCTGCTCATCAGTATAAGTAAGAATCTTTAATTTTGGCTCATTGTCTGTTTTTTTGTACTTTTTGATGTCAAAATTTTTAATTAATTCTGGATTTGGCTCAATAAAATCATCAAAACCTTGTTTTTTTGTAGTCATTATTTAATTCTCCTAGCTTTAATTCCCCAGTCTTTTAAGAAGCTGTTTAATTGGTCAACCTGATACTTAGTAACGTTTTGAAATTCCAGTCTAAAGGTATAAGTTTTATCTTTAACTTCGCCCGTTTGAGGGTCAATCGCCTTATCGCCATGCTTAACCAAGTCGGCTTGTTCTTTTTGCTTAGTTTCTTTTTGCTTTTTAGCAATTGCGATCAGTTCATCTTTTTCCGCTTGCATGTCGTTGAGAATCTCATCAAGTGGGACCTCTCTTTGCAATTGGTCGAAGTAGTGAGCAAATGGAATTCCTAATTCATCGGCTTTTTGAATGATAATTCGTTTGTTTGTTTCAAGTTGCTGTTTATTTTTGCGTAAAATATCAACTTGCTCGTACAGTTCGGCTTCAAATTTAGGGTTACTATAGGTTTTGTTGTCCCAACTGGCGTTATACCTAATCTTGCTAGGGTCTACGCCAGCATCTTCACAAGCTTGTTTAATGAATTTGACATGTTGATCATGCTTATCTTGTCTTAGCTTGTCATCGTAATGTTTAAGCTGTGAATCGATGTTCTTTGTTGTTTCGTCAATAATTGCTATCAAGTCATCAATGTTAGCTTTAAACATCTTGGCTGGCTTTTGAATGCCACTAGTAATCGAGATTCTTTGCGAATTGATAGTTCTTTTAAGCTTGTTGAGATTCTTTCTTACTTCTTTTGAAGATTTAAGGTTTTGTGGCGTTACCGTCCAATCCGCAAACTCATCGTGAACTTTTAAAATGTTGTCTTTCATTTCTCCGTATTTTGGAAAAATGATTTCAGCTGGCTTGTAGCTTACTGGATATTCAATCCCGTCAAATTGAATTAGTTGATTGTTAGTCATTATAAATATCCTCCAAGTAGTCCCCATTAAAGTCATCGTGAATGATCTCTCTTAGAGCGTCTTCACTGTAGTTATTCCAATCTACTAAGAAATCAGCCATTGAAAAGGCTTTAGCGCCTAACCCGTAACCTAGCATTTTAGCAAATTCGTTTAAATTTCCGTGAAAGTCACTGTCAAGCTTGTAAGTGAAGAAATCCATTGCGGTTTCATAAGCATTGTCAAAGTCGCCAGCATACTTAGTGATTAACGCTTGTTCATCACCGTCCCAGAATAGTAAGGCATCTGGTTCTTCATCAGCTAAGTCGCGCAAGCTTTCGTTATCGTAAATGTATTTAGCTTCTTTAATCTGCTTTGAATCTAATTGTTCCATTGTGGTATAATCTCCTTATTCAGTGATTTAAATTGTTTTTCGATTTTAAGCTCTTTGCTGTGCTAGCAGTAAAGGGCTTTTTGCTTTGCCAGGCCAAGTGCCTTCTTGATGTCCTTAGTCAATTCAGAAAAGCACCCGTGAGTAGTGCTGATAGCATTACTATTAGCAAGAACACTGTATTGGTTTGGTCTAAGCTGTAAGGCTGATCCACTTGATACAATTGGTTGATTATTCTGTTCCATAATTTCATTAGTCCTCCTTGTTTTCTAAACCCAGCAACCGATCAGGGGTTACTCCCAGAACTTGTGCTAGTTCGTAAACCATTCTCTTGTCTGGCATTGAGATACCTCGCTCATACCGTCCAATGGTTGTATCACTTACATAAACCTCTCTACCTAAGCGCTCTTGTGTATAGTGCTTGTTTTTTCTAAACCTTTTAAGTCGTCTGCCGAACTTTTCAACGTCATTCATTGTTTTCACCTACTTTCTAAGTTTCTTAACCATGTGCACTGCCAGCGGTGTAAGGAAGATCATCAACACCAATAGCAGTGAGATAATCTTGTCTGGGTGCGATGTTCCGTAAATGCATAACTGCTCTACCACGGTGAATGGAACGAACAAGATTGCACACAATTCCAGAATCTTTTCAAATGCCATGCAGAAGTAACTCAATGCGTGGTCAAGTTTTGTCTTTCCATACTTACTCATTAGATTGCCCTCCTATAAGTTGTGATTCCTGAACTTAGATACTCGTCTAAGCTCTCTTTTAAGTAACAAGTTGATCCATCAATTACTGTTTGTTTTAGTAAGCCTTTATTCACTAAGACGTTGATGTATGATGGCGTTTTGCCAATGTACTTAGCAGCATCTTTTCGATTAAAGGCTTTTTGCTGTACCATCATGCGGATCATTTCTTTTAACTCGCTCTTTGATACACCGGCTTCCTTTGCATGTTCTTCCAAATAAACCTGTCTAGCGATTGACCGGATATGTGCATCAAAGGCTGTCATGTCAATGAAGTCATTCATCAATCTCCCCCTCGTCTCTTTAGTTCGGCATCAACCTCGTTTAGTTGCTTGGTCAACTTTTCCTTTTCTTCTTTGGTCGTCCTTGACGACATTCTTTTGAGAAGTAGGTCAAGGTCTCTGCTCCCAAGTTCATTAGTTGACATCGCGAATATCGGTTTCATTGTGTCGGTTGTCATTTGTGATCACCCCTAGTCTTCACGTTCAATCAATGGAAGGATTCCGTTCTTCTTCAAAATGTCATAGATAAATCTGCGACCTTTTTGAGTCCAAACTGTATAAATCTTTGTTCTTAACTTTCCATGATGATCTTCGTAGGTCTTGCTCTTAGTACTTGTATAGCCTTTACCCATAAATGCTCTGTATAAGATCCATTGACCGTTGACACGTCTTTGGACTTTAAGCTTTTTAAGCAGTCTGTTGAAAGCAACAGCACTATAGCCATAGTCATTAGCAATTTGAGTGATAAGAATTGGAGTTGGATCACCGAGAATTAGATCAAGGTAACTTGCTTTCTTATTTGATTCTTCAAGTTGGATATTCAAGTTTTTGTTTTCCAACTTAAGTTGTTCAATTCGAGCATTTGAGAATTCCAATGCTCTGTGCATAACCATTTCTGGGCTATTCCATTTACGCTCTAGGTCTAGGAAATATTCTCTATAAAGCTTTGACTTTTCTGTTCTTGCCATCATTGCTAATTGCTTAGCCATTTCAATGGTTAATAAATAATCATCTAACTCACGAACAGCGCCGTTGTTAACAACCGTACTTGATGTACACTTGTAAAAATCCTCATTTTCAGTGAATAGTTCTGAATTAGTTTTGAACCATCTGCTAAATCTTCCTTTTAGTCCAAGACCTTTATGTAAGTCTCTTGCACTAACAAGTTGACGATCGTTTTTGACTTGAACTTTCATTAGTTCTTCCATTTGTTTCTCCTTGCTGTGCTAAAATCGCACTATTTTAAATAAAAATTTTTTCCAAAGGAATATCCAATTTTTTAGAAAGAGCTGGAAGTTCAGAAGCTTGAAATTTGTAAACACCGTGTTCTCTGCGGAAGTACTTATCCGAACTAGCTAATCCTAAGCTCTTTGCCATATCCTCGTTGCTAAAACCATGCTTTAATCGTTGCTCACGAATCAAGGCTAAATTGATTTCTCTCTTCATATCTTCGCCTCCCTTTAGTTGCGATATTCGCAATTCATCTTACATGCATTATATTACATTGCTATTTTCGCAATGTCAATACTTTTTTCGCAATTTTTGAACAAATAGTTGCTATTTGTGATATATTTATTGCGAAAAGCGCAATAGAGGTGAAAGAAAATGAACAATCAAAACAATTTGGCTCAAAAAATTATCAATTATCGTGAAGCTCAAGACATGACACAAGCCGAATTGGCTGATAAAAGTGGAATTGAACGAACTGCACTTAATAAGATAGAAAAGGGAACTAGAAAAGTATCTAGTGATGAATTGAAAGCTATAGCGTTAGCACTTAATATTTCTGCTGATACCCTATTGGATTTAAACGGCTCAGAATTAACCTGGGCTGATTTAGGTATGCCCTATGGTGGTGAAATACCAGACGAATTAAAGGATACCTATGCTGATATTGCCAAAGGTTACTTTAAACGACATCCTGAGTATTTAAATAAGGAATAACTACTATGATTAAATCTCTTGATGAACTTAGCATAGAAAATAAAGAAAACTATGATCACCTTATTAAATATCTAATGAATGCTGCAATGTTTGATTACAAAATAGGTGTTGAGTTTTCTGATCGTCTTCCACCTTTTGCACCTCCTCTTAGCTATAACCACGTTGGCAGATTGATCATTATGAATGTGCGGTGGCCATATCCTACTGAGATTCCTTTTCAGTTGGCACATGAAATTGCACACGTCCTGTATGAAGATCAGCAATATTACAACTTGAATGATCAAACTGTAAATCATGGTGAAGCTGATGCTAATATTTTTGCTATTAAGTTGCTTCATAAATATTGCGACGACAACGACTATCATTTTGGTAACTTCTACAAGTTTGCTAAAGCCTTTTGCATTCCTCATGACCTTTATTACCTATTTACAGATGGTCGCATAGTCCAGAGCCAGTGACTATAAACCTAAGGAATAGTTTGTATCTATTTATGGAGGAATAAGAAATGGACGAAGACAATGAAATAAAGCCTAAGAATAGTACCAGACGTTTAATTGCTGGGATATTGCTTATAGTGGGATCCGCAATACTAATCATTCAGTCAATTGGTGTCATTGGTGGTTATTCATTAGATGGTGCTAACTTTGGAACTACAAGTGGTTTTTTTGGATTGTTATTAGCTGCCGCAATGCTAGTTCAAGGAATTTATTACATCAAAACCAAATGTGCTTTTAAGAACAAAGATTATGAATGGGCTTGGTTCTGGGTTTACGGAATTTTAGCATTCATTATATTAGGCTCTGCAGCTCCACATTACTTTAGTGACTTAAAGAACGTATGGCCTATCGTGATAGTAGTTCTGTGGGTCCTTGGTTATCGCTGGGGCGCTGATCAGAAGGATTTAATTACTAAGGAGAAAGCTAAAGCAGAATCCAAGCCTCAAGTCCAAGTTCAAAAAGTCAATAAGCCAGATACGGCAGATGAAATCATGAAGTTTAAGAAATTACTTGATGAAAAGGCTATAACTCAAGAAGAGTACGACAGAAAGAAAGCCGAGCTATTAAAACAATAAAATCTCTTTTTATTAAAACAATAGAATAATAATAATTTGTGTGTTACACATAACTTATGGGCAGAATGTTGCTCGATCATATCAGTTAATTATCTATAACGCAAAAAAGCCTGCTATCCAATACAGGTAACAGGCTTTTAATAAACAGTTAAAAAGAACATTAGTTTTATATAATTATGAAAGGAGGTGAAAAACATGCCAAGAAGAAGAGACAAGGAGATTTATTCTTATAAATTGAAGAAATCAGGCAAGATCAGATGGGCTTTTAAAACTTACATCGGACTTGACCCAGAAACAGGTAAAGCCCACAACGTCACACGTCAAGGCTTTAAGACATACAAAGATGCTGAACAAGCAAAGTTTGATCTTAAATCTCAGACTGTTGATCAAGTGGTTAACGAACAACAAAACACAGATAAAAGAGTTAGTGAAGTATGGGACATCTGGAAAGATATTTACCAGGAAGAAGTACGTGGTACCACCTACTTTGACACAAAAAATAGATGGGAAAAATACATCAAGCCGGAATTTGGTAACTCATACATCAATAAAATATCTGTAGATCATGTTCAGAAGTTCGCTAATAAGACAGCAAAAAAATACGTATCATATAAAAAGATCGTAGGTTTGCTGAATAGATTAATCAAGTTTGCTATTATCCGTGGCTGGGTTGAACATAATCCATTTGATCGTGTCATCATGCCTAAAAAGTCAGCTAAGAAATCTCGAAACAATGACAACAACTTTTATAATCGAGACGAACTGATACAGTTCCTAGCTGCTGCAAAAAATACTAAATTGAAGTATTATCTCTATTTCATGCTTTTAGCAAATCTAGGACTAAGACGTGGTGAAGCCATTGCGCTTAAATGGTCAGACTTTAATTTTAAGAATAAGGCAGTCCACATTGAAAGAACTGCTACGTTGAATAAGCAAGGCAAAAAAGACATTGGTCCGGTTAAAACAGAAGACAGTGATCGTGTACTTGCTCTATCTGACAGTCTTGTTGATCTTTTAAACGAATACAAGCAAACAACAGATTTAAGTATATCTGACTTTGTATTCCATCATCCTGGAAAAGACGTTTTCTATTCTAAGGGTATTGGCGGTAACTGGATGAAAGAAGTCTACCAAGCAAATCCTAATATCAGGAGGATAACCAACCACGGTTTAAGACACACTTATGCCACCCTGATTTATGATGGCAGCGACAAAATTACTCCTCGTGAAGTTCAGTATGCACTTGGTCACTCAACACCAGAATTAGCCTTGGATATTTATACCCATATCACCGAAAAGCAAAAAGAAAATTTGAGAAAATCTATCGATAATTTGGACTTTAAATAGGTTTATTCAGTGCTTTTTCAGTGGAAAACTTTATTTTGAAATTTTGCAAAAGAAAAACAGCGCCGAGAAATGGCTCTACGGCGCTGTTTTAGCAAGATTTTACAATGAAGAAAATAGATTATAATCACTTCTAAGGAGGAAGGATATTTCATCTAGCCACTTATATCCTAATGCTACAGTATTAATTTGTTAAATAAAACGGCTATTAAATCTACCAATATTTTTCTAGTGGCTTTTCATTCCTACCAGTGCGAGTTTGACGCAAATGTTCAGTCACAATATTAGTCAACACTTCGGCTAATTTATCAATCTGCTCAACAGTCACATATTCGTATCGGCCATGATAATTGCCACCACCATTAAATAAGTTAGGTGTAGGAATTCCTTTAGGCGAAATAAAGTTTCCATCAGTTCCACCTCTAAAGGATTGTACATTTGGCTTTAGTCCAGACTTGCGATAAGCATCAAGAGCCAGATTTACAATATATGGCTTGTCCTTAATATAGTTGTAGATATTTTCATATTGCTCACGAATATTTACAGTAAATCTATTGCCATACTTTTTGTTCATCTTTTTAACTAGATCGCGAATAAACTGTTCTTTACGGTTATATTCACTTTGATCAAAATCACGAATAATCATGCTAATATCGGCATGATCAACATTGCTTTGAGCATGTAGAACCAAGAAATAACCATCATGATTACGTGACTTTTCAGGCACTTGATCCTGAGGTAAATTAGACAAAAAATCATTCATCAAAGTTGTTGCGTTAACCATCAGACCATATGCTTCACCAGGGTGAACTACAGTCCCTTTAATATGGATCGTAATCTCTGACGCATTAAAGGTATCGTATTCAAAATCTCCTGGCCGCCCATTGTCTAACGTATAAGCGAATTCTACATTAGGAAAATCAGCTGGATCAAAATATTGACCACCACAGCCAATTTCTTCGTCTGGACCAAAAGCAACAAAAACATCACCGTGTTCAATTTCAGGATGTTCAGTTAAATATTTAAGCATTGCTAATGCCCCAGTGATTCCAGCCTTATCATCAACTCCTAGCAAAGTATGACCATCAGAAGTAATTAAGGTTTGTCCTTTTAGATTTAATAAGTCTGGAAACTCGGTTGGATCAAGAACAATATTATCTTTCTCATCTAGGATAATTTTCTGACCATCATAATTTTCGTGAATTTGTGGCTTAATATTAACTGCGTTAAAGTCTGCAGTATCCACGTGAGCAAAGAAGCCAATAGGCGTTACCTTTTCTGCTGTGTTTGCACTTAACTTTCCAATTGCAAAAGCTGTTTTTTCATTATAGTAAGCATCAAGCCCAAGCTCTTTCATTTCCTTTACTAGTTCCTTGGCCAGCTCAACTTGGCCAGGTGAGGAAGGAATCTGATCATGATGTTCATAATATGAGCGAGTATTCTTTTTAGCTAACTGAATAAACCGTTTTTCTTCATAATCTAAATTATAAAAACTCATTAATATTGCCTCTTACACTAATTCCATCGTATCACTTGAAACTGGCTCAGACTTGGGGTCTGACCACCACGGCTCTTTAACTGTTTTGATAATTTTAAAACCATGCTTTGCATACAGCGCTTTAGCTGCTATATTTGCGCTAAAGACTTCTAGCCTAATCGGCCGTCTAATATTTGGTAACACTGAAGCTAACAAATGATCACCAATACCACGTCGTTGAAATTGAGGATCAATATAAAAATAAGCTAAATTATGTGGCTTATACGCAGCAAAGCCAGCAAATTCATTATTAACTTCTACAATCCTAATCTCAGAATCAAAGAAATTATACCAGTATGGTGCTTCCTTAAACGGAATAAAATATTTCTCCACTCCGCCTATTTTCATTTCTTGCAAACGAGCCGCATCATGAACCCGGCACAAATCTTCGTAATCTAAACTTTGAAAACATCTAGTTCTTACTTGCATAATTTACTCCTTTAGGTGAAAGAGTTAATAAATTTTTATTTTTCTTTAATTATACAGAAGTGAATTATACATTTAAAGATTTTAGTTCCAATTCAACCAGTCTTCATCAAAAAACTTAACTTTTTCTTCCTGTGATTCTAATTCCTCTTGTTGCATCATAGCTATTATCATCTCATCTTTCTATTTTTAGACCATTAGTTCGCATAGAAATTATATCAAACAAAGGTTCATCTTTCTACTCTTTTTCAAAAAAATATTAATTGAGTTAGTAATAGATGTGAATTACCTATATTTTTATCCACAATCGCGATAATATCGGGCTTCAGAGCCATGTTTCACGTTTATTGTTTACATTTAGCTGTTTTTCCAAGTAATCAAATAGCTTTTCACCTTATAAAAATTGTTTCATAAAAAAGGATCCAACTTAATGGATCCCTTAAACATGTTATTAGTAAATAATTACAGGTTCGCCCTTTTTGATATTGTTCCAAACGCTTCGAATCTCGCTTGGCTTAACATTAACACAACCATGTGAACCACCTTTTAGATAAGCGGTCTTGCTCCAATCAGTCCGCCAAGAGGCATCGTGAAAACCACTGCCACTTAAGGTAAATGGCATCCAATACTTAACTGGAGAAGCATAACTTGAACCATCATCATTGGTCCCACGCAATGTACTTGGTGATTCCTTATAGTGGATATACCACACCCCACGCGGAGTTTGATCACCCTTAGAACCTTCCATAGTACCGGTAACAACATCACGAAGATGAACGGCTAGTTTACCCTTTTTGATCAACCATACCTCTTGCTTTTTCAATGATACAACAGCATAAGTATCACCAATTTCTTTATTTGAATAGCCATAGCCGTGAGGATAAGTGCTGTAGCCTAAACCGTAAAGTGCATCTGCACCATCAAAGTTTTTTTGGCCTTTGGCAAATGCTTCGAGAAGTAAGCGTTGCGTCTTTTTAACATAAACGCCCCAACCCCAAGTCTTATTCTTTACCGTTATGGTTTTCCCTTTAACTTTATTGCCCTTTGGCACTGTAAATTTATAGCTCTTGTGTAATGTTGAAACTTCTTTATCAATTTGATTTAACTTAGTCGTTAATTTACTAGTATCACCAAATTGATAGCGATTATCTCGATAAGTCACATTATTCAATAAATCTTTGGCCTTTAATTGATAATTTTTGCCATTAATTTTATAAGTAATCTCTGCTTTGCTTAAGTCAGTTAGTTTCTTTTTAGCTGTAGCTAAATTACTAGTAGTAAACTTATAAGTCTGAGTCGATGGAGTTTTAGTTTGTTGCTTCTTAAAAAAGGCCTTTGTCTCGGACTCATCTAATGATTGGACTGTAGTGTTATAGCTATAAACCAGTTCGTTATTTTTTAACTCAACTTGATTTTTAGCTTTTTGGTTAACTTTAGCCATTGCCTTAGTAACGGTTAGCTTTCCTACTTTAACTCCATCGATTGTAACATTAGGGTTAAAGTGAGTTTTAGCATATTTTTCTGCTGCAGCTTGTGTTGCCACACGGTGATTATGAATGCCAAAACCCGCGATTACCCCAACGATAATTAAAACTGCAATCGTTAAAATAATAATATTGTTTCGTTTATTCTTTTTCTTTAGGTCTTCGTTCATACTATCCTACCTTTTATGCCAGTAATAATATCTTTAATATAGCACCTTGCAAATTTCGTGTAAAATCTATTGATTTATCTAACCTTTTTTATAATTAGACGACTAGCATCCCGCAAAGCAAAATATAAAATTGGTGTACAAATTGCAGTAGAAATTGAATTGATTACAGTTGCAGGCAAACTAACAAAGGCTCCAACTAACGCTACTTTAAAGCTCGTCCCCACCATTAAAGCTTCAACAATTGAAACGCAATAAGTAGTGAATATCTTAGTTACCCCTGCAATAATACCTAAAATAATAATATTTCTTTTACTATCTTGATAGTGCATTCCTCGATAAACTGCTGTCAAAACCGAAGCCACTACTACTACCTCAAGCATAGTCAACCATGATGTTGCGGCATAGCCATTTAACAAATCAAAACCACCTAGACCAATAATTCCCGCAATCATGCCATTACGATAACCTAAATATAAAATTGCTACAGCAGTTAGCGTATTTCCAAAATGAATAAATGGGCGTCCTACCATAGCAGGAACGGGGATTCTTAACACCCAGATCCCAATATAAATAATTGCCGCAAAAAGTCCCGTTAAAACTAAAGCTTGTAAAGAATTCTTGTTTTCTCTAAATATCTGCATTATTAATTATTACTCCATCTCTTCAGTAAATCTGATAAAGCTGCTGCATAATTTGGTCCTAGACGTGAATCTTGCTTGGGTGTTTCCCTGATTGCTTGTGCAACAAAATCGGCCGCAATTGAACACGCTTTTTCTAAATTTTCTTTATGCATTACAGCAGCAAAAAATGCACTTGCAAACAAATCTCCCGTACCAAAATAATTACCTGGGAGTTTTTTCTGAATTAAAGACCAACTATGATCGGCTGTAATTCCAACTTCCGCAATTTTTTCCTTATTAAGTGAAATACCGGTAATTATGACATTCGGGACACCAAATTGACTAGATAATTCAGCCGCAAATTCTGTTGCTGTTTTCAATGAATTACTAGTTGCCTTTTTGCCTAATAAAAATGCTACTTCTGTCATATTCGGCGTTAAAATCGTAGCCGACTTAACTAGATTTCGCATCTTTATTACATAGTTTTCATCAATGCCACGATAAAGTTGACCGTGATCACCCATTACTGGATCAATCAAGATCAATTTATTTTTTTGTTTAAAATAGCTAATCTTTTCTGTCCAAAAATCTAATGCACTTTTGCCCAAATAGCCTAAGTATACAGCTGAAAAATCAAAACCAACCTTTTGCCAATGGGCCATAATCTTAGCCATTTCATTATTCAAACTTAAAAAAGTATTCTCACCAAAGCCACCCGTATGTGTAGACAAAATTGCAGTAGGCAATACGGTCGGGCTCAAGCCACATGCTCCTAAAACGGGTAAAGCTGCACTAAGTGATACTTGACCAGCACAAGATAAATCTTGGCTAACTAATACGCCACCATTAACCATCTTTTTTACTCCAATCAAAAAAATCCTGCTTTAAGCTTAACATGAAGTTTAAAGCAGGAAAAATTTTATTTTGCGCTAAATGTATTAGCCTTGATATGATTCAAAATTTGATAACCAATTTGTTTATTTCTGTTTTCATCATTTTGAGTTTGATTTAAGAACATAATCAAACCATTTTGATTATCTGTAGTCATCTGAATCCAGTTACCAAAGTGAGTGTTATATAAGTTACCATATGCTAACTTCAAGTTATCATTATTCTTCATATATAAACCACCTGAATAACCATTTGATGAACGTGATGTTAAATGAGTCATATAATCAAAGTCTGTTCGACTCAAAATTTGCCCATTGGTTAAACCAAGTTGAATACGGTAATAGTCCATTGGAGCTGAGAACAAATTACCAGCACCTACCAATTGAGAAGCTTGAGTCTTTTTAACATATTGAGCCCATTGGTAATTCTTTTGATTCCAGGTATATGAGATACCATCCGTCATCCCGGCTGGAATATCTTCCAAGAAATAAGTTCGCTTTAAGCCAAGCTTATTAATAATTCGTTCCTGCACATTTTGCTTGTAGCTTTGTCCAGTTTCTTGACGTATAATTCCAGCTAACAAAATATAGTTGGTATTATTGTATGAAAAATTACCAGGTTGATTTTGCGTAGTTGAGTTTAGCTTATTAACAACCCAATTAATTGCATCAGCTTCTGAATAAACACGTCCTCTATTTACTTCAGTATCAGCTGCTGTCAATCCAGAAGTATGCGTCATCAAGTTGCCGACGGTAATATTATCAGCACCTTTTAAATTAGGATACCACTTAGAGATCTTAGTATACTGTGTAAACTTCCCTGCAGAAATTAATTGAGTGATAATTGCGCCGGTAATTACTTTTTGCAAAGAACAAACAGGATAAACTACCTTACTGTTTCCCGCACCTAATCGCTTGCCATAATAACCGTAACCATAAGAAATTTGTTGTGGTTGTCCATCTTTTACTATAACTACGGTACCACGAGCATAATAACTAGCTAATGTATTTCTAACAAAGCTCCGCATTTCAGTTTTGTTATAACTTGCTGCCTGAACTGTCGAGCTATTGGCATTAGCAATTGCCATTCCAACAGGCATTGAAGCAGCTATAGTTAACGAAATGGTTGATTTGATTAATGTTTTTTTTAAATTAATACGTTTCGTTTTAAATTCCCCCAGCAATGTTATGTAAATTCTACCCATAATACTAGCATTTATTTTTTTCATTGGGGTTACAATTTTGATAAAGAATCAATGAGAACGTATACATTTTCTTTTTCTAATATGGATAATTATTTAAATGATCTTGATCAGTAATCTGACGTATTACTTTAGCCGGTACCCCTAGTGCCAATGAATTATCTGGAATATCTTTAGTAACTACCGATCCAGCTCCAATAACGCAATTTTTACCAATTTTTACGCCGGGACAAACAGTAACATTGCTGGCTAACCAACAATTATCGCCAACAGTGATAGCTGCTCCATATTCAATATCGGCTATTTTTCCGTCTGATTGCTTGCGAGCATTTCTTTGAGTTGGCAACAAAGGATGCAATGGAGTCGCAAATGTTACGTTAGGTCCACACATTACATTATTTCCAATTGTTACGGGACAAGTATCCAAAATAGTCAAATTGAAATTAGAATAAAAATTATCTCCTAAGTGTGTAAATTGACCATAATCCACTTCAATTGGTCCTTGTAAATATACATTTTGACCATGATTCGGAAAAAGACGATCGATAATTGCTTTCCGTTCTACCTCATCTTCATCAGTAGTTATGTTGTAATCACGTGATAAGCGATGAGCTAAACTGGAAATCTTTTTCAGTTCTTCAGTATCTGGGCGATATGGTTTGCCTGCCAACATTTTTTTAGTATTTTCTTCCATCGATAAAGCCTACTTTCTAATTTAATCGCTTACTTAAATAAATCATGTCTAGTAGCTGATGTCCAGCTTCAAAAATCGGATGATCATAATTTTTTACAAAAAAATCTTTGATCTTACCTGAGCGTTTAAAACCACATTTTTCATAAAAAGGAATAGTTAAGGGGCTATCACCCGTTCCAACTTGCAAAATTTGATATTTATTTTGATACTTCTTAGCAATAAAATTAATCAAATGTTTAGCATACCCTTTACCTTGATCTTTTGGATAAGTGGCTATATTTTTTATTTCTACTGTATTACCATTTTCAACCGTAATAACACATTCAGATCTAACTTTTCCTTTATCAATCAAGATATACATAATTCCACGTTCTAAATAGCGATCAATCATACTCTCTTGTTCATCAGCTAACAAAAGTAAGTCTATATACTGCTTCTTATTAGATTTTATCTCTTTAATTTCCATGATTATTTTCCAATTAATTTAAAATTTTTCTCTTTCTACTCATATTCTGAAACTGTCAAATCTTTTGTGTAAATAGATCTTTCTCGTAAATTGATTTTTTAATTATTTATTTAATCAAAGTAGGATTCTAAGGTGTCCTGAACCTGACCAAAGCCTTTATGAATTCGATTGAAATAACGGTCATTGTAGCTCATTGCCTGAATACCAATAAAAGCATCAAGCGACTGTTCAGTTGGAAACTCTGCCTTAGGCTTAGCTTTGCGCTTGATCACATTGTTAAATGATTCAATCATGTTAGTCGAATAAATTGAAGCTCTGATCTGCTTGGGATAGTTATAAAAGACCAGCAGATCTGGTTCTATGTCTTTCAAGCTTCTGATAACATGGCTGTAAACCTTGCCCCATTTGGTATAGAAGTCATGCAGGACAGCTGTGGCTTCTTCTTTGTTTGTCTGTTGATGCACCTGTTTGAATTCGTTCATGATCTTTTCACGATCGTCGACGCGTACTTTAGCGCAGATATTGCGCATGACATGAACCAAACAGCGTTGAAAATGAGCTTTAGGATAAGTCCTGGCCAAGGCTGTTTTCATGCCAACAACACCATCAGAAAGAAAAAGCTCAACTTGCTTTAAGCCTCGGGATTTCATGTTTTGAAGCATATCTGTCCAGACTTCAATGTTCTCGCTAGGCGCAATGCAGTAGTCAATGACCTCCTTGTGCCCATTAGGCTTGATGCCAATGGCAATATAGACTGCTTCACGCTCAAATGTTTCTCGGCGCAAAGGAAGGTATGTCGCATCCAAATAGACGCAGAAAAACTTGTCGCTTAGCTTGCGTTTGTGGTAAGCCTCAACCTTTGGAATCATCTGCTTGGAAATATTTGATAC